>NZ_JBEYWQ010000022.1:0-148532 GCF_040644495.1 Microbispora sp. NPDC046973 | reverse complement strand
CGGGAGAGCAGGCGTCGCCTCACATCGGTGCTTTTCTCGGTCATGGTTCCCAATCGGTGACGGCGCTCGCCCGGGCGCGGCGAGCTGGGGGGTGGTCCGTGATGCCGGCGGCGAGCCGGCGGATACGACCTGAGGGTCGAGATCTCAAGGCCGGCCCGCGGAGCGCCGGGCATGCCGATCCGGAGGATTCGTGCAGGTGTGAGGGCACTTCTAACGATGCGTAACGGGTCTTTAGCTGATTTCTTCGGTAAGTATGGTAACGAACTAGTGAACTTAGTAATGGTTGTGGACTAAATGCGGCCAGACTGTTACGTTTCCAGCCGAAGCGCCTGAGGAGCGGCCACCACTCTCTGAAGGGATGAAGGACGTCACGGCACCGATGCCGTCGCCGGGAATGATCGATCGGCGCAGGGACGAGGAGCTCGACAAGGTCGGCGCCACGTCCGACATCGGCGAGCCCAGCGACCACTGCGGCTGATCAGGTAGTTCTTCCGAAGGTTGCTGTTGCCCCCCCACAACCGAAGGAGCGGACGATGGGCCGAACAGACCTCTTCGCACCCCCCGGCCACCCGCCTGGCGCCGCGCCGTGATCACAAGGGAAACGTCGCCCTGACTCCGGGCGTGGCGACGCCGCCCGTCATGGCCGCCCGACCTGCCACCGCTCCGAGGCCGACACCGCCTGGCCGAGTTCCGCGACGCCCGTGTGCGCGAGCTCTCCCGCCCGGCACGCCCTCCGAGTGACGCCGGCCGAAGCACGATGTCCGCCGGCCGACGCATCAGATCATGAGAGGTACACGGTATATGCGCATCAGATCTTTCTCGGGCTTCCTCAGTGATGTGCGGAGGGCGCTCAGGACCCCTGCCACGCTCGGACGCATGGTCCTGGTGATCGCGGCAGTGGCACTGCCGACGGTGTGGCTGTCGGGAGCCGGAGCCGCGGCACAGGACCAGAGTCAGCAGGTCGGCCAGGCGGCGGAGCAGACGCTCGTCTGGACCGCCGACAACAGTTACACCGCGTACAAGTCCGTGCCGACCACGGCGACGGCCGGCCCTGCGACGATCGTCTTCGAGACCAACGCGTCGACCGGCAACACCTCCGGGATGACGCACACGCTGACGTTCGACGTCTCCAGCCCCGGCTACAACCACGACGTCAACGTCAACATCGTCGCCAGCCCCTTCGACACGAACGGGGGCAGGCACGAGGTTCAGGTGAACCTCACCCCTGGAACGTACCGCTACTACTGCGCGATCCCCGGTCACGCGGGAATGGTCGGCGAGCTCGTGGTCACCAGCGCCGGTCCCACCGACACGACGCCGCCGCAGGTGTCGGCGTCGGTGTCGGGCGACAAGAACGCCGACGGCGACTACGTGGGTTCCGCCGCGGTGACCGTCTCGGCCACCGATGACGAGTCCGGCGTGGACACGGTGGAGTACGCCCTGGACGGCGGCGCGTTCCAGGCCTACACGGCTCCGGTGCCGGTGAACCAGGTCGGCGAGCACACGGTGCGGTATCGGGCCGCCGACAAGGCCGGCAACACCTCTGAGGTGCGGTCGGTGACGTTCACGGTGGTGGCCCCGCAGCCGAAGGACACCACTCCGCCGACGGTGTCGGCGGCTGTGTCCGGCACGAAGGACGCAAATGGCGACTACGTGGATTCCGCCACGGTGACCATCTCCGCGACCGACACCGAGTCCGGTGTGGACACGGTGGAGTACTCGGTCGACGGTCAGCCGTTCGCGTCGTACACGAAGGCGCTTGTGATCGACCGGCCGGGGGCGCACACCGTGAGCTATCGTGCGACCGACAAGGCCGGCAACACCTCCGACGTCGCCACGGCCGACTTCACGGTCGTCATGGCGCCGCCGCCCGCCGAGACGCCGCTGACCGTCACCGCCTCGTCCCGCTGCGTGGGCACGTCGGTGTACGTCGCGGTCACGGCCGTCAACGACGGCGACGTGCCGGCGACCGTGACGCTGACCACCCCCTACGGCTCCAAGACCGTGACCGACGTGGCCCCGGGCAAGCAGGCGTACCAGTCCTTCAACGCACGGGCCACGCAGATCGGCGCGGGCAAGGTCACCGTCACGGGCACCTCGTTCATCGACGGCGAGAAGGTCACCACGTCCTACGAGAGCGACTACACGGCGACCAGCTGCGGCTGACCGGGCCGGCGTGGCGATCAGGGTGTACGTACCGGGGACGCCGCCGTAGCGAACAGGGGCCGACCGGCCGATGGGCCGGTCGGCTCCGCCCTCTACAGCCCCGCCACCGGGTCGCTCAGCAGCTCCACCGCGGCCTGGGTGTTGGCGCGGGCCGCGCCGTACGTCGCGATGTAGGCCCCCGCCTCGGGCCGCCAGATCGGCAGGCCCATCTCCATCACCACGGCGTCCTGGCGGGCGGCGAGCAGCTCCGAGATCAGTGCGCGGCTGCCCGGGTGGCGGTGGGCGTCCTTGACGACCACGATCAGCGAACGCTCCCGGGCCCGGCCCAGCAGCGCCGCGGCGTCGGCCTCCGCCGGCCTGACCCGGACGATCTCGGCCTCCGACAGCCACGGCGCGACCCCCCAGGGCACCTCGCCCACCGCGATCGTCGGCGGTGTGTCGATCTCGACGACGAACGGGTCGACCAGCGGCCCCGCCGAGCCCGTCAGCGACACGGCGCGCCGGGCGGCGGTGAGACCGATGACGTCGTCCTCCACCACCGTCGTACGCGAGGCCTCGAACCAGTCGCGCAGCCGCTCCACCCGCGCGGCGGCCTCTTCCAGCCGCTCGGCCGCGAGCCTGCCCTCGGCGACGGCGTCGACGATGTGGTCCACCATGCTCCGTACGTCCTCCGGAGTGGGCAGCGGCCCGAGGCACAGCAGGTCGGCGCCCGCGGCCAGGGCCCTCACCGCCCCCTCGGCGAGCCCGACGCTCCCGCTGATCGCGTGCATGTCGAGGGCGTCGGTGAGCACGACGCCGTCGTAGCCCAGCTCGCGGCGCAGCAGCCCGGTGAGCGCCTGCGCGCTGAGCGTCGCGGGCAGGTTCCCGGTCAGCTCGGGGACCGCCACGTGCGCCGTCATGATCGACTTTGCTCCCGCCTCGATCGCCGCGAGGAACGGAACCAGCTCGCGCTCCCTCAACAGGTCGAGCGGGGCGTCCACCAGCGGGATCTCCAGGTGGGAGTCCTGATGGGTGGCCCCGTGGCCGGGGAAGTGCTTGACGCAGGAGGCGATCCCGGCCGACTGCAGGCCGCGTACGGCGGCGACCGTGTGCCGGGCCACGAGGCCCGGCGACGAGCCGAACGACCGGGTGCCGATGATCGGGTTGTCGTCGGCGGTGTTGACGTCGGCCACCGGGCCCATGTCGAGGTTCACCCCGCTCCGCGCCAGGTCGGCGGCCATGGCGCGGTAGACCCGCTCGGTCAGGGCCACGTCGTCCACCGCGCCGAGCGCCGCGTTGCCCGGGTAGGCGCTCCCGGTGTGGTAGGCCAGCCGGGTGACGTCCCCGCCCTCCTCGTCCAGGGAGACGACCGGGCGGCCCGCCTCGTTCAGACGGGTGCTGAGCGCGGCGACCTGCTCGCCGTCCGCGACGTTGAACCCGAAGAGGCAGACGCCGCCCAGACCGTCCTCCAGGCCGCGCAGGACCCAGTCCGGCGCGGTCGTCCCCTGGAACGAGATCAGCAGTGCGCCCGCCGCGAGCCGGTGCAGGCCCGGGTCGCCGGTACGCGTGGACAGGTCGGCGGCCCCCGCCAGGGGGTCGCGGGTGGCGGACATGGTGTCTCGGCTCCTTAGGTGACAGTGGGAGTGAGGGCGCGCGGGCAGGGCCCGTACGGCCACCGGGTGCGGTGGCCGTACAAGCGGGCCGTACGAGGGCGGCCGTACGAGGGTGGGTTGCCGGTGGCGGTGGGCCTATCCCTTGACCGCGCCCGCGACGAGGCCGGAGACCATCCGCCGCTGGACCAGCAGGAAGAAGACGAGGACCGGGATGGTCATCAGGGTGGAGGCGGCCATGATGCCGCCCCAGTCGGTCGACCGCTGGCCGACGAAGAACTGCAGCGCGACCGGCATCGTGTACTTGCCCTGGTCGCCGATGAGGGTCAGGGCGTAGACGAACTCGTTCCAGGTGGTGATGAACGCGAAGATGCTGGTCGCGACGAGGCCGGGCGCGACGAGCGGGAACAGCACCCGCCAGAACGTGGTGAACCGGCCCGCGCCGTCGATCCAGGAGGCCTCCTCCAGCTCCTTGGGCACGGCCGCGACGAACGTGCGCAGCATCCAGACGGAGAACGGCAGCGTCAGGCCGACGTTGATGATGATCAGGCCGAGCAGCTGGTCGTACAGGCCGAGCCGCTTGACCATGGTGAACAGCGGGATCAGCAGGGCCTCGGCCGGCACCATCTGCACGATCAGCAGCAGGATCAGGAACGACGTGCGGAACCGGAAACGGAACCTGGCCACCGCGGTCGCCGCGAGCAGCGCGAACACCGCACCGAGCACGACGGCGCTGAGCGCCACGAGGGTGCTGTTGAACAGGTACTGCCAGATGGAGTGGCCGGCGACGCCCTTGGTGAAGACCCGCGAGACGTGGTCCATCGAGGGCGGGCTGGGGAAGGGGATGAAGCTCGTGGTGAAGATCTGGTCGTTCGGCTTGAAGGCCGTGGTGACCATCCAGTAGACGGGGAAGACCGCGAAGAGGAACACCACGACCCCGGCCGCGTTCAGCGCGGCCCGTCCGAGCCTCCTGCGGGCGAGCGGGCTCATCGGATGTCGTCCTCCGTCTTCACGATCTGACGCACGTACACGAAGGTGATCAGCAGCAGGATCACGGTCAGCACGACCGCGATGGCGGCGCCCAGGCCCATCTTCGGCGGGCTGCTGAACGCCTCGGCGTAGCTCCACAGCGACAGGTTGAACGCGTCGCGGTTCACGGTGCCGCCGGCCAGCAGGTAGAGCTGCGTGAAGACCTTGAAGTCCCAGATGATCGACAGCACGACCAGCACCGAGAACACCGGCTTGAGCAGCGGAAGCGTGATCGTCCTGAACGTGGTGACCGCTCCGGAGCCGTCCATCTTCGCCGCCTCGTACAGCTCAGAGGGGATGCTCTTGAGCCCCGCGAGCACCGACACCGCGATGAACGGGAACGACGCCCACACCACGGCCACGATCAGCACGAAGTAGAGCGTGAGGGTGTCGTTGAACCACGGGTGCCCGCTCCAGTCGGCGCGGCCGAACAGCAGGTTCGACAGCCAGTCGGGCAGCAGGTTCAGCGCCCAGTTGACGATGCCCGAGTCGGAGTCGAACAGCCACTTCCACACGATCGCCTGAGCGGTGGGCGGGGTGGCCCAGGCGGCCATGATGCCGACGATCACGAAGGTCGACATCTTCGGCCCGAGCTTGTTGAGCAGCAGGCCGACGAGGGTCCCGAGGAGGAGCGTCAGCGCGACGGTGACGACGGCGAACAGCACCGTGTTGCGCAGCGACGACCAGAACAGGTCCGAGTCGAGGATCTGCGAGTAGTTGTCCCAGCCGACGAAGTCGGCGGGCGCGGGGTTGACCGCCTTGATCTGCCGGAGCCCGACCTTGTGGAAGGACATCTCGACCATCTGGTACAGCGGGTAGAGCAGCAGCACCGCGATGACGAGGAAGCCGGGCAGGAGCAGGACGTACGGGACGGCCTTCGGGGAGAGCCCCGGCCTGCGCGCCCGCTTGCGACTGCGCCGCGACGGGGCGGAGGTGTCGGCTCCGCCCCGGGCGAGGGTTGACATGTGAGTCATGATCTACTGGTTGAGGATCGTCTCAAGCTCGGTGTTCGCGTCCGTCAGAGCCTGGTCGACGCTCTTCTTGCCCTCGATCACCTCACGCGCCGCGTTCTGCAGCACGGCCTTGGTGTCGTTGGCCTCCGCCCAGTTGGGGCTGGCCGGGAAGCCCTTGGCGACCTTGAAGGTGTCCGTGAACGGCTTCTGGGCGGGGTCGCTGCCCAGCTCCTGGAGCGCGTCGGGGTAGAGCGGGAGCAGGCCGCCCTCCTTGGCGTACCGGACGCCGAACTCCTTGCCCGCGGCGAGCTTGACGTACTCGAGGGCGAGCTCGGGGTTCTTGGCGTCCTTCCAGACGGCGATGTCGTTGCCGCCCTGGAAGGCCGGGGCCGGGCCGGAGCCGTCCTTGGCGGGCAGCGAGAAGAAGCCCATCTTCGACTCGTCGACCTTGCCCTTGCTCTGCTCCTTGATGGCCGCGATGTCCCAGCCACCGGTGACGTACATGCCGACCTTGCCGGCGGCGAAGCGCTGGGCGATGTCGACGGAGTTCTGCGTCAGGCGGCCCTTGCCGGACACGCCGTCCTTGGCGACCAGGTCCGTGTAGAACTGGAAGCCCTCCTTGAAGCCCGGCTGGGTGAGCTGGCCCACCCACTTGCCGCCCTCGAACTTGGCGAAGTCACCGCCCGCCGACCAGACGAACGGCGACAGGGACATGTTCGCGTCGGAGCCGCCGTTGAAGGCGAAGCCGTCGACGTCCTTGCCCTGCTTGTCCACGATCTTCTTGGCCGCGGCGACCAGGTCGTCCCAGGTCTTGGGGACCTCGATGCCGAGCTTGTCGAACCAGTCCTTGCGGTAGAGCACGGCGCGGGTGCCGCCACCCCACGGCACGGCGTAGATCTTGCCGTCGATCGTCTCGTAGCTCCACAGGTTCTGCGGGATCTGCTGGAGCTCCGCGTCGCCCTTGACGGCGTCGGTGATGTCGGCGAGCGCGTCCTGCGCCACCCAGGCGGCGACCTGGTCGTTGCCGAACTCGGTGACGTCCGGGCCCTCGCCGCCGGCGAGGGCGGTGGTCCACTTCTTCTGGGCGTCGGGCCAGGGGATCCACTGGACCTTCGCCTCGGCGCCGGTCTTCTCCTTGAACTTGGCGTTCAGGTCGTCCATGTATTTGGTGAAGACGTCGGTGGGGGCACCGAGTCGCCACACGGTAAGGGTCTGGCCGGCGAACTTCGGACCGCTCGCGGCGGCGGAAGCCGACGGGGCGGTCGTGCTTCCGGAGTCGTCGCTTCCGCAAGCGGCGAGTCCCAGGGCCAGGGCAGCGGTCGCGGTGGTCGCGACCGCGATCTTCACGATCTTCACGATGGGTCTCTCCCTTCCCGGCTTCGCGTCGGGGGTGCGCCTCGTGGGGGGTGTCGGCGGGCCGCTCACCTGCTGGAAGGCGCTCTCCTTTCGGTCGGCGCTCTGGCGTCCCGAGGCTATCGGTTGCCTCCGGGCTGGCTGGCGATAAACTAACAAGAAACTTTCTTATAAAAAAGACCGCGTTAGCGGATCGTGACGAGAGGGGAACCAGCCGGTGCCTCAACGACCGGGTACGCCTCGGCTGCTTCGGCAGATCAACGACCGCGCGGCATTGGAACTCCTCATCTCCAGAGGCCCGCTGACCAGGGCCGAGTTGGGAGAGCTTACCGGGCTGTCCAAGGTCACATCAGGCCAGCTCCTGGCCCGGCTGGAGACGCGCGGGCTGGTCACGGCCGCGGGGGAGCGTCCCGGCGGACGCGGCCCCAACGCCGCGCTCTACGGGGTCAATCCCTCCAGCGCGTACGTCGCCGGGCTGGAGGTGCTGCCGGACAGCGTCACGGCCGCCGTCGCCGACATCACCGGCACGGTCGTCGCCCAGGTGACCGTGGACCCGAGCGAGGCCCGCGATCCGGTGGGCATCGTCCACGAGGCCGTCCAGCGGGCCTGCGGGACGGCCGGGATCGAACTCACCCGGCTGCGCTGCTTCGTCATCGGCACCCGCGGAGTGGTCGACCCGCTCACCGGCGACGTGCGCTACTCGGTCGACCTGCCCACCTGGCACGTCGGCATCCTGGCCGGGCTGCGCACCCTGCTCGGCGAATGCGTGATCATCGAGAACGACGTCAACCTGGCGGCCCTCGCCGAGCAGACGTACGGCGCCGCGCGGGGCGCCGACGACTTCGTGATCCTGTGGACCGGCGTCGGCCAGGGCCTCGGCGTCATGCTCGGCGGCCGGCTGCACCGCGGCATCACCGGCGGCGCGGGCGAGATCGGCTGGCTGCCCGTTCCCGGGGAGCCGCTGCCGAGCGCGGTCACCGCGCCGCAGACCGGCTCCTTCCAGCGCCTCGTCGGAGGAGAGGCGCTGTGGAACCTGGCCCGCGCGCACGGCCTCGACGCCGCGGACATGCGGGACGCCGAGGTGGCCGACCTCATCCGTACGGCCGTCGACGCCGGCAACGAGGCCTTCGTCGAAGACCTGGCCGGACGGCTCGCGGTCGGGGTCGCGGCGGTCTCCGTGGTCCTCGACCCGGGACTCGTCGTGCTCGGCGGCGCCGTGGGCAGGGCCGGCGGCGTTCACCTCGCGGAGCGGGTCGAGGAGGCGGTGGCCCGGGTGTGTCCGAGCCGTCCCACGGTGGTGGCGACCGGAGTGGAGGGCAATCCCGTTCTTATGGGTGCGATCGTCGCGGCATTGGACCGAGCGCGCGAAGAGGTCTTTTCGGACACCGTCTGACGGTAGGTTGATCCTCATGCCCGACTCTCCGCGTGATCGCTCCACCGTGCCCGGCCTCGCCGAGGGGCCGGTGCTCATCTCCGATCCCCTCGTGACCTCGATCGGCGTGGACGAGTGCGGCGAGAAGCTGAGCGACGTACGGGGGCGGCTGCGGGTGGACGGGCGGCTCGCCGACCCCGCCGGGGCCTACGCCCACCTGCGCGAGGGCCTGCTCGCCCGTCTGGAGGAGGCCCAGGAGCACCTGCCCGCCGGGTGCAACCTGGTGGTGGTCGAGGGCTACCGCCCGCCGGCGCTGCAGACGAAATACTTCGAGGAGTACAAGGACGAGCTGCGGGCGGCGTTCCCCCGGATGACGGGCGCGGAGCTGCACGTCGCCGCGAGCCGCTACGTCTCGCCGATCGAGGTGGCCCCACACACGGCGGGCGCGGCCGTCGACCTCACGCTGTGCGACGACGACGGGGTGGAGCTCGACATGGGGACGGCGGTCAACGCGACCCCTGAGCAGAGCGGCGGCGCGTGCTACACCGACGCCCCCGTGGGAGCCGAGGCGCGGCGCAACCGCGACGTCCTGCGTAAGGCCCTGGAGGCGGCCGGGCTGGTCAACTACCCGACCGAGTGGTGGCACTGGTCGTACGGCGACCGCTACTGGGCCATGACCCGCCGCGCCCCCGCCGCCATCTACGGCCCCGTCGAGCTGTAGGGACGGCCCGATCGACGGTGCGGGGCCGGGCAGGACGACGGCCACCCGCGCCGGCGTGGCGACGATGACGGCACCCCGCCGCCACCACGGCCGCCCGTGCCGGCGTGGCGGCGATGACGGCACCCCGCCGACCGGCTGGACTCGGTGGCGGAGGACGGATGGGCCTGTGCTGAACCAATGGCGGAAGGGTGGCGTCAGGCGCGGATGCGCAGGCCGCGGGGCGTGGGGTGGAAGCCCGCGGCTTCGAGCGCGGCCGCGAGCGGTGAGTCGGTGATGGCGGCGCCGTCGGCCCGTTCGACCGTCAGCTTCCCCAGGGCTCCCCGCTTGACGGCGACCGCCAGGGCCTGCACGGCAGCCCTCAGGTCCTCCTCGGGCCCGAACGAGAGCAGGGTCTTCCCGCCGCGCTCGACGTAGAGGATCAGCGCGCCCTCCACCAGCACCACCAGCGCGCCCGCCTTGCGGCCCGGCTTGTGGGTGACGTCGTCCGTGCGGTCCGGCCAAGGCAGGGCCGCGCCGTACGGGTTGGCCGGGTCGGTCGCCGCGAGCACGACCGCACGGCGGGGCGGCGGCGGGGCGGGGATCGACCACAGGTCCTCGGCCGGAGGGGGAGGCGTGGAGGACATGGCGCGCATACGGTCGACCGCGCCCGGCAGGGCGAACTGGGCCCCGCCCAGACCTTCGACGAAGTAGCCCCGGCGGCACCGGCCGCTCTCCTCGAACGCGCGCAGCACCTGGTAGACGGCGGAGAAGCCACCCGGCAGGCGCTCGGGCGTGATGCCGCCCCGCGTAAGCACGCCGTGCCGCTCCAGCAGGACTTCGGCCTGCGCGTGGGCCCGCTGGGTGGCGTCGGGCGACGGCGAGGGCAGCAGCCACCATCGGCCGCTCACGGTCGGCGGGCCGCTTCTCGTCGGCAGCACCGCGCGGCGGCGCCTGGTCGCCGACGGCCGGTGGGCGGGCCGCCCGGTGCCCAGCGTCGAGCGAAGCGGGGCGAGCGTGTCGCCGGTGACCCGGCCCGCCCAGACGAGGTCCCACAGGGCCGCCGCGAGCGTCGTGTCGTCCGGCATCGCGCTCGCACGCGCGACACCCGCCGCCTCGTCCGGCCCGGCGCTCGCACCCGCGACACCCGCCGCCCCATCCGGCCCCGCTTCGGCGCGGCCGAGGATTCTGGCCCGGCGGGCCGTGGCGGCGTCCGGGCCGGACAGGGGCGGCACCCGGTCGCCGAGCGCCGCCGCCGCGACCCGGTTGGACAGCTCGCGGAAGAACAGCGCGCCGCCACCGCTCAGGATCTCCAGGATCTGCTCGTGCAGCGGAGTCACGGTGATCTCCGCCGGAGTGGGGAGCAGCAGGGGCGCGGTGTCGGCGAAGTAGAGACCGACCCACCCGTCGCCGCCGGGCAGGGAGCCCTGGCCCACCCAGACGACCTCCCCGGACGAGGTCAGTTCGTCGAGCAGGGCGGGGGAGTATCCGGGCACTCGTGCGGGGAGCACCAGCGACTCCAGCGCGGAAGCGGGGACGGCCGCCCCCTGCAACCGCTCGATCGCCGTGATCAGAGCGTCCATGGCCCGCGCCGGGCCATGGCCCTCCTGCCGCACCGGACCCGTGCGGGCGCCGGGCCCCGCGAGCCCGGCCGGGCCGCCGTTCCCGCCCTGGCCGCCGCCGGTCGGCGTGAGGCTCTGCGGGACGATGCCGTGCCACGCGGGCAGGAACGCCGCCAGCGTCTCCGGGGCAACCGGTTCGACCTCCTTGCGCAGCCGCGCCAGCGACCGGCGCCGCAGCAGCCGCAGCACCCCGGCGTCGCACCACTCCTCGCCCCGGCCCCCGGGGCGGAACTCGCCCGCGACCACCCTGCCCGCCGCCGCGAGACGGCGCAGCGCCTCGTCCACCACCGCGACGCCCACGCCGAAGCGCGCGGCGGCCGTGCCGGAGGAGAACGGCCCACGAGTGCGGGCGTGGCGGGCGACCAGGTCGCCGAGCGGATCGGGGGCGGCGGCCCGGCCCGTCCCGGCGGTCCCGCCTGCGAGGGGCGGTTCGAGGAACTCGTGCGGGACGCCCACCGGCAACGGCACCCCGAGCGCGTCGCGCAGGCGCCATGCGTCCTCCACGGCGGCCCATTGCTCGTGGCCCGCCACGCGCACCCGGATGGCCCGGCGCGCCCGTTCCAGGTCGGCGAGCCAGCCCGGATCTCCTTCGCGGATCGAGACGTCCTGGGCGAGCAGCGGGCCGTGCGAGCGCAGCAGGTCGGCGAGGTCCTCGGCGTCGCGCAGCGGCCTGTCCAGCCGCGCCAGCTCCCGCTCGGTCTCGGCGACGACATCCGGGTCGAGCAGCTCCCGCAGGTCGGCCTGCCCCATGAGCTCGGCGAGGAGCGCGGTGTCGAGGGCGAGCGCCTGCGCCCGCCGCTCGGCCAGCGGCGCGTCACCTTCGTACATGAACGCGCCGATGTAGTTGAACAGCAGCGACGCCGCGAACGGGGACGCCTGGGAGGTCTCCACCTCGACCACCCGCACCCGGCGGGCGGCGACGTCCCGCATGAGCTCCACCAGGCCTGGCACGTCGAAGACGTCCTGCAGGCACTCGCGCATCGTCTCCAGCACCACGGGGAACCCGGCGTACTTGCTCGCGACGCCGAGCAGGTGGGCCGCCCGCTGGCGCTGCTGCCACAGGGGGCTGCGCCTGCCGGGCGAGCGGCGGGGCAGCAGGAGGGCGCGGCCGGCGCACTCCCGGAACCGGGAGGCGAACAGGGCGGAGCCCCCCAGCTCCTCGATCACGACCTGCTCGATCTCCTCGGCGTCGAACACCGCGACGTCGGTCGGCGCGTCCTCGAAGGTGTCGGGCACGCGCAGCACGATGCCGTCGTCGGAGTGGACGGCCTGGACGTCGACGCCGTACCGCTCGCGCAGCCGCCGCCCGATGGCCAGCGCCCAGGGGGCGTGGACCCGCGCCCCGAAGGGGGAGTGGATCACCACGCGCCAGTCGCCCAGCTCGTCGCGGAACCGCTCGACCACGAGCGTGCGGTCGTCGGGCACATAGCCCGTCGCCTCCCGCTGCTCGGCCAGGTAGGCGAGCAGGTTGCCGACGGCGTAGTCGTCGAGCCCCGCCGCGCGGATCCGCTCGCGGGCCGACGCCCCGTCGCCCCGGCCGCCCGCCCCGGCGGCCGACAGCTCGCGGAGGAACGCGCCGATCGCCCGCCCGAGCTCGGCGGGCCGGCCCGGCGCGTCTCCGTGCCAGAACGGCAGCTTGCCCGGCTGCCCGGGGGCGGGGGAGACCAGGACCCGGTCGGCGGTGATGTCCTCGATCCGCCACGAGGTCGCGCCCAGCACGAACACGTCGCCGACGCGGGACTCGTAGACCATCTCCTCGTCCAGCTCGCCCACGCGCGACGCCTTGTCGCCCACCAGGAACACACCGAACAGCCCGCGGTCGGGGATGGTGCCGCCGTTCGTCACCGCCAGGCGCTGGGCCCCGGGACGGCCCTGGAGGGTGCCCGTCACCCGGTCCCAGACGATGCGCGGCCGCAGCTCGGCGAACTCCTCGCTCGGGTAGCGCCCGGCGAGCATGTCGAGCGTCGCCTCCAGCGCGCCGCGCGGCAGCGTGGCGTACGGCGCGGCCCGGCGCACCAGCGCCTCCAGCGAGTCGACCGTCCACTCGTCGAGCGCGGTCATCGCGACGATCTGCTGGGCCAGCACGTCGAGGGGGTTGCGCGGATAGCGCATCTCCTCGATCTGCCCCGTCCGCATGCGCTCGGCCACGACGGCCGTCTGGACGAGGTCGCCCCGATACTTGGGGAAGATCACGCCGCGGGACACCGCCCCGACCTGGTGCCCGGCGCGTCCGATGCGCTGCAGGCCGCTCGCCACGCTGGGCGGCGCCTCGACACAGGCCACCAGGTCGACCGACCCCATGTCGATGCCCAGCTCCAGGCTGGAGGTGGCGACCACCGCGGGCAGGCGGCCCGACTTCAGCGCCTCCTCGATCTGGGACCGCTCCTCCTTGGAGACAGAGCCGTGATGCGCCCGCACCACCTCAGGGATCGCGCCGCCCGAGGCCCCCGCCTGGGCCATCATCTCCGACGGCATGACCGCGCCGGCCCGCCGCGCGTCCCCGCCCTGGGCGTCAGGGCCTTCGCGCCGGTCCGACCATTGCGCGTGCAACTCCTCGAAGGCGTCCGACCAGTGAGCCGGATCTCCCAAGCCCGGGCTCGGACCCCCGCCCGGCTCGGGGGCGGTCCGCCGTTCCCAGGCGAGCTCGTTGAGCCGGGTGCACAGGCGCTCCGACAGGCGCCGGGAGTTGGCGAAGACGATCGTGGACCGATGGGCTTCGATCAGGTCGAGCAGGTGCTCCTCGACATGCGGCCAGATGCTCCTCCGGTGCTCGGGCGACTCGCCGTCGGCGCCGGGCGGAGGCGGCGCCAGCTCGGTCATGTCCTCCACCGGCACCACGACGTCGACCTCGATGACCTTCTCGGAGGGCGGCTGCACGACCGTGGCCGGGCGGGACCCGCCGAGGAACGTCGCCACCTCCTCGACCGGCCGTACGGTCGCCGACAACCCGATGCGCTGGGCCGGAGCGGGCAGCAGGGCGTCGAGCCGCTCCAGCGTCAGCGCGAGGTGCGCCCCGCGCTTGGTCCCCGCGACCGCGTGGACCTCGTCCACGATCACGGTGTCGACGCCTCGCAGCGCCTCGCGCGCCTGAGAGGTGAGGATCAGGAACAGGGACTCGGGCGTCGTGATCAGGATGTCGGAGGGCCGGGCGGCGAAACGGCGCCGGTCCTCGGCCGCGGTGTCCCCGGAGCGGATCGCCACCGAGATGTCGGGGGCGGGCAGGCCCATCCGCAGGGCCGTCTGCCGGATGCCCGTGAGCGGGGCCCGCAGGTTCCGCTCGACGTCCACCGCCAGGGCCTTCAGGGGGGAGACGTACACGACCCGGCAGGGCCGGGGCGGCTCCCGGTCGTCCTTCCGGCCGCGTCGCGCACCGCGGCGGCCGCTCTGCCGATCGCCCTGCCGATCGCTCTGCCGCCCCGGCTCGGAACCGCTGAGCAGTCCCGCCGCGGAGGCGCCGTCGCGTTCCTGCCGCGCAGCCACGTCTCCGGCCGAGGCCGGGCCCGTCGTGTGCTCGACGGCGAGGCGATCGACGGCCCACAGGAAGGCCGCGAGCGTCTTGCCCGACCCGGTGGGGGCGACCACGAGCGTGTTCTCGCCCCGCGCGATCGACGACCACGCGCCCTCCTGGGCGGCGGTCGGCGTGGCGAAGGCGCCGGTGAACCACTCCCTGGTCATCGGGCTGAAGCCGTCGAGCGCACCCACCTGCCCATCATGCATCGCCCCACCGACAGAAAACGCCGCGCCGCCATCCCGCTGACCCCGGATGGCATGAGATGCCACTGATGGGACAGTCTTCCTCAGTATGGAAATCGACTACGCGGCCATCGAGGCGCAGCGCGCGCGGATCCGCGAGCGCTACCTGAGCGAGCGCCGTGCCGCCAGCAGTGCGAGGGGTCTGCACCACTTCGCGCTGATCTCGTCTGACGTCGAGCGGACGATCCGCTTCTACCACGAGCTCCTCGAGTTCCCGCTGACCGAGATATTCGAGAACCGCGACTACCGCGGGTCCAACCACTTCTTCTTCGACATCGGCAACGGCAACCTGCTGGCGTTCTTCGACCTCCCCGGCCTCGACCTGGAGCCGTACAAGGAGGTCCTCGGCGGGCTCCACCACATCGCGATCTCCGTGGAGCGGGCCACGTGGGAGCGCCTGCGCGGCAAGCTCGACGCCGCCGGTGTGCCGTACCAGGTGGAGAGCGGCAGCTCGATCTACTTCCAGGACCCGGACGGCGCCCGCCTGGAACTGCTCGCCGACCCGCTCGGCGAGATGTACGGCACCCGCGTCATGTGAGGCCGTCTCCTGCGGGCGGGAAGCGCTCGCGGCGCCGAGGCCGGGACGTGCATCAGGGCCGCGGCGTCATACTGAACGCATGCGCCTCACAGACTTCTGGAACAGGATGCGCCGCCACTTCGGGGAGGCGTACGCGGAGTCGTGGGCGAAGGACTACGTGATCGCCGGGCTCGGCGGGCGAACGGTCGAGCAGGCCCTCGCGGAGGGCGTGGCGGCCAAGCAGGTCTGGCAGGCCGTCTGCCAGGAGGTCGACGTGGATCCCAGGCTGCGCTGACACCCCCTCTCCCGCCCGCCGGCAGACCGTCCCGGCGCGGCGGCTCCCGCTCGGCGGCGGTCTTCGCCGGCTCCACTCCGTGATCGCGGCGGTGTGATCCCGTCACGTGCCACTCCGTCCCTTGCTCATGTCGTCCGTCGTCTATGGCAACCACTTGAACGTCGGTTGAGTGCTTGCTAGCGTGTTTAGCGGATGAACACGGAGGAAGCACATGAGCGGAGATCACTTCACTCCCGATGAGGCTCTCCAGGAGATCGGGCGCGTGGGGCGGCGGGTCCGGCACTCCTCGCGCGGGCCCGGACGGGCGTACCTGTTCGTGGGGCTGGCCACGATGGTCTACTGGCCGGCGATGTTCCTCGGCGGCTATCCGCTGCCGCTGATCGCCGGGCTCGGGTGGATCGTCCTGACGGTCGCCCTGTGCGTGTACTGGGCCCGGCTGCGGGTGCACGACCGGCTGATGAAGCGGATCAACGGGCCGGTCTCGGCCGCGTACGTGGTGACGATGATGGTTCCGTTCGTCGTCGGCGTCTGGCTGCTGCCCGACCGGCCCACGGCGGGCTGGACGGCGGTGCTCGTCGCGTTGTCGGTGCTCGCCCGGCTGCCCCTGGTGTACGGCGGACTCCGCCTGATGAGGAACCGATGACGGCCCACCCGCGCCACGAGCTCGACGAGATCATCCACGCGCCGGTGCGGCTGTCGATCATGGCGGCCCTCGCCGCGGCGGACAAGGCCGACTTCCGCTTCCTCCGCGACACCATCGAGGTCAGCGACTCGCTGCTCAGCAAGCACATCCTCACGCTCGAAGAGGCCGGTTACGTCCGGGTGGAGAAGACCTTCGTCGGCAAGCGGGCGCGCACCTGGCTCTCCCTGACCGACCAGGGACGTACGGCCTTCGAGACATACATGGACGTTCTGCGACGAATTGTGGAGGCGACCCCCCGTGCTTGAGATCGACGGCCTACGCAAACGCTATGGAGACAAGACCGCCCTCGACGGGGTGGGCTTCGGCGTACGGCCGGGTGAGATGTTCGGGTTCGTCGGCGCCAACGGCGCGGGCAAGACGACGACGATGCGGATCGTCATGGGCGTGCTCGACGCCGACTCCGGCGAGGTGCGCCTCGACGGGCGCCCGGTGACGTACGACGACCGCCGCACGTTCGGCTACATGCCGGAGGAGCGCGGCCTCTACCAGAAGATGAAGGTCGCCGAGCAGATCGAATACTTCGGCAGGCTCCACGGGCTCGCCCCCGCCGCCGCGCGCTCGGCCACCGCCGCCCTGATCGAACGGCTCGGCCTGGCCGAGCGGCGCGACGACGCCGTGGAGGCGCTGTCGCTCGGCAACCAGCAGCGGGTGCAGCTCGCCGTCGCGCTCGTCCACGAGCCGGCGGTCCTGATCCTCGACGAGCCGTTCTCCGGCCTCGACCCGCTGGCGGTCGACACGCTCGCGGAGGTGCTCAAGGACCGCGCCGCCGCGGGTGTGCCGGTGATCTTCTCCAGCCACCAGCTCGACCTGGTCGAACGGCTCTGCGACTCGGTCGGCATCATCTCGGCGGGCCGCATGGTGGCGTACGGACCGGTCGGCGAGCTGCGCGAGCGGGAGGGCCGCGGGGTTCTGCGGGTCGTGGTCAGGGACGCCGCACCCGGCTGGGCCGACGGCCTGCCCGGCGAGCTCACCCGCGAGGGCGACCGCGACGTCCTGCTGTGCGAGGCGGGCGACGACCAGGACATCCTGCGTACGGCGATCGGGGCGGGCAGGGTGGAGCACTTCGGCCGCAGGCAGCCGACGCTGGCCGAGATCTTCAGGGAGGCGGTGGCATGAACGGCCTGTGGCTGGTCGCCCAGCGGGAGATCCGCACGCGCATCAGGACGAAGTCGTACCTGATCAGTCTGGCGGTCAGCGCGGTCCTGGTGGCCGCGCTCGCGTTCCTGCCCAAGGT
The DNA here is from genome assembly GCF_040644495.1 of Microbispora sp. NPDC046973. Taxonomy (NCBI): domain Bacteria; kingdom Bacillati; phylum Actinomycetota; class Actinomycetes; order Streptosporangiales; family Streptosporangiaceae; genus Microbispora; species Microbispora sp. NPDC046973. Next base: position 131,249 of record NZ_JBEYWQ010000022.1, on the reverse strand, counting down.
CCTCGGCGGCGACGACACCTACGACGTGGGCGTGGTGGGCGCCGCGCCCCCTCCCGCGGCCCAGCTCGCGTACTCCCGCTGGCCGGACGAGGCGGCCGCGCGGAAGGCCGTGGTCGACGGGGACATCGACGCGGCCCTCGTCAACGGGAGCAAGGTCCTCGCGAACGGCGAACTCGAGCAGCGGCTGGGGCTGATCCTGGACAGCGCCCACCGCGACGCCCAGATCAAGGCGGCCGGCCTCACGATCACGCCGCTGACGGTGGAGTCCGTCGGCGCGGACGCCCGCTACCAGGGCGTGCGCACCGGCATCGCCACACTGATCGTGATGGTGCTGTTCTTCCTGCTCATCTACTCCTCGATGTTCGTCGCCATGGGCGTGGTGGAGGAGAAGGGCAGCCGCATCGTGGAGATCCTGCTCACCTCGGTGCGTCCCTGGCAGCTCCTGGGCGGCAAGATCGCCGGGCTGGGCTCGCTGGGGCTGGTCAACCTCGTCGTGGTCATCGCCGCCGGTCTGGCGGCGTCGTCCGCGACCGGCTTCATGGCCGACCTGCCGCCCGGAATGGGGGGAATCGTGGTCAGCGCGGTCGTCTGGTTCGTGCTGGGCTACGCCTTCTTCTCGGCGCTCGCCGCCGCCTTCGGCTCCCTGGTGTCGCGGCAGGAGGAGCTCAACACCGTCCTGACGCCGATGACCATGCTCATGATGCTCACCTACCTGACGGCCTACTTCGCCGCCGTCGAGCCGACGGGCACGGTCGCGCGCGTGCTGTCGTTCGTGCCGCCGTTCTCCTCGATGGTCATGCCCGTGCGTACGGCGGCCGTCGACGTGCCGCTGGGGGAGATCCTCATCGCCGGAGCGCTCATGGTCGTGGCCGTGGTGGCCGTCCTGCTGGGCGCGGCCCGCGTCTACCGGCGGGCGGTGCTCCGCACCGGCGCCCGCGTCAAGCTCGGCGAGGTCGTACGCTGACGGCCGGGGCCCCGGCGGAGGATCAGGGGGGCCGGGAGAGCGTCCGACCGATCAGTTCGGCCGCACGGCCGGGGTCGTCGGCGCTCTCCTGGCCGCCCGGTGCCCACAGGAACATCCAGCCTTCCTTGGCGGGCGTCGCGAAGACGATCGTCTGCCTGCCGGTGCCCGGGTGCCAGACGGACAGGACCGGATCGTCCGTGCCGAGCAGCCGCGCGGAGAGACCGTGCTCGGGGAGCCGCGCCGCGAGCGCCTCAAGGCGGGCAAGGCGCTGTCCGCCGTAGTCGCCGGTGCCCGTCACGTGGCCCCTCCAGCGGGGAGATCCAGCTTTGACACAAGGATCGTCCCAGGTCAGCGCGCTGGCAACCATGGCAGAGTAACGCCCGGGAATGTAACGGCGCGGTCGGGACGCCGTTTCGTCCCGGGCTCGTGGGCGGTTCCGGCATGTGATCGAACAGTCGTTCGGCTATATTGGACTGGTCGCCGCCGGGGTGCGCGCCGTCAGGTCGCCGGGGCGCGACAGGCTCCCGGCCCACCTCTCGGGGCGGTGTGCGGGAAGCTCCGGAAAATGTCGGTGGCACCCCGTAGCTTTTCGGTGACCGAGCAGACGACACCCTCCAGGGGGCATCCAATGGCAATCAACGACCGCGAGAAGGCCCTTGAGACCGCCCTCGCGCAAATCGAGCGGCAGTTCGGCAAGGGCAGCGTCATGCGCCTCGGAGACGACGCGCGCGCCCCGATCGAGGTCATCCCCACCGGTTCTATCGCTCTCGACGTCGCCCTCGGCATCGGCGGCTATCCCCGCGGCAGGATCGTCGAGGTGTACGGCCCCGAGTCCTCCGGTAAGACGACGGTCGCCCTGCACGCCGTGGCCAACGCCCAGAAGGGCGGCGGCATCGCCGCGTTCATCGACGCCGAGCACGCCCTCGACCCCGAGTACGCCAAGAAGCTGGGCGTCGACGTCGACGCGTTGCTCGTCTCTCAGCCGGACACCGGTGAGCAGGCACTGGAGATCGCGGACATGCTGATCCGCTCCGGCGCCGTCGACATCATCGTGATCGACTCTGTGGCGGCCCTCGTGCCGAAGGCCGAGATCGAGGGCGAGATGGGCGACAGCCACGTCGGTCTCCAGGCCCGCCTCATGTCGCAGGCCCTGCGGAAGATCGCCGGCGCGCTGAACCAGACCCGGACCACAGCCATCTTCATCAACCAGCTCCGCGAGAAGATCGGCGTCATGTTCGGAAGCCCCGAGACCACCACGGGTGGCAAGGCGCTGAAGTTCTACGCGTCGGTGCGGCTGGACGCGCGCAGGATCGAGACGCTCAAGGACGGCACCGAGCCGGTCGGCAACCGGACCCGGGTGAAGGTCGTCAAGAACAAGATGGCCCCGCCCTTCCGTCAGGCCGACTTCGACATCCTGTACGGCATCGGCATCTCCCGTGAGGGCGGGCTGATCGACATGGGCGTCGAACACGGGTTCGTGCGCAAGGCCGGCGCCTGGTACACGTACGAGGGCGACCAGCTCGGGCAGGGCAAGGAGAACGCCCGCAACTTCCTGAAGAACAACCCCGACATCGCCAACGAGATCGAGAAGAAGATCAAGGAGAAGCTCGGTGTCGGGCCGCGGCTCGACACGCCGAGCGAGCCCCCCGCCGCTCCGGCGGCGCCGCCCGCCCCCACCTCCGGCCGGGGCAGCAAGGCGGCCAGCGCGCCCAAGCCGGGTGACGTCTGAGCGCAGGCGTGAGGCGCGACGAGGCCCCCGGCCCGGACGACGGGCTCGGGCCGGGGGACTGGAACTCGGGACCCTGGGGGCCGGCCGAAGAGCCGCCCGGGCAGGCTGAGGACGCCTCCGCGACGATCGCCGCCCTGCGTGAGGAGATCCGGCGTGCGGAGAGCGGCCGCGGGGAGTTCGGGCGAGCGGAGGCGGGTCAGGAGGCCGGCCGGGCCGGACGCCGGCGTCAGGGGCGCGGCCGCCGGCGGGGAGACCGGGCAGGCCTGAGAGAACAGGCGGCTCTGGGAGATCGGGTAGGCCCGGGAGAACAGGGCGCGCTGGAAGACCGGCTGGGCCTGCGAGACCAGGCGGCTCTGGGAGATTGGGCAGGTCCGGGAGAACAGGGCGGGCTGGGCGAACGGGGAGCGCCGAGGGGCCGGAGAAAGCGTGAGAGGTCCGGCGGGTGGCTTCCGGAAGGGCCGCAGGAGGGCACCGCGGCGAGCGAGGGGCCGCCGGCCGACCCCGAGGCGGTGGCCAGAGCCATCTGCCTGCGGCTGCTGACGATGGCGCCCAAGACCCGGGCCCAGCTCGCGGACGCCCTGCGCAAGCGGGAGGTCCCCGAGGAGGCGGCGAACGCCGTGCTGGAGCGGTTCTCCGAGGTGGGGCTCATCGACGACGAGGCGTTCGCCGCAGCGTGGGTGACGTCCCGGCACACCGGCCGCGGGCTCGCCCGCCGCGCGCTCGCCCAGGAACTGCGGCAGCGCGGCGTGGCCGAGGAGACGGTCAAGGACGCCGTCGGGCGACTCGATCCGGACGAGGAGGCCGAGACCGCACGCAGGCTCGTGGATCGGAAGCTGGCCGCCACCCGCGGGGTGGAGCCGCAGGCGCGCATGCGACGATTGGTCGGCATGCTGGCCCGCAAGGGCTACGCGCCGGGACTGGCCTTCCGCGTCGTCCGAGAGGCGATCGAGGCCGAAGGCAGTCCGTCAGATGGGCTTCCGGATAGCTTCGAGTGAGCCATAGCACCACACAAAAGTCACTTGACAGGGCATCTTTGCTTGCTCGTTACCTCTCTGACGCTTAATCTCGACCGCAGTGAGGAGTTACTCCGCGCAGCGCGGATTGCCATAACGGTGTACCACGACGGACGAGAGACATTGACCGGCCTTCGGGCCATATCGGTCGCCCTTCGGGGCGCCCGGGCATTGCGACGATATTTGTCCTGGTGACGCCACCGGGCGCTGCCGTGCTGCGCGTGTGACCTCTGCCATGAGTTGTCGTGAGGGGTGAGCGCGCATGGACACGATCGTGATCGTTCTTGCGGTTGCGGTGGTGCTGCTGGCTCTCGTGATGATCGCCGCCCTCGTCATAGTCATGCGCCGCACCGGCCTCGTCTCACCGTCCGGCCCCTCGCCCGAGCAACTCGCCGAGGTGAAGGCCGAGGTCAACGAGGAACTCGAACGGGCCAGACGCGAGGCCGAGGAGATCCGCACGAAGGCGGAGCGTGACGCGGGGGAGATCCTCAAGAAGTCGGAGACTCTCGCGGAGAGCGCCGCGTTGATGCGCAAGGAGGTCGAGGAGGAGACGCGGATCCTCAAGACGGAGCTCAAGGAGCTGCGCTCCGACCTCGAACGCCGGGAGAACCGGCTGGCCGAGCGCGAGCAGCGGCTGGACGAGGAGGCGCGCAGGCAGGCCGAGCGGGCCCGCAAGCTGGCCGAGACCGAGACCGAGCTGGCCGACCGCCGCGAGGAGCTGGAGCGGGTGGCCGAGCGGCGGCAGGAGATCCTGGAGCGGGTGGCCGGCCTGACGGCCGAGCAGGCCAAGACGGAGCTGGTCAAGGAGATCGAGAACCAGGCCAAGCGCGAGGCCGCGCTGATCGTCCGGGAGATCGAGAGCGAGGCCCGGAAGGAGGGCGAGAAGCGCGCCTGCAAGATCGTGACGCTGGCCGTACAGCGGGTCGCCACCGAGCAGACGGCCGAGTCGGTGGTGAGCGTCCTCCACCTGCCGGGTGACGAGATGAAGGGCCGCATCATCGGCCGCGAGGGCCGCAACATCAGGGCCTTCGAGTCCACCACCGGGGTCAACCTGATCATCGACGACACGCCGGAGGCGGTGCTGCTGTCGTGTTTCGACCCGGTCAGGCGGGAGACGGCCAGGCTGACGCTGGAGAAGCTTGTGCTCGACGGCCGGATCCATCCCCAGCGCATCGAGGAGGCGTACGAGCGCAGCAAGGCCGAGGTGCGGGACCTGTGCGTGCGGGCGGGAGAGGACGCCCTGGTCGAGCTGGGCATCACCGAGATGCACCCCGAGCTGGTCACGTTGCTGGGCCAGCTCCGCTATCGCACCTCCTACGGCCAGAACGTGCTCAAGCACCTGATCGAGTCGGCGCACATCGCCGGGATCATGGCGTCCGAGCTGCGGCTCGACCGTGACCTCGTCAAGCGATGCGCGCTTCTGCACGACATCGGCAAGGCGCTCACCCACGAGGTCGAGGGCAGCCACGCGATGATCGGCGCGGAGATCGCCCGGCGATACGGCGAGCACGAGGACGTCGTCCACGCCATCGAGGCGCACCACAACGAGGTGGAGGTCAGGACCGTCGAGGCGGTCCTCACCCAGGCCGCGGACGCGATCAGCGGCAGCCGCCCCGGCGCCCGCCGCGAGTCCCTGGAGGCGTACGTCAAGCGGCTGGAGCGCCTGGAGGAGATCGCCCAGTCGTACGACGGCGTGGACAAGGTCTTCGCCATGCAGGCGGGCCGGGAGATCCGGGTGATGGTCCGGCCCGAGAACGTGGACGATATCCAGGCCCAGGTCATCGCCAGGGACGTCGCCAAGCAGGTCGAGGAGGAGCTGACCTACCCCGGCCAGATCCGGATCACCGTGGTCCGCGAGTCCCGCGCCACCGAGTTCGCCCGGTAACCCTCGCCCGGTAAGTCTCGGCCGTCGCGTCGAAGTCTCGGCCCTCACGCCGTACGTCGAAGGGGGCCTCGGCCGCCACGGCGAAGGGCCCTCGCCCGCTGCCGGGCGGGGGCCCGGTCGTGCGGGGGACGCACCGGCGGGAGGCCCCGGTGGGTGGGAACGAGCGATCCGTCGTGCGCGACGCGGTTCTCCTGGTTCGTCCGCGGCACGGGCAGCTTGTCGTAGCTGCGGAACTTCAGCTTGCCGTCGACGATGACGAAGATGGCGTCCGCGCTCCACGACGGCTCGTTGGTGACGCGGCGACGCGCCCCGGTGCCGCCGCCCTGCTCGTCGGTGAAGACGACCGTGATCCCGTCGTTGTAACCAGTCGATCATTCATGGCGACGCGGACCAGCGCATCGAGATCGACCGATGCGCACGCTTCTGGCCGCGACCGTCGGGTGACCGGCCCCGGTCACCGGAAGATCTGCAGGTAGAACGACAGCTCGGCGGCGAGGGCAGCCGCCTTGGTCTCCAGCCGCCGGAACCCGTGGGCCTCGCCCTCGAACGTCAGATAGGTGCAGGGCACCCCGCGGGCCATCAGACGCTCCGCGAACGCCTGCGACTGGGCCGGCGGCACGACCGGGTCGGCGAGCCCCTGCATGAGCAGCATGGGACAGTTCACCTGGTCGGCCCGGGCCAGCGGCTCACGCTCGCCGTACCGGTCCTCGGGACCGACCAGCCACTCCACATACCGCGACTCGAAGTCGTGGGTGGCCGCGACGAGCGGCCCGAGCGCGCTGACGCCCGCCACCGAGACGCCGCCCGCGAAGACGTCCGACGCGCCGCAGGCGGCCATGACCGTCCACCCGCCCGCGCTCGCCCCGCGTACGGCGATCCGGGCGGGGTCGGCGAGGCCCTCGGCGGCCAGCCACTTCGCCGCGGCGACCACGTCCTCCACGTCGGTCACGCCCCACCGGCCGCGCAGGCGCTCGCGGTAGGCCCGGCCGTAGCCGCTGGATCCGCCGTAGTTGACGTCGAGCACGCCGATGCCGCGGCTGGTGAAGAAGGCCTTCTCCAGGCTGAGCTCGCTCGTCGCGTGCCCGGTCGGCCCGCCGTGCACGAAGACGACGTACGGCGCGCCGCCCTCGTCCGCCTGTTCCGGCGGATACAGGTACGCGTGGACGCGCATGCCGGGCCCGGCCTCGAAGTCCACGGCCCCGAACTCCACGACACAGGGAGCAGGGAGGACGTCGGCGGGAACGTCCTCGATCTCCCGCCGCAGTTCCTCGGCGCGACCGGTGTCGGCGGTGCCGGCGGCGCGACCGGCGTCACCGGAGCCCTCGGCGGCGTCGATCCGGACGACCGAGCGCGGCGCGCCCGCCCGGTAGCCGAGACCGACGAGCACGTCGCCGTCCGCGTCCAGCACGGGCGCCCACCCCGCGAAGGGGACGTCGAGGTCGGCCAGCGTGCCCGTCTCGGGGTCGAGGACGCCCAGGCGCAGGTCGCCGCGCCCGTGCAGCACGGCGAGCCGCCCATCGCCCAGCACGGCGTACGGCAGGCCCCCGAGCTGCCACAGCGGCCCGGCGAACTCCTCCTCCGCCGGGCAGAGCGCCTCGCACGACGAGCCGGAGATGTCGGCCCGGTAGAGGTTCCACCAGCCGGACCGGTCGGAGACGGCGTACAGGCGCCGCTCGTCGCACCACCGCGGCGCGAGGACCGACTCGGCGGGCCCGCCCATCACCGTCCACGTGGCGCCGTCGGACAGCCGCGTGACCCGCAGCTCGGTGCCGGTCCACGGCATGTGCGGGTGGTTCCAGCAGATGTAGGCGAGGTGCCGGCCGTCGGGGGACGGGGTGGGCGAGGCGTAGAAGTCACTGCCGGTGACCTGCTCGGCGACCTCGCCGGCCCCGGTCGGCTCCACGGCCACGATCGAGCGAGTGACCTTGGCGTCCTGGTGATGGCGTTCCCGCACGCACCACACCCGCGGCCCGTCCGGGCCGTCCTCGACCCGCAGGTCGGCGTAGCGCAGCGCGCCCGGCGCGTCGGGCTCCGGCGTGACCGGGCGGGGCGGCTCCGCGCCCGGGCCCGGCTCGCCGCCGGCGCGGGACCGGGCGAGGTAGAGCCGCTGGTCGGGATGGTGCGCGAAGACGATCCCGTGGCCGGGGACGACGACATAGGACCGTCCGCCGTACTCGTGGACGCGTGTGCGGGCGTCCCAAGGCGCGGGAAGCAGGTCGGTGAGGACGCCGTCGGTGGCACGGTGGACGACCGTACGGCGGCCGCCCTCGGCGGGGCGGTCCTCTTCCCACCACGTCTCCCCGCCCAGCACGGTCGGGAAGCCGAGCCGCAGACCGGCGCGTGCCACGTCGGTGGTGGAGATAGGCGAGGGCCGTGGCGAGAACGACCTCGGGCCAGGCGTGGGGGGCATGACCGCATCCTGCCGGACGAGCCCGCTCCCGGGGGCGCGAATGCGGCAACGCGTCAGTCGAGGGACGGGGGAGTGGTGTAGCGGGTGGCGAGCACGCCGAGCTGGTCGATGACCGTCCGCTTCCAGGTGCCGTCCTCGAACATCCGGCGCAGCGCCTCCTCGACCTGGTCGCGCAGCGCGGCCGTCCCGGTGGCGATGCCGTACTTCTCGGTGGCCAGCGACCTGCCGCTGAACCGGAATCTGCCGGGATACTGCGCCGACAGCCCGGCGAGCACGGGGGCGTCGGCCACGATCGCGTCGGTCCGGCCGGAGGCCAGCAGCGGCGCGCAGGCCGCGGGCAGGTTCGCCTCGGCGAGGAAGAACTGCCGCCATCGGGTGCCGAACCTCTTCACGAGCGGCTCGGCGGATTCCCGGGTGGCGCAGACGCGTTTGCGGGCGAGGTCGCGCGGGCGGCGGATGGACAGGTCGTCGGCCCGCACGAGGACGTCGGTGCTGGTGACGAGGTAGGGGCCGGCGACATACCGGGAGCCCGGCGGGCCGGTGGCGCCGACGACGAGATCGGCCCGCGCGGTGTCGAGCGTGTAGACGACCTGGTCGTCACGGTAACCGAGCGCCCTGGCGACATACTGCGCGACCTCGATGTCGAAGCCGCTGTAGCGCCCGTCGGGGAGCCGGGTGACCAGGCCCGGCTGCCCGGGACGCACGCCGACCACGAGCATGCCGTCGTTCCCGCATCCACCGGACAGGAACACGGCCGCCAGGACGCCGACCACGGCAACGCCACGCCACACGCGCTCAATATCGAGGTCGCGCGCGTCCCTCCGCCAGCAGCGACACGGCAAAGCTCCCTTTACCCGCCGGCTGTGCAGGTCAGCGCATCAGCGCGACCTCGCCGCCCGCGGCGGCCTCGGCGGCGGCCGGGTCGGCCGCGACCTTGCGGCTGCGCCTGCTGCGCCGTTCCAGCCAGGTGGCGAGGTAGCCCAGCGCCAGGTTGATCGCGATGTAGACCGCCGCGATGACGATGACCGACGGGATCAGGTTGGCGTAGTTGGCCGGCACCACGCGGGCGCCCGCGTTCAGCAGGTCGGCGTACGCCACGACGAACCCGAGCGCGGTGTCCTTGAGCAGCACCACGAGCTGGCTGACGATCGCGGGCATCATCGCGGTCACCGCCTGCGGCAGCAGGATCAGCCGCATCACCTGGTTCTTGCGCAGGCCGATGGCCGATCCCGCCTCGGCCTGACCGCGCGGCACGGCGAGGATGCCCGCGCGCACGATCTCGGCCAGGACCGACCCGTTGTAGACCGTGAGACCGAGGACCACGGCCGCGAACTCGGTCACGACCAGCCCGGCCAGGCTCCCGCCGTACTGGGCGAAGAAGATCAGCATGAGCACCGGGACCGCGCGGAAGGCCTCGACGACCACCGCGGCCGGGATCCTCACCCAGCGGTGGTCCGACAGGCGGGCGATGCCGAACACGGCCCCGAACAGCAGCGCGAGCACCGCGGCGAGCGCGGCGGCGACCAGCGTGTTGAGCAGTCCGGGCAGGATCAGCTCGGTCCAGGTGTCGGCCCGCAGGAACGGCTGCCACAGCTTGCCGTCCCACTGGCCCTTCTCGTCGAACTTCGTCCAGACGAAGTACGCGACCAGCAGCAGGACGACGCCGAACGCGAGGGTCAGCGCGTTGTTGCGCAGGCGGGCGCGCGGGCCCGGGACGTCGTAGAGGACGGTGGCGCCGCGCTCGGTCATCGGACCACCGCCAGGCGCCGCGCCAGCCGGCCGGACAGCAGGTTCAGGGGGAGGGTCAGCACGACGAACCCGGCGGCGAAGCCGAGGAAGATGGGAATGATCGCGTCTCCGTGGGCGTCGAACAGGTTCTTCATCCGCAGCGCCGCCTCCATGACGCCGATCGCGGCCGCGACCGTCGTGTTCTTGACCAGCGCGTTCAGCAGGCTGCCGAGCGGCGCGATGACCGTGCGCACCGCCTGGGGGAGGATCACCAGGCGGAGCGTCTGCAGGAACGTCAGCCCGATCGCCCGGGCCGCCTCCGCCTGCCCGAGCGGCACGGTGTTGATCCCGGACCGCACGACCTCGCACACGAAGGCGGAGGTGTAGGCGGACAACCCGATGATCGACAGCCAGAAGCTGTTGAGCGACAGGTCGTCCCGGGAGAACTGGACGTTCATCACCGTGCCCAGGCCGAGGCCGCAGAACACGATGATCAGTGTGAGGGGCGTGTTGCGCAGCACGTTGACGTACAGCGCGCCCGCCCCTCTCAGCACCGGCAGCGGACTGACGCGCATGGCCGCCAGCACGATCCCCCAGACCAGCGAGATCACCCCGCTGACCACCGTGAGCTTCACCGTCAGCCAGAACGCGCCGAGGATGACGGGAAGCTCGTCGACGACGGCCTCCACCGCCGGCCTCCTTCCAGTGCCGCTATCGGTGCTCTAGTACCGCTCGACGGACGGCGGCGTGGTGAAGTACTTGCCGAACTCGCCGAGGTTGGCGTCGAGGGCCTTGCGCCAGCTGCCGTCCTTGAAGAACTTCTCGATCGCGGTGTTGATCGCGTCGCGGCCGGCCTTGTCGTCCATCTTGATGCCGATGCCGTACTTCTCCTCGCTGAAGGGCTGGCCGATCAGCTTGAACTTGCCGGGGAACTGGGCGGCGAACCCGGCGAGGATCGTCGCGTCCGTGGAGATCGCGTCGACCTGCTTGTTCTCCAGCAGCGGCAGGCACGCGCCGTACCCCTGCTGCTGGGTGAGGTTCTTGGACTCCCACTCCGCGCCGAACTTCTCGGCGAGCCGCTTCGGCGACGACGAGCCCTGCGCGCCGCAGACCTTCTTGTCCTTGAGGGACTCGACCCCGGTGATCGAGGTGTCGTCGGCGCGGACGAGGATGTCCTGGCCCGTCACCAGGTACGGCCCGGCGAAGGAGATCTTCTTCTTGCGCTCGTCGGTGATGGAGTAGGTCGCCACGACCATGTCCACCTGGCCCTGCTGGATGAACGGCTCACGGTTGGCCGACTGGGCCTCCTTGAACGTGATCCCGCTCTCCGGCACGCCGAGTTCCTTGGCGACGTACTTCGCCACGTCGACGTCGAACCCGCCGTAGCTGCCGTCGGGCTTCTTCAGGCCCCAGCCCGGCTGGTCGATCTTGATGCCGACCACGAGCTTCTTGTCGTTCTTGGCCTTGTCGACGATCGAGTCCGCACCGGAGTTGCCGCAGGCCGTCAGGCCGGTGGCCAGGGCGGCCAGCGCGAGCAGGCCGGCTCCGAATCGCATCCGCGTCACCTTTCGCTTCTTGTGGAGCTTGTCGTGAGCTGGGATCAGTGAGTGAGGATCTTGGAGAGGAAGTCGCGGGCGCGCTCGGTGCTCGGCTGGGTGAAGAACTCCGAGGGCGACCCCTCCTCGACGATCTGGCCGTCCGCCATGAACACGATCCGGTTGGCCGCCCGGCGGGCGAAGCCCATCTCGTGGGTGACCACCATCATCGTCATGCCGTCCTTGGCCAGGCCGGTCATCACGTCGAGCACCTCCTGGACCATCTCGGGATCGAGGGCCGAGGTGGGCTCGTCGAAAAGGATCATCTTGGGGTCCATGGCCAGCGCGCGGGCGATGGCCGCGCGCTGCTGCTGGCCGCCGGACAGCTGGGCGGGATACTTGCCCGCCTGCGAGGCGATGCCGACCCGTTCGAGCAGTTCCATGCCCCGCTGCTCGGCCTGCTGCCGGGAGACCTTCCGCACCCTGGTCGGGCCGAGCGTGACGTTCTCCAGGATCGTCTTGTGGGAGAAGAGGTTGAAGGACTGGAACACCATCCCGACCTCGGACCGCAGGCGGGCCAGAGCTCTGCCCTCCGCGGGCAGCTCCCGCCCGTCGAAGACGATGGTCCCGGTGTCGATCGTCTCGAGGCGGTTGATCACCCGGCACAGCGTGGACTTGCCGCTGCCGGACGGGCCGATGACGACGACCACCTCGCCCCGGCCCACGCTCAGGTCGATGTCCCTGAGCACATGCAGAGGACCGAAATGCTTGTTGACTCCCTCCAGCCTGACAAGCGGGTCGGAACCACTGATCTCCGTCATGGTCAACAACGTAGGGGGGTCAATGCCGCGTAGTCACTATCGAGCCGGTACCGAATAGATCACATCCCGGCTGCTCAGGACATCACTCCCGGTTTGCCCGTACCGTCTGCCCCATGCGGCCCGGGACGCGGTCCCGGTTGGCTCCTGCCGACCTCTCGTCGTGTAGGAGCGCAGATGTTGAAGAATCCGGATCTATTTCGGAAGACCGTTGCGGCGGCGGCCATGCTGACGTGGCCCGTCCTGCTCGGCCTGGCCTTCCTGACCTCGCCGCCGGGCACCGAGCACGATCCCGCCGTGTTCCGCGCCAGTCCGATGCAGGTGCAGGCCAGCGCGCTGCTGTTCCAGTGGGCCACCGCCTGCCTGGTCCCGGTGATCCTCGGGCTCGCCCACCTCCTCCGCACGCGGGCGCCGCGCACCGGCAACATCGGCGCGGCCGTCGGACTGACCGGCGCGGTCACCGCCGCCTGCCTGTTCATGACCGACTTCTACGACCTGGCGCTGGCGCTCACCCTTCCGGACGCCCCGGCCGCACGGGTGACCGAGGTGGCCGGCGCGCTCGGCGGGTTCGTGTACGGCATTCTCCTGCCGGGCTTCCTCACCCACGTGGGCCTGCTGGTGCTCCTGACGGGGCTGGCGGCGGTGCGGCGGGCGCCGTGGTGGGTCCCCGCGGCGGCGCTCGCGGGGACCTGCGGGCCGTTCCTCACCTTGGGGCAGCCGCCGGCCGTTCAGGCCATCGGGTCGCTGTTCCACCTCGCCGCGTTCGGCGCGGTCGCGCTGAAGGTCCTGCGCATGCCCGTGGACGACTGGCGGGCCGCCTGAGCCTGCGCCGCCCGCCCGTTACAGGCCCGACTCCCTGACCCGCATGATCGCCTCGGCCCGGTCGGCCACGCGCAGCTTCGCGAAGATGCTCGACACGTGGTTGCGCACGGTCTTCTGGCTCAGCCCGAGCCGGGCCGCGATCTGGACGTTGGTCAGATGGCCGGCGACCAGGCCCAGGATCTCCCGTTCACGCGGGGTGAGTTCGGGGAAACTCGGCTCCGGCTTCCGGCCGAGATCGGAGAAGTAGCCCATCAGCCGTCCGGCGAGGGCCGGGCCGAAGATCGCCTCGCCCTCGGCCACGGCCCGGATCGCACGCACGAGCTCGGCCCGCCGCGCCCCCTTGAGCACGTATCCGCGGGCCCCCGCACGCAGGGCCGCGAGGACCGCGTCGTCGTCGTCGGCCATGCTGAGCACCAGGACCCGCACGTGCGGGTTGTCCCTCGTGATCCGCTCGGTCGCGGCCACCCCGCCCATGCCGGGCATGGCGAGGTCCATCAGCACGACGTCGGGCTGCACGCGGGGGAGCAGGGCGAGGGCCTGCTCGCCGCTGGCCGCCTCGTCGGCGACCTCCATCTCCTCCACGGGCCGCAGCAGCGCGCGCAGCCCTGCCCGGAAGGCCGCGTGATCGTCAACCAGCAGCACGCGGATCGGCTCCATCGCCCGCCTCCCGTCTCGTGTCCTGCGCCGTGTTCTCGGCTGTGTTCTCCGATGTGTTCCGCGCCGGCAGGCGGGCCAGCACCCGCGTCCCGCCACCGGGCCGCGGGCCGATCACGCAGGTGCCGCCGAGCTCGGCAGCCCGCTCGCGCATCGACGCCGTGCCGACCCCGCTCCCGCCGCCGTCCGCCTGCGGCTCGCCGCCCTCGTCGGCGACCTCCACCTCGAGGACGCCGCCGCCGGCCATGCCGAGCCGTACGCGCACCCGCCCGGCCCCGGCGTGACGGCGCGCGTTGGCCAGCGCCTCGGCCGCGATCCGGTACGCCGCCACCTCGACGGCCGCGGGCAGCGCCGGGAGAGATCCGTCGACCTCGACGTCGATCTCCACGCCGGGCAGCCGGGCCGCGTGCGACCTGATCGCCCCGGCCAGCCCCAGCGTGTCGAGGGCCGGTGGCCGCAGCCCCTCCACCAGCGTCCGTACGTCGGCCATCGCCGTCCGGGCGTCCGTCATGATCTCTTCCAGCATCGCCAGGGCGTCCGGGTCGGGCACCAGGTCCTGCACGGCCTCCGCGCGCATGGTCAGCGCGGCCAAAGTCGGGCCGAGGCCGTCGTGCAGGTCGCGCCGCAGCCGCCGCCGCTCCTCCTCGCGGGCCGCCACGAGCCGTTCACGCGAGCGCTGCAGGTCCGCCGACAGCCGTACGGCGTGCACGGCGATCCCCGTCTGGCGGGCGAGGTCGGCGAGCACCCGGCGGTCTCTGGCGCCGAGCCCGCTCTCGCCCGGGCGCGGGGACAGGACCAGGTCGCCCACCGGTTCGCCGCGGTGCACGAGCGGCAGCCGTACGGCGCCGGGGGAGGGCACGCCGTAGGCGTGGGTCGGCCCTCCGGCGACCTCGACCGCGACGTGCGGCAGGCGCAGCGCCTCCGCCACCGACCGGGCCGCCGCGGCCAGCACCGCACCCGGCTCCGCCGCCTCCTCCAGGCGCCTGCCCAGCAGGGCGAGCGCCGCGTACGGATCGTCGCGCCTGCCGTACATCACCAGGTTGACGGCGCGTTGCAGCCGCTCGCGCAGCGGCGCGAAGACGAGGGCGACCACCCCGGCGGCGGCCACCGACACCGGCAGCCCGTCGGCCGCGCGGAACACGGCGCCGAGATAGGTGACCACGAGCACGTAACCGCCGAACACGCACCCCGACAGCAGCACGTAGACGAGCGTGCGGTTGATCACGAGGTCGATGTCGAACAGGCCGTGCCGCAGCACCGCCACCGCGGCGGCGGCCGGAAGCAGGCAGGCCGCGAACGTCCCCATAAGCTCCCAGAACGGGCTGGTGATGGGCCAGATGGAGCGCGGGTCGCCGTCGGACAACCCCGCGGCCAGCCGCCCCGCGACGATCAGCCCGGCGAGCCCCGCGGCGTACCCGAGCCACTTGAGCTGGACCCGCTCGTCGGCGTCGCCGCGCCCGGCCCGGCGTACGAGACCGGCCGCGCCCGCCACGAACAGGGCACCCGTGAGCCCGGTCGTCAGCGGCTCGACGAACGGGGCGACGACGGCGAGCGCGGGCACCCCGAGGGGGTTCGGCAGCGGCATGCCCCACCCGAGCTGGTGGCTGGGGCCGGGCAGCAGGGCGCTCAGCGCGGTCGTCGCGGCGGCGATCGCGGCGAGCGCCCACAGAGTCGCCCGCCACCCGGGCGACGACGGCCGTCCCGACGGGAAGAACGCCGGCACGGCGGCGACAGACAGGTTGGCGGGGACCCACAGCCACGTCTGCGGCCAGGCCAGCGGGGTCGCGAACGGCAGACCGGCCAGCGCGTAGTGCCCCGTCGCGTCCAGCAGCGCGAAGCACAGGCCGCAGGCCGCCATCAGCCACCCGACGGCGTTGCCCGGACGTTCGGCGGTGAGCAGACCGCCGACCAGCGCGCAGGCGGTGACGAAGAGGAGGTGGCTCTGGGCGAACAGCCCGGCGCCGTTGCGGTGGCCGACCACCAGGGCCGCGACCACCAGGAGCAGGCTGAGCACGCAGATCGCCCACGCCGTACGCCGCACTGCCCGCCTCCTTCGCGCCTCAGGCGCGAGCGCCGAATCGGGCTCAGGCTAGCGACCGAAATGCCCAGACGAACAGGACGATGTCCCAGGACGTCTTATCTCGCCGGCTCACCACGGGACCGGCTCGATCGGCTCATCGTGGGACCGGGGAACTGAAAAGGCCGGCGTGACCGGCACGATGCTCGCTCCGGCCGGTGATCTGGGGCGCCTCGCGGACGGGGAGGCGCAGGACGAAGCGTGCTCCCCTTTCGCTGTCCCGGATGGTCAAGGTGCCCTGATGGGCTTCCGCGATCTCCCGCGCGATCGCCAGCCCCAACCCGGTCCCCCCTGAGTCCCGGTCGCGTGAGGCGTCCAGCCGGGTGAAGCGGTCGAAGACCGTTTCCCGGTGTTCCGGGGCGATTCCGGCGCCGTCGTCGAGGACCTCCAGCGTCGCCGTCGGCCCGTCGGCCCGCACGCTGACGGTGATCTGCGAGGTGGCGTGCCGTTCGGCGTTGTCGAGCAGGTTCACCAGGAGCCGGGTGATCCGCAGCCGGTCGCAGTCGACGAGGACGTTGCGCTGGAGATCCCTCACGATCTCCATCCGGTAGGTGCGCCGGTCGAGCTCGTCGCCGACCAGCTGGCCGAGGTCGGTCGCGCGGAGGTCGAGGGGGGCGCGGGCGTCCAGTCTGGCCAGGGTCAGCAGGTCGGTCACGATCGCCTGGAGCCGGTCCACCCCGGCGAGCACTGCCGTGGTCATCGTCGGCCAGTCGGTGTCGTGCGGATGCATGAGGGCCTCTTCGAGCTGCGTCCGCATGGCGGTGAGGGGGCTGCGCAGGTCGTGAGAGGCGTCCGAGGTGAACTGCCGCAGCTGCTTGTACGCGCCTTCGAGCCGGTCGAGGGTGTCGTTCACCGTGCCGGCCAAGAGCTTGATCTCTTCCTGGTTGTTGCGTGCCACAGGGACCCGGCGGTGGAGATGGGTGGCGGTGATCTCCGCCAGTTCCGTGCGGATGGCGTCCACCGCGGTCATATCCCTTTTGACAACGTGGAAAGTCCCGGCCGCCGTCATCGCGGTCGTCAGCAGGGACATGCCGATCGCGAACGTCAGCGCCGCGGTGTTCCCATACCAGGGGACCGTGGGCACCGCCACGTAGAGGAGCCAGGGCCCGTCCGGCTGATAGACCTTGTACGAGAAGACGGTCATGCAGCCCTTCAGCCCGGCCGGAGGGCACAGCACCCGCTCGGAGTGCACGCTTGTGCTGGTCGCGTGGAAGGTGGCCATCGGGGGCTTGTGGAGGAGTTGCGGCGTCGCCGCGACGACCTGGTGCTGCGTGTCCAGGACCTGGATCGCGATGTCCTTGCCGGCCGGCAGCACAGGGGGGAGGAAGCTCTGCCTGATGAGGGGCACCACGCGGTCCCACGCCCCGGTGACCCGAGCCCGGGACGCGTCGGCGTCCTTGCTGCCCACGACGAAGAGGAACAGGACGCTGACCCCGGCGCACACCAGCGCCGCGACGGCGGAGTAACCAACCGTCCTGCGGGCGAGAACGGATGATCGGTTCCAGTTCATCATCGGTACAGGCCAATCGGTGGGGAGCGTGGTCTGATGCCTTCACCAGAGCACCACATAGACATGAATGCTTCAATAAAACGAGATTTTCGCTTTTCCCAAGCCTGGGTAATGGCAGATGCGAGCCCTGGTCATACGGCGGACGCGTACCCTTGAACCGGTCCACACCCGGCCGGGGCTCGGCGCGCGGTGACGCCGCCGCCCGTACGCGACCGAGTGCGCGATGGTCCGGTACGGGCGGGGGTGGGAAAGCGCCTACCCTTGTAGTGCGATGACTGCGACCACACAGACTGTGACGACACAGGGCACCGAAGGCGCGGCCCGGACCTATGAGGTGCGGACCTACGGCTGCCAGATGAACGTACACGACTCGGAGCGGCTGTCCGGACTGCTGGAGGACGCCGGATACATCCGCGCGGCCGAGGGGGACACGCCGGACGTCGTCGTGTTCAACACCTGCGCCGTACGCGAGAACGCCGACAACCGGCTCTACGGCAACCTGGGCCACCTGCGGCCGATCAAGATGGCCCGCAAGGGCATGCAGATCGCGGTCGGCGGGTGCCTGGCGCAGAAGGACCAGGGCGAGATCGTCCGCCGGGCCCCCTGGGTGGACGTGGTCTTCGGCACCCACAACATCGGCTCGCTGCCGGTGCTGCTGGAGCGGGCCCGGATCGCGGAAGAGGCCCAGGTCGAGATCAAGGAGTCCCTGGAGACCTTCCCCTCCACGCTGCCGAGCCGCCGCGAGTCGGCCTACGCGGCCTGGGTGGCGATCTCGGTCGGGTGCAACAACACCTGCACGTTCTGCATCGTGCCGTCGCTGCGCGGCAAGGAGAAGGACCGCCGTCCCGGCGACATCCTCAGCGAGGTGCGCACCCTGGTCGACCAGGGCGTCCTGGAGATCACCCTGCTGGGCCAGAACGTCAACACCTACGGGGTGGAGTTCGGTGACCGGCTGGCGTTCGGCAAGCTGCTGCGGGCCTGCGGCGACGTCGAGGGCCTGGAGCGGGTCCGCTTCACCTCGCCCCACCCGGCCGCCTTCACCGACGACGTGATCGCCGCCATGGCCGAGACGCCGAACGTGATGCACCAGCTGCACATGCCGCTGCAGTCCGGCTCCGACCGCGTCCTCAAGGCCATGCGCCGGTCGTACCGGTCCGAGCGCTACCTCGGGATCATCGAGCGGGTCCGGGCCGCGATGCCGGACGCCGCGATCTCGACCGACATCATCGTGGGCTTCCCCGGCGAGACCGAGGAGGACTTCCAGCAGACCCTCGACGTCGTGCGGCAGTCGCGCTTCGCCAACGCGTTCACGTTCCAGTACTCCATCCGCCCCGGCACCCCGGCCGCGACCATGGACGATCAGGTGCCCAAGGCCGTCGTCCAGGAGCGGTACGAGCGCCTGGTCGCCCTCCAGGAGGAGATCTCCTGGGAGGAGAACAAGAAGCAGGTCGGCCGCACCCTGGAGGTGCTTGTCGCCGAGGGCGAGGGCCGCAAGGACGACGCCACCCGCCGCCTGTCCGGCCGGGCCGCCGACAACCGTCTCGTCCACGTCGCCGCCGCCGACGCCCGTCCGGGCGACATGGTCACGGTCGAGGTGACCTACGCCGCGCCGCACCACCTGGTGGCCGACAAGGTCCTGTCCGTACGGCGGACCCGCGCGGGCGACGCGTGGGAGGCGCGGCAGGCCGCCCCGCAGCGGGGCAGTGCGGTCAGCCTGGGGATGCCCGCCATCGGCCGTCCCGCTCCGCTGCCCGCTGAGCCGTCCGCCTGCTCGGCCGTCTGACGCGCCGCGTCCCGCGGCGGCCGGGTCACCCGCCGAGGCTGCGCAGGACCTCGTAGCAGTAGGCGCGCCGCAGGTCGTCGTCGAACCGCAGGCAGGGGTCCTCGATCCGGGTGCGCGCCGCGCCGTCCGCTCCGGCACGGGGCACGGTCGCGGCGCGCGTGCCGGTGTCCCGGGCGGCCGCGTCCTCGGCCACGCCGTTCTCGGCTGCTGTGTCCCCGGCCGCGGAGCCTCGTGCGGCCGGCTTCGGGGTATCCGTCGGCGTGCCGTGGGCGGGCCGCGGCCGATGCGCCTCCCTGGTCCCGGCACGGCCTGCCGTACCGGTGGAGTCGCCTGGGCCGCGCCGGGACGACGAGACCGGTGAGGGCGGCCGCGGACGAGAGGAGGGGCCCGCCGTCCGAGTAGGGCGCGCGGACGATCGCGACGCTTCGGCCTCGTGACCGGGCGGCAGCGCACCGCGTCGACGCACCGGTTGTCCTCTCTCCGGTTGACCCTTTTCCGGACCGTGCCCCGGATCGTTTTCCGGATCGTTTTCCGGGCCGTCTCGCATGGCCGCTTCCTCCGTCTTCTCCCGGTGCTCCGCCGCGCGCTCCGGTTCCGTTTCCGGCCGCTCGGACGCGGGTTGCCGTGGGGCGGTCGTCGGTGCGAAGAAGGGGCCGGCGGCGGGAAAGCCCGGCGCCGGACGTGCCGGCGGCGCGCCCAGGTCGGCGGCCACCGGCCGGGCGGCGGAGGGCGCCGGGTCCCGGGCGGGCAGGACGGCCAGGACGACGCCGAGCCCGGCGAGGGCGGTCACGCCGATCACGCCCGTCAGGGCGAGGACGGGATGACCGTCGCGCCGGTGCCGTGGGGTGGGGGAGAAATCCGGCAAGGTCGTGTTCTTCCATGCGGCGGTCGGTTGTTTCCGATTTCTCAGTCTGCCCGCCGAGCGCGAATTCCCGCGGTGGTTCCGCCGATTTCCGGGAACTCCAAATACACCGCCCGGCCATTATCGTAAGAAATATCGTGAATAATGGTGAGTGGCTCCCAGGGCAGGGGAAAGGCCGCGCATGACGGGGTTTCCGTCAGGGCGGGGCGGGGCCCGATCGCCGGACACGGCTTAGCATCGGCGGTGTGTCCGTTCGTGAGCTGGTCGTCCTCGGCACCTCGAGCGCGGTGCCCACCCGTCACCGCAACCACAACGGCTATCTCCTGCGCTGGGACGGCGAGGGATTCCTGTTCGATCCGGGGGAGGGCACCCAGCGGCAGATGCTGCACGCCGGGGTGAGCGCCCACGACGTCACCTGGATCTGCGTCACCCACTTCCACGGCGACCACTGCCTGGGGGTGCCCGGCGTGGTCCAGCGGATCGCCAGGGACAAGGTGAGCCACGAGGTGCGGGCGGCCTATCCCGCGAGCGGCGAGACGTACTGGCGCAGGCTGCGCAACGCGTCGGCCTTCGCCGACACCGACGTGATCACGCCCCGCCCGGTCTCCGGCGAGGTGGTCCGATGGCCGTCGGGCCCCGTGACGCTGACCGCGCGGCCGCTGTCGCACCCCGTCCAGTCGTACGGCTATCGCGTGGACGAGCCGGCCGGGCGCCGCATGCTGCCCGGGGAACTGGCGAGGCGGGGGGTGCGCGGGCCGATGATCGGAGAGCTCCAGCGGCACGGCTCGCTGACGATGCCGGACGGCTCCACCGTCACACTGGACGAGTGCAGCGCCCCCAGGCCGGGACAGAGCGCGGCCTTCGTGATGGACACCCGGGTGTGCGACGAGGCGTTCGCCCTGGCCGACGGCGTCGACCTGCTGGTGATCGAGTCGACGTTCCTGTCGGAAGAGAGCGCGATGGCCGCGCAGTACGGGCACCTGACGGCGGCGCAGGCGGGTCAGATCGCGGCGGCCTGCGGGGTGCGGCGGCTCGTGCTCACGCACTTCTCCGAGCGGTACACGGCGGCGGACGAGCCGCGCTTCGTGGACGAGGTGCGCAAGTCCTACGCGGGGGACGTCGTGACGGCGCGCGACCTCATGCGGGTCCCCGTGCCGAAGCGCGCGGACTACCAGGTCCAGCGGGCGGCGAAGTAGCCCACGCCGTACGGCGCGTCGTCGTACAGCAGCTCGGAGGCGGCCGGCGGGGGCGCCCCCTGCGCCGCGCCGCCGAGGACCTGGAAGGCCGCCCGGCCCGCCGCCCACAGCTCCCGCGCCTCGTCCGGGTCCAGGCCGAGCAGACGACCGGTGTCGCCCGAGGCGAGGGCGCCGGCGAGCATCTCGTCGTACGGCACGGCGTCGGGATGGATGTAACCCGGGGCCTTCTCGGTGCGCCTGGCCGAGCCGTCGCCCATGACCAGCAGCGCCACCCGCCGCTCCGGCTCCGCCAGCCGGCGGCCCAGCGCGGCGCACTCGGCGGGCGGCGCGTCGAATCCGACCGCCTCGAACCGCAGCGCGGGCAGGTCGCCTCCGGAACCGCGTGCCCGCTCCAGCAGCCAGCGGCCGATCGTGAGCGACAGGGGCAGGACGAGATCCCCCGGGCCGACCCGGACGTCGGGGCCCCACGGGCGCAGCGTCCCCGCGGCGTCCGCGGGGAATGACGCGGTGACCTCCGCGCCGCCGGCCACGGCCAGCACGTCGGGGCGGGCGTCCAGGAGCGAGCCGACCGCGGCGGCGCAGGCCGCGCGCAGATCGTCGAGTTCGGGCGCGGCGGCCCCGGCGACCTGCGGGACGAGCAGCGGAGGATGCGGGCAGACGGCAGCGGCGACCAGCACCCGATCACCCTACCCCGGTCGGCCACGCGCAGAATGGGACGTATGGACAGCAGCACGGTGGCGTTCGCGACCGTACCGACCAGACTGGGCGACGTGCTCGCCGCCGTCACCGAGGACGGGGTCGCCGCGACGCACTTCCGGGACGGCCCCCTGCTCAGGGAGCGCATCGCCGATCGCCTCGGGATGGCCGTCGCCGACGACCCGGTCCGTACGGACGCCGCGAGGGAGGAACTGGCGGCGTACTTCCGGGGCGAGCTGAAGGAGTTCCGCGTGCCGGTGGACTGGCGGCTCATGTCGCCGCTGCAGCGGCAGGTCCTCGGCACGCTGTTCGCCACCGTCCCGTACGGCGAGGTGGTGACCTACGGGGAGCTGGCGGCGCGGAGCGGCACGGGGGTCCCGGCGCGGGCCATCGGCTCGATCATGGGCGCCAACCCGATTCCGATCATCGTGCCGTGCCACCGGGTCGTCGCGAGCAACGGGCTCGGCGGCTTCAGCGGCGGCGAGGGCGTGGAGTCCAAGCGGTGGCTGCTCACCCTGGAGGGCCACCTGCCTCCCACCCTCGACTGGGACATCTGACCTCCCCGCCGCTGGGACACTGGAGGGTGTGGGGCAGCTACCTGTGATCGCCGTCGTGGGCGCGACCGCGGCGGGCAAGTCCGACCTGGCCGTCGAGCTCGCGCTCCGGCTGGGCGGCGAGGTGATCAACACCGACTCCATGCAACTCTACGAGGGCATGGACATCGGCACGGCCAAGCTGACCCGGGAGGAGCGGCGCGGCGTCCCCCACCACCTGCTGGACATCTGGCCGGTGACGCGGACCGCCAGCGTGGCCGAGTACCAACGGCTCGTCCGTCCCCTGATCGAGGACCTGCGCTCCCGCGACCGGGTGCCCGTGCTCGCGGGCGGCTCCGGGCTCTACGTGCGCGCCGCGATCGACGACCTGGAGTTCCCGGGGACCGACCCGGACGTGCGGGCCCGGCTGGAGAAGGAGCTCGCGGAGACCGGCCCGGCGCCCCTCTACGAACGGCTCAAGGGCCTCGACCCGGTGGCCGCGGAGAACATCCTGCCGAGCAACGGCCGCAGGATCGTCCGCGCGCTGGAGGTCATCGAGCTGTCCGGGCGGCCGTTCTCCGCCACGATGCCGTCGTACGACGCGGTCTACGACAGCGTGCAGATCGGCGTCGAGGTGCCGCGGCCGGTCCTGGACGAGCGGATCGAGCGCCGGGTCGCCCTCATGTGGGAGGCCGGGCTGGTGGACGAGGTGCGCGCGCTCGCCGCGCGCGGCCTGGCCGAGGGCAGGACCGCCAGCCGGGCGCTCGGCTACGCGCAGGTGCTGCGCTTCCTCTCCGGGGAGTGGTCCGAGGAGCAGGCGCGGGAGGAGACGGTGCGGGCCACGCGCAGGTTCGCCCGGCGGCAGGAGTCGTGGTTCCGCCGCGACCCCCGGGTGGTGTGGCTGCCGTTCGACGCGCCCGATCTGGCCGACCGCGCGATCGCCCTGATCACCGGCGCCTCCTAGACTGCTGGCATGCGGTTTCTGAAGGGCCACGGCACCGAGAACGACTTCGTCATCCTGCCGGACGCCGACGCCACGCTGGACCTGTCCGCGGCGGACGTCGCGGCGCTGTGCGACCGGCGCGCGGGCATCGGCGCCGACGGGGTGCTGCGCGTCGTGCGCACCAAGCTCTGCCCCGAGGTGGCCGCGCTGGCCGGCGAGGCCGAGTGGTTCATGGACTACCGCAACGCGGACGGCGGCATCCCCGAGATGTGCGGCAACGGCGTCCGGGTCTTCGCCCGCTACCTCGTGGACGCGGGCCTCGCGGCGCCCGGCGAGTTCGCCGTCGCCACCCGCGGGGGCCTCAAGCGCGTACGGCTCGGCACGTCGGGCGACGTGACCGTGGACATGGGCAGGCCGCGGGTGCTGGGGGACAGCCGCGCGATCGTCGACGGGCGCGAGTGCCGCGGCGTGAACGTGAACATGGGCAACCCCCATCTGGCGTGCGCCGTGGAGGAGCCGGTGGCCGGTTTCGACCTGGGCCGTGAGCCGGACTTCGATCGCGGGGTCTACCCCGAGGGCGTCAACGTCGAAATCTTCAACGCCGTGGGCGACCACAAGGTGTCCATGCGGGTGCACGAGCGAGGCTCGGGGGAGACGCGCTCGTGCGGCACCGGGGCCGTCGCGACGGCCGTCGCCGCCGCCCACGCCGCCGGGGAGACCACCGGCACCTGGGAGGTCCGGGTGCTCGGCGGCACGGTCACCGTCACGCTGGAGGAGGACACGAGCTACCTGTCGGGGCCGGCCGTCCTCGTCGCCTCGGGGGAGTGGCCCGCCGTCCTCTGATCGTTTCAGAGACTTGCAGAATCTTGTTCTGATCCGCCACCCTGGGTCCAGAGAATGGACTTAGGAGGGCCCATGGACCCGCGTGACGCGGTGGTGGAGACGAAGGCGGCCGTCTGGGCCCTCGGCGGAGGCTTCATGATCTCCCGGGAGGTCAAGGCGCTGTGCGAGCGTCACGGCCTCGCTTCGCGGGAGATGTACTTCCGGGGCAGGTGCGGCGTCCTCGGCGAGGTGGACGCCGATGTCGTGCTCGCGGCGGTCGTCTTCTTCCCGGCCGGGCACGTCCGCGAGTCGTGGGAGGGCGGGCGCAAGCTCCCGGCCGAGGAGGCCGCAGCCCTCTACGCCGGCGCCTGCCACGACTGGGGACGGCGCAGGCTCGCCCGGCTCGGGAACGCCGACCGGCTGGCGGAGCTGCTCGCCGCCGTCGCCGACGGCGCGGCTCCGTTGTGCGCGCCGCTGTTCGCCGGATGGCGGGCCATGCCCCGGCCCGCCGGCGGGCCCGCCCTGGCGGCCCACCTGCTGCACGTCGTGCGGGAGCTGCGCGGCGCCCGGCACGCGACGGCCGTGGTGGCGCACGGACTCGGCCCGCTGGAGGCCACCCTCGTGGGCGCGGACGACGCCGGGACGACGCTCCCGTACGACCGCGCCTCCGACGTCGCCCGCTTCCTCGCCTGGCCCGAGCCCTACCCCCGGCCGTCGGCGGATGCGGCGGAGCGCAGGGCCGGAGCGGAGGAGCTGACCGACGACCTCGTCGCCCACGCCTACGCGGCGCTCGGCCCGGCGGAGCTCGCCGAGCTGTGCGGCCTGCTCCGGGAGGCGTCGCAGGCGGCCCGGGCGCGCTGACGCGCCGGTGCGCCGAAGGCCGCGTTCGTTTGGGTCATGGTCGGCGACCTGGCAGACTGACTGCTCATGGACGTGGACATCTGGGCCTGGGTCGGTGGCACCCAGCGTGAACTGCACGAGGCGGGCAACACGGGGCTGGCCATGGCGCTGGGTGACGTGCCCGCGCAGGCGCTGGAGGGCCGTTTCACCCAGCTCGACGTCGTGGCGCCGGCGATCGCGCAGCACGCCGAGACGCTGGAGAAGCCGTGGCTGGAGTTCTTCGCGCGCTACTGGCACCTGCTCGGCCGGGTGGGTGACCGGGCGATCGGCGCGGCCGCGCTCGACGACGCCGTCGCACTGGCGGACTTCGCCCAGCGTGACGACGTCCGCGACTGTCCCGCCGCCCCCGGCGCGGTGGAGGTCCTGGCGATGGCCCAGGCCAACACCGACGGCCCCGGCTACGCCGAGGCCCGGCTGGCCGCCCTCGGCGCGGCCCTCGACGGCGTCGGACCCGACTCCCTCGCCTTCTCCGGCCTGGCCACGCAGTACGTCGCGGCCCTGATCGACGCGGGCCAGGCGGCCGAGGCCGTCGCGTACGCCGAGGCGGCGGTCGAGCGCCTGCGCGGCGAGGGGCGCGAGGCGAGCTGGGAGCTGGGCGCCGCCTCCGCGCGGGCCCTGCTCGCCGCCGGACGCCCGGACGACGCCCTGGCCGCGCTCGACGCCTCGACCGGCTTCAAGCCGGACGACCCGGTCGCGAAGGGCCGCCGCGAGACCCTGCTCAGGTCGCAGGTGCTGGCCACCCTCGGCCGTGTGCAGGAGGCCGTGGACGCGCTGCCCGACCTCGACGTGGTGGGCGACCACGCGCGCGAATGGGTGGAGTGGGCGCGCACCGTCCGCATGCTCACCGAGGGCATCGCCAACACCTGGCAGCTCGGCCGCATCCTCCGTCAGTGGATCGCCTACTTCGAGAGCGTGGGCGGTCACCGCGCCAGGTTCGAGCTCGCGCTGACGGCCGGTCACCTGGCGGTCGCCCGGCAGGGTCTGTGGCAGGCCCGCCTGCTGGCCGACTACGCCGAGGCCGCGATCGCCGACCTCCGTGTGAGCGAGGGACTCGCCGAGCGGGTGGCCGAGCTGCGCGCCGCGGCCGAGGCCGCCGAGGAACTGCCGCCGCCCGGCCCCCGCGACGAGCTGGTGGCCTACTTCGACGCCGCCGACGGCCGCACGGCCGACCCCGAGCGGTGGGTCGGCTGGCTGTGGCCGCTGTCCGGCACCGACCTCGAGTCCACCCGGCGCCACACCACGACGCTCGGGTTCCTCGGCTACGCCCCGGTGGGCGCCGACATCTACTGGAAGACGATCGTCGAGGACGGCGACCCGGCCGCCGCCGGCGACGAGGACATCTCCTACCTCACCGGCCTGCTCATCGAGGCCCACCAGGACGAGCGGGTGGAGACCCTGGCGGCCCGTCTGCCGGAGACCCGCTCGCACCTCGCGCTCGCCCGGCTCCACCGCGCGCGCGAGCGCTGGGAGCAGACCGCGGCCGAGGCCGAGCAGGCGGTCGCCCACGAGGGCGGGCTGGAGGCGCGCCGCCTGTGGTCGGGCGCCGCGCAGCAGCTCGGCGACAACGCCAAGGCGGCCGAGATCCTCAAGCCGCTGCTCGACTCCGGCGAGGGCGAGGAGGAGGACGTCTGGCGGCTCATCGTCCTGTCCACCGCCGTGGAGGACTGGGCGACCGTCCGCGCCGCGGGCGCCAAGCTCGGCATGCCGATCGAGCCGGGAGAGGGCCCGATCGAGGAGGAGTGGCACCTGGTCCGGGTGATCCTCCCCGCCCCCGACGGCAGCCAGCGGGAGGTGCTCGCCGTACGGACCGGCCCGGCCACCGCGCGCCTGGCGATCCCGCAGCCGCGCGGCATGGAGTACAACGCGGGCGACGTGGTCGTGATCGACCCCCGGCCGCTGGAGCCGATCCCGGAGAACGAGCAGGAGCGGGAGAGCTTCGTCATCCCGTTCGCCGGGGTGACGATGCTGCGCCCGGGCGGTTACACGAGCTGGTTCTTCGACGGCGCGGCGCCGTCCGAGGACGAGTGGGCCGAGTTCAACGAGGTCCTCGCCGAGCGCGGCTGGCCGATGTGGGTCTACAGCGACGAGAACTACCGCGTCACCCACCCGGCCACCGGCGAGCAGCTCCCCGGCGTGTTCGGCTGGATCGCGATCCCGCCCACCGTGCGGCCGGCGGAGCTGGACGCCGTTCTCGACGACGTCACCGAGCAGTGGTCGCACCCGCTGGCGTGGCTCGACCTCGCCCGCGAGGTCGGCATCGAGGCCGAGCGGCACGAGCGGATCTCCAAGGAGTACGGCCTCTGATCCGCCCGCCCGTCGTCCTGGCGAAACCTTGCTCTAGTGTCGATGTTCGATTCGTGAGCGAGGAGGCGGCGTGATCCTGGACCGGTTCCGTCTTGACGGCAAGGTGGCCATCGTGACGGGGGCCTCGTCGGGGCTCGGCGTCGCCTTCGCCAGGGGCCTGGCGGAAGCGGGTGCCGACGTGGTGATCGGCGCCCGCCGCCCCGAGGGACTGGAGCGGACCCGGCGGCTGGTCGAGGAGACCGGCCGCCGCTGCCTGGCGGTCCCGACCGACGTGTCGGTTCCCGAGGAGTGCCAGGCCCTCGTCGACGCGGCCATGGGCGAGTTCGGCCGCGTCGACGTGCTGATCAGCAACGCGGGCGTCGGGACGGCCGTGCCCGCCCTGCGGGAGTCGCCCGGCGAGTTCCGGCGCGTGCTCGACGTCAACCTGAACGGCACCTACTGGATGGCCCAGGCCTGCGCCCGGGTCATGCGGCCGGGCTCGTCGATCGTCAACATCGGCAGCGTGCTCGGCGAGACCACGGCCGGACTCCCGCAGGCGGCCTACAGCGCGTCGAAGGCCGCCGTGGTCGGCCTCACCCGCGACCTCGCCCAGCAGTGGACCTCGCGCCGGGGCATCCGGGTCAACTGCCTGGAGCCGGGCTTCTTCGAATCCGAGATGACCGCGCAGTATCCCGACGGCTACCTCGACCGCATGCGGGAGCAGCGGGTCCTGATGAAGCGCTCGGGCGACCCGGAGGAACTCGTCGCCGCCGCCGTCTTCCTCGCCTCCGACGCCGGTTCGTACGTCACCGGGGCGGTGCTCCCGGTCGACGGAGGCATTCTCGCCACCTGAGGCCGGTTCTCCCGTTTGCCGCCTGTCTCCCGTCTGCCGCCTCGCGGGGGCGGGTCCTCCCTCACACCGCGCCGCCGCGCCCTCACTGCCCGGTGCGGCCCGTGGGGCGAAAGATCACCGGACGATCACGATATGGAGATTAGGTGGCATTTTTCACCATATGAGGGGCAGCAGGGCCCTAGCCTCAGACCTGTTGTCAAAACAGGATCCGTGTTGCGCCTAGCGCAACGCCTGTGCGTGTGCCCTGAGGAGTCGTTGGCCCCCCGCTCTTCATTCACGGCGTGCGAGCGGCAGCCCTCGCGCCGTGCTTTGGCGTTCCCGGGCGTCCACGCCGCCTCGCGGGCGAGCGCCAAGTGAGGGGAATCAGAGTGGGCACAGCCGCGATCGAGGTTCGCGGGCTCTGGAAGATCTTCGGTCCCAAGGCCGACCGGATCATCGGCAGCCCCGACGCCGACCTGGAGCCCGCGCAACTGCGGGCGAAGACAGGGTGCACCGCCGCCGTCAGGGACGTCAGCTTCGAGGTACGCCCGGGCGAGGTATTCGTCGTCATGGGCCTGTCGGGCAGCGGCAAGTCGACGCTGGTGCGCTGTCTCACCCGGCTCATCGAGCCGACGGCGGGCGAACTGCGCATCGACGGTCAGGACGTGCGCGCGATGTCGGCCAAGCAACTGCGGGAGCTTCGCCGCCACCGGGTGAGCATGGTATTCCAGCACTTCGGGCTGCTGCCGCACCGGAAGGTCGTGGACAACGTCGGCTACGGCCTGGAGATCCAGGGCGTCGGAAAGGCCGAGCGGCACGAGAAGGCCCGGCGCATCCTGTCGCTGGTCGGGCTGGAGGGCCATGAGGACTCCTATCCCGAGCAGCTGTCGGGCGGCATGCAGCAGCGGGTGGGGCTGGCCCGGGCGCTCGCCGTCGACCCCGAGGTGCTGCTGTTCGACGAGCCGTTCAGCGCGCTCGACCCGCTGATTCGCCGCGACATGCAGGCCGAGGTCATCCGGCTGCACCGCGAGGTCGGCAAGACCATGGTCTTCATCACCCACGACCTGTCCGAGGCGCTCAAGCTCGGCGAACGCATCGCGATCATGCGAGCGGGCGCGATCGTGCAGGTGGGCACCCCCGAGGAACTGGTCGGGGCGCCCGCCGACGATTACGTGGCCGACTTCGTGCGGGACGTTCCCAGGGCGCAGGTGCTGTCGCTGCGCTGGATCTCCCGCGCCCCCGAGCCCGACGAGCCGCTCGACGGTCCCGAACTCCCCGCCGACACCGTGATCCACGACGCGGTCCCGGCCGCGATGGCGTCCGACCGGCCCATCCGGGTCGTCGCCGACGGCGAACTGGTCGGCGTGGTGAGCCGCGTCGATCTCCTCGGCGCGGTGCGGCCCGGGACCGAGCCCGTGGTCGTCGCCGCCCCCGCCCGGGAAGCCGCCGAGGAAGCCGGCGAAAAGCACGCCGAGAGCCCCGCTGAGGAGCCCGCCGAGGAGCCCGCCGGCACCGAAGAGCCGACCGGCTCGGCGGAGTCCGCCGCTCCGGAGGAGCCCACCGGCACCGAAGAGCCCACCGGCACCGAAGAGTCCGCCGGCCCTGAGGAGCCTGCCGGTTCGGAGGAGGCGGCCGGCACCGAAGAGCCCACTGACTCGGCGGAGACCGGCGGTGACGAGCCCGTCGCCTCCGGCTCGGCCGAACAGGAGCAGCCGCCGGCCGAGGGCGACACTCCCGCCGCACCGCCGAAGAGAAGGCGCGCGAGCACGCGTGCCACCGCCACGAAGAAGGCACCGAAGCCCCCGGCCGAGGGCGGGGCGGACGCGTCCGCCGACGCACCCGCCGCCGCGAGTGGCAGGAAACCGCGGGCGTCGGCGGCGAAGGCGCAGGAGGACACGCCGGCGGCTCCCAAGACCAGAAGGCGCACGCGCACGGTGAAGGCGTCGGAGCAGCCTTCGGCGGAGGGCGAGGACGACGCGCCCGCGCCCGTGAAGAAGAGCACGCGCGGGGGCGCGGCCGTCGCCTCCGCCGGCGCGTCCGGGGAGGCGTAAGTGGTGAGCGCACCTGTGCAGGCGGCCCCGCCCGTGCAGGCCCCGGCGCGGGTCCGGCGCCTGCCGCGATGGGTCGCGCCGGTCGCCGGAGTGGTCGCGGGGGTGGCCCTCTACGTGGCCTTCCGCGGCACGGCCGTGCTGCCGCACGACGACGACGCCACCCTGTTCCACTGGCTCAACGACGCCCGCGACTGGGTGGACGCCAACCGCAACAGCAGCCCGATCTTCCTGTACGCCGTCAACTACCTCCGCCTGGGCGCGGCGGAGGTCTTCGCGCTGATCCAGGGCGCCCTGGTCGCGCTGGGGTGGCCCGGGCTCATCGGCCTGGCCGCCGGCCTCGGCTGGCTCGCGGGCGGCTGGCGGATCGCGCTCGTCTCGCTCGTGGGCTTCGCCGGGCTCGGCGTGCTCGGGTTCTGGGAGGCGAGCGTCGAGACGCTCGCGCTGACGCTGTCCGCGGTGGTGCTGTCGCTGCTGTTCGGCATCCCGCTGGGGATCTGGGCCGGCCGCTCGCCGCGCGTCCGGCGGATCGTGACGCCGGTGCTCGACGTCATGCAGATCATGCCGACGTTCTCGTACCTGTCGCCGATGGTGCTGCTGTTCCTCATCGGGTCGGCGTCGTCGACGATCGCGACGATGATCTACGCGATGCCGCCCGCCATCAGGATCACCGCGCTGGCCATCGAGCGGGTCTCCGGTGTGACGGTGGAGGCGTCGGAGTCGCTGGGCGCCACGCGCTGGCAGACGCTGCGCAAGGTCCGCCTGCCGCTGGCGCTGAACACGATCATGCTGGGCGTCAACCAGACGATCGCCGCTGCTCTGTCGATGGTGCCGTTGACGGCGCTGATCGCGGCGCCGGGCCTCGGCGAGGACCTGATCCGGGCGCTCGCCCGGGTCAACGTGGGTGCCGCGCTGGTGCCCGGTATCGCGATCGTGCTGATCGCCATCGTGCTCGACCGCATGACGCGGGCGGCGGCGCAGCGGCGCGAGGGCGGGACCCGGGCGAGGGCCGCCCGCTGGGGCGGCTTCGCCGTCCTCACGGCCGCCGGCCTCGCGCTGACCCCGGTGCTGGCGCAGGAGTTCCCCGAGCAGTGGCAGGTGCAGATCATCCGGCCGATCAACGACGTGGCCGACTGGATCGAGGCGCACTGGTACACCTTCACCGGCTTCCTCAACGACACCGTCGCGTACGGCCTGCTCAACCCGCTGCAGGACGTGCTGACCAGCGCCCCCTGGTGGCTGGTCACGGCGGCGGTGCTGGTGTTCGCCTGGCGGGTGAGCGGATTGGTGGCCGGTCTGGTCGCGGCCGCCTGCCTCCTGGGCGTCGCCGCGCTCGGCCTGTGGGAGCACGGCATGCAGACGCTGACGATGGTGCTGGTCGGCGCGCTGATCACGATCGCCGCCGGGCTCGCGCTCGGCGTGGCGGCGGCGCGGTCCCGGTGGTTCGCCGCCGTGCTGCGGCCGATCCTGGACGCCGCGCAGACGATGCCGTCGTTCTCCTACCTGCTGCCCGCCGTGGCCCTGTTCGGCAACGGCCGCTTCACCGCGATCATGGCCGCGTTCATCTACGCGGTGCCGGTGGTCGCGCGCGTGGTCGAGGACGGCCTGCGGGCGGTCCCCGGCACCGTGATGGAGGCGGCGAGGTCGGCGGGCTCCACCGACCGGCAGCTGCTGTGGAAGGTGCAGCTGCCGATGGCTCGCGGCTCGCTGCTCCTGGCGGCGAACCAGGGCATCGTCATGACGCTGGCGATGGTGGTGATCGGCGCGCTGGTCGGCGCGGGCGCCCTTGGATACGACGTCGTGGCCGGGTTCGCGCAGCAGGAGGACTACGGCAAGGGCCTCGCGGCCGGCGTGGCCCTGGTCCTCCTCGGAGTGATGCTCGACCGGATCACGCAAGGCGCCAACGGGCGCCGCTCTCCCCACAAGAAGAGGAACGCATGAAGAAGTTACGCCTAATCGCAGGGGTTCTCGTTCTCGGTCTCAGCGCGGCCGCCTGCGGAGGCGCCAAGGTCGAGGACGACTCCAAGGCGGCGCCGAGCGCGAGCGCCGCGGGCTCCGCGGGCGCGTCCGCGGCGGGCACGGTCAAGATGGCCATCAACGGCTGGGTCGGCTACGAGGCCAGCGCCGCCGTGGTGTCCTACCTGCTGGAGCACGAGCTCGGCTACAAGGTCGAGAAGGTGACGCTCGCCGAGGAGCCGTCCTGGCAGGGCATGGAGTCGGGCGACGTCGACGTCATCATCGAGAACTGGGGCCACCCGGACCTCAAGAAGAAGTACATCGAAGAGAAGAAGGTCGCCGTCGAGGCGGGCAGCACCGGCAACAAGGGCGTCATCGGCTGGTACGTGCCCGAGTGGATGGTGCAGAAGTACCCCGACATCACCGACTACAAGAACCTCAACAAGTACGCCGACCTGTTCAAGACGTCCGAGTCGGACGGCAAGGGCCAGATGCTGGACGGCGACCCGTCCTTCGTCACCAACGACGAGGCGCTGGTCAAGAACCTGAAGCTCGACTACAAGGTGGTCTACGCCGGCAGCGAGGCCGCGCTGATCAAGGCGGCCAAGCAGGCGACCGAGCAGAAGAAGCCGCTGCTCATGTACTTCTACGAGCCGCAGTGGCTGTTCAACCAGGTCAAGCTGGTGAAGGTCAACCTCCCGGCGTACGAGGAGGGCTGCGACAGCGACCCCAAGAAGGTCGACTGCGACTACCCGCCGTACGACCTCGACAAGATCGTGAGCAAGAAGTTCGCCGACACCGGCGGCAAGGCGTACGAGCTGGTCAAGGCCTTCCAGTGGACGAACGACGACCAGAACGCGGTCGCCGACGACATCACCAACAACGGCATGTCGGCCGAGGACGCGGCCAAGAAGTGGGTGGAGGCCAACACCGCCAAGTGGCAAGCCTGGATGCCCAAGTGATCTGAGGATCACGACCCCGTCCGCCCGCCCGGGCGCCGAGCACGTGTCGGCCGCGATCTCCGCGATCGCGGCCGATCCCGCTTGTTGTGGAATACTCTGCCGGTGTCGCCGCGGCCCCGCCGCTCGCGTTCGCCGCCCGTACGACATCAGATGAGGCTAGATATGAGGATCCGTCTCCTTGCCGGCGTGCTGACGCTCGCGCTGGCCATGACCGCCTGCAGTGGCGGGAGTTCGGATGACGCCGCCGGAGCAGGCGCCGGGGGCGGCACGAAGACCGTACGACTCGCGATCAACCCCTGGATCGGCTACGAGGCCAGCGCCGCGGTCGTCGCCTATCTCCTCGAGCACGAGCTCGGCTACAAGGTCGAGAAGATCGAGAGCGCCGAGGCGGACTCCTGGAAGGGCTTCGAGAAGGGCACGGTCGACGTCGTCCTGGAGAACTGGAGCCACCCGGAGCTGAAGAAGGAGTACATCGACGACAAGAAGGTCGCGATCACCGCGGGTGAGAACGGCAACAAGGGCGTCATCGGGTGGTACGTGCCGGAATGGATGGTCAAGAAGTATCCGGACATCACGGACTGGCACAACCTGGTCAAGTACAAGGACCTGTTCAAGACCGACAAGAGCGACGGCCTGGGGCAGTTCCTCGCCGGCGACAAGTCCTTCGTGACCAACGACGAGGCGCTCATCAGGAACCTGAACCTGCCCTACAAGGTGGTCTACTCCGGCAGTGAGGACGCGCTGATCGCGGCGGCCCGCAAGGCCACCGAGAACGAGACCCCGCTGCTCATGTACTTCTACGAGCCCCAGTGGCTGTTCAACCAGCTCAAGCTCGTCAAGATCAACCTTCCGCCGTACGCCATCGGGTGTGACGCGAACGTCAAGACGATCAAGTGCGACTATCCGCCGTACCTGCTCGACAAGATCGTCAGCGTGAAGTTCTCCAAGACCGGCGGCCAGGCGTACGAGCTGATCAAGAACTTCGTCTGGACCAACGACGACCAGAACGCCGTGGCCTACGACATGGCGGTGAACAAGATGAGCGCGGAGAACGCCGCCCGCAAGTGGGTCGAGGCCAACAAGATCGTCTGGCAGGACTGGATCCCCGCCTGATCCACCGCATCCGATCCCGCATCTGATCCAGCGCATCTGATCAAGCGGGGTCGTTCACCGGGTCCGATCGAGGGGCGTGGCGCGCACGGCGTGCCGCGCCCCTCGTCGTATGTCACGGTTCTCGTGCGCGCCTCCTTTGCCACTTTTTTGCACTTTGCTATATCTGAGGGGGATATTTCATTACCTAGGGGTGGCAGTGGGCGGGCGTGGTAGCCGATTGATCGCTGGAATCTCGGTGGCGGTGGCCGTACTGGCGGGGTGCGGGCCGATGCCGGAACTCGACGGCGACCCCACGGGCAAGGGCGGTGACGCGAAGGGCGGCTCGGGGACGGAGCGGGGCGTCAACCCGCTCGACAACCCCGACGGCACCGGCCCCGGCCTGAAGGCGATCTCGTCGGACAAGGACCGGGCGAAGGCGCGTGACCTGATCGACAAGGTGGCGACGAAGGGCCGCGGGGCGAAGACCGGCTACGACCGCGACAAGTTCGGCTACGCCTGGGCCGACAACGTGGACGACGTCCCGTGGGGGCGCAACGGCTGCGACACCCGCAACGACCTGCTCAAGCGAGACGGGCAGGACGTCAAGTATCGCAGCGGGTCGAACTGCGTCATCGTCTCCATGACCCTGAACGACCCGTACACCGGCAAGACCATCGACTGGAGCAAGTCGGACGCGGCGGAGGTCCAGATCGACCACGTCATGCCCCTGTCGTACGACTGGCAGATGGGCGCGTCGCGGTGGAGCGAGAGCAAGCGCAAGCAGATCGCCAACGATCCGCTCAACCTGATCCCCGTGGACGGCTCCACCAACGGCTCCAAGGGCGACTCGGGCCCGGCCACCTGGCTGCCGCCCCGCCGCGACATCCGCTGCTCCTACGCCGTGCGGTTCGCCCAGGTCGCACTCAAGTACGACCTGCCGGTGACCTCCGCCGACAAGGCGGCCATGCTGGAGCAGTGCAAATAGAAGGCCCGTCTCACCGGTAGACGATCTTCTCGGCCGACCGGCCGGGGAACACGACGACCAGGTGCTCCTCGCCCCTCTCGGCCGCCCGGGCGTAGACGCGCAGCCGGTAGCGTCCGGGGCCCTTCACCGCCAGGTTGGGCAGCCGCGCCCCGGCGCCCTCGTCGCCGCCGTCGACGTACGAGGGCACCCGCAGGCGGCCGCTGCGGCTGACCACGCCGACCTCGGCCACCTGCTCCCAGCCCTTCAGCCGCAGCGGGGGAGCGGAGCCGAACGCCTTCACGGTCAGGCACATCGGCTCGTTCTCGCCGTACGTCATCACGACCGCCGAACTGCCCGCCGCGCCGAGGAACCCGTCGTCCACGCTCGCGTAGGGGTCCTCGCCCTCGGTGGTGTCGTCCGGGTCGTGGACGCCGTATCCCCCGCCCTCGAACAGGAAGTACGCGGCCGTGCCCTGCCGCCGGGCCCGCACCCGCGGCCAGGGGTCCCGGCAGCGGGCGTTGGCCTCCGCGACGTAGTCCTCCGTGTCCGCGGCCTGCCCGTCCCCCGTACGCGGCGGCTCGGGCTGCCAGCCGTAGGCGGCGGGCGGGGGTGCCGCCTCCGGCCCGACCAGCACGAGGAACGGCAGCAGGACGGCCGCCAGCAGGATCGGCCCTGGCGGGCGGAGCGGCGTACGCTCCGGGGGTGTGCCGCGCGGGCCGGTGAGTTCGCGGGCGGACCGGGCGAGCCAGACCGCCAGGAAGACGTCGAACTCCTCCAGCATCCTCATCAGCGGTACGTCGTTGTAGCTGAACGCCGAGAGGACGGCCATGGCGGCGAGGGGGGTCGCCAGCGTCACGGTGACGTGGCGCCAGCCGGCCGTGACGGTGTCGCGGCTCCAGCGGCCGTCGCGGTGCTGGCCGAAGAGGACGGCCACCTGCCAGGCCGCCGCCAGCGCCAGGCAGGCGAACAGGACGAACCGGGGCGCCCGCACCCCCGTCACCTCGTCCATCGCGATCATCGCCAGGCCCACCGACCCCGGCCACGCGGTGACGAGCGCGAGCACCCGGAGCCGTCCGCGGAGGGTCAGCGCGAACAGCACCTGCAGCGGCCACCACAGGGCCAGGGTGAGCGCCTCGCCGACGACGCCGGGAAGCGGCGCGGCCGGCAGCCGGGGGAGCAGGGCGTGGGCGACGGCCAGATACAGCAGGCGCCGCAGCCAGACCGTCCGCCGCTCGGCGGGCCGCGGCGCACGCGGGGGGAAGGTGAAGACCTGGCGGAGCATCCAGGTCTTGAGCGCGAGGATCGCGAGGAGGCCCACCGCCCCCACCAGGGCGGCGACGGGCGACTCGGCGAAACCGCTCGAGGAGTAGTCGTCGAGGGGATACCACAGCACGGCCGCCCAGAGGGCGTCGAGACGCCCGGTGACGGCCGTGACCACGGCGCCGGCGGCCGACACCGCCAGGTAGACCCCGGCCGCCATCCACCCCGCACGCTCTCGTGACACCCCGCGCCCTTTCCCGGACAAGAAGGACGATCTTAGGGGAGATCGGTTCCCGCCGGACGCGGCCGGCCGGGAAGGACCGGGCGCGGGTCAGAGGCAGCCGGAGTGAGGGTCCTTCACCTCGGGCG
Organism: Microbispora sp. NPDC046973; assembly: GCF_040644495.1. Classification (NCBI taxonomy): domain Bacteria; kingdom Bacillati; phylum Actinomycetota; class Actinomycetes; order Streptosporangiales; family Streptosporangiaceae; genus Microbispora; species Microbispora sp. NPDC046973. Next base: position 94,603 of record NZ_JBEYWQ010000022.1, on the reverse strand, counting down.
CGGTGTCGTCGACCGTGACCTCCAGCTGGGCGGTCGAGGCCACCAGGCTCCCGGCGGGCGCCTTCGCCTCCTTCTCGTCCACCACGATGCCGCGCTCCCCGAGCAGCTCGTAGGTGGCGGGGTCGAAGATGATCTCCTCGCGCACCCCGCCCGAGACCCGGCCGACGCCGATGCCGGTCCGTCCGGCCGCGTCCTCGGTGTTCTCGGTCACCGTGACCCCGGGGATCGTGGCGGCGGCCTTGAACAGCGCCGCGCGCTGGGGCGCCGGCACGTACGTCTCCCGCAGCAGGTCGCCGACGGCCGTCCACGCCCCCGTGTCGGGCGGATTGTCGCCGTGCGGCCGGTCGTACAGGTAGGCGCGCATCTTCTCCGGGTCGGCGGGCAGCTTCTTCAGGTTCGTGTAGGCGGTGTCCCGCGCGCTGTCGCAGGCGGGGAGCCGCATCCACTCGGTGCCCTTCTCCTTGTACGCCTCCGGCGGGATCGGCCAGCCGGGGTAGGCATGGGGCTCCAGATATTCGACCTTCAGCGCGCCGTCCCTCGTGCCGTCGGCGGACAGCCAGATCGTCCGCTTCGTCCGGTAGAGGTAGCGTGACTCCTTCTCGTTCTCGCCGACCATGTCGGCCTCGTACATCGTCTGCGAGCCGACCTTGACGAACTGGTCGTCGCGCGGGGACAGATCGGTCACCGCGCGGGCCGCCCTGCCCAGCACCTCCTCGGCCGACATGGCCGACACCTTCGGCAGCGTCACGACCCCCGGGCTCACCGTCGCCGGCCGGGCCTCCGGTTCCGTCAGCACGGTGGCGACCGCGGCGACGGCCGCCGCGGCGAGCAGCGCCGTCCCGCCCGCCACGAACAGGTACGGACGCGGACGCGGGCGGGCGGGACGCCCCGCGGGGGCGGCCAGCCGCCGCCGTACGGCCGCCTTGGCCGCCAGGGAGTAGGGCGCGACGTCGGGCCGCTCCCGCGCCACCAGGTCGATCTCGTCGGTCATCATACGTTCTCCTCGGGAAGGTCGAGATGGCGGCGCAGCTTCGCCCGCACCCGGTGAAGGCGCGAGCGGACCGTGCCGATGGGGATCTTCAGCGCCTCGGCCGCCTCCTCGTAGGAGAGGTCGGCCCAGGCGACCAGCAGGAGAAGGTCACGCTCGGCGGCCGACAGCCTGGCCAGCGCGGCGGCGAGGGCGGGCCGCAGGGCGGCGGCGCTCGCCCGCTCCGCCCCGCGCTCCTCCTCGTGGGCGCCGCGCTCGCCGGCGTCGCGCGGCGCACGGGCCAGCGCCCGCAACCGGCGCACCTCCGACCTGCGGTGCCCCGAGATGAGGTTGCCGGCGATGCCGTACAGCCAGGGCCGGGCGTCCGGCCGCGAGGTGTCGTAGCGGTGCCGCTTGCGGAACGCCACGAGGAACGTCTCGGCCGTCACGTCGTCGGCGTGCTCGGGGCCGAGACGGCGACCGGCGTAGGCGTGGATCTCGTCCGCGTGCCGGTCGAAGACGCCGGCGAACCGCTCGGGCGCCGTCAGCGACGCCTCGATCAACCCCGCGTCGCTCGGCTCCGCGCCGGCGACGCCGGGATACGTCATCAGGGCGCGCTCCGGCCCGCTGTCGTTCGCCTCGTCAGCGTCGCGGGTGCCGTCCGGGTCGGCGCCGTCCGTCTCGGCGGCCGCGGGGAGGTGCGTGTCGCCGTAGACCGTCCTCACCACCCGTTTTGTCCGTTCATAGGGGAAGTCCTTCCGTGGGCGCCGTCGCGCCCTTCACCCCTACTCCGCCGGACGGCCCGGGCCGGTTCCGTGGTTCGCCGGAGCGACGTCAGCCGGCAGGCGTGCCGCCGGGCCGCCTGGTCTGTCCGTCCGCCTGCCGCGCGACGAGCGCCCCCTCGGCAGGGGTCGCCACGGGGGACGCCGCGGAGACGGGCTGGTCGAAGATGTCGATGTCGACCTCCTCGCCGCCGACCGTCAGCGTCTCCCAGGCTCCGCTCACCAGCAGGGTACGCAGCGTCTCGCTCCGCAGTTCACGCAGGTGCCGGATGAGGGTCGCGTCGTCGGGCATGCCGGGAACACGTGGTGACAGGCGGTCGCGGATCTGCCGCAGGCGCTCCATCAGGGCGTCGATGTCCGCTTCCCTGTCCGGGGCGGCGTGGCCTTCCTCGATGCCCTGGACGATCGTGTCCTTGATCGCCCGGGTGACCCCCTGCTCGTCGGTGGTCACCATCGCGTTCCACGCGCGGCTCTTGTGCCGATACTGCAGCATCGACATCGCCGCCTCGTGCCGTACGAAGTCGGCGTCCCGCAACGGCCTGCCGCGCCAGTTGCGGTTGAGCGACCGGGCCAGCGAGATGGCCGACGCCAGCCCGCTGTTGAGGCCCCGCCCCGGCCAGAAGTGGATCGCGTTGGCCGCGTCCCCGAGGAGGAACCCGTACGTCCCCGGGGTGGTCGAGGTGGGGGAGTACAACCGGGCGGTGAACCGCGGCCGCTGCACCATGTCCAGCCGGAAGGCGGTGACCGCGCTCACGTCGCCGTCGGCGACGCCGAAGAGCGCGAGCCCTTCCTTCGCCCGCCTCCACAGTGCCGAACCCCTGATCAGGGCGGGCAGGAACAGCGTGTGGTGGGTTGAGCAGTGGAAGTCCCCGTCCTCGGTGCGCTCCATCAGGCAGGGACTGGAGGCGACGCACTCCTCGAACACGTGCCGGACGGGGTCGATGCCGACGACCTCCGCGGCCTCGTCGTCGGTGAGCCGCATGTTGAGGAAGCCCTCGCCGCGCAGGGAGTTCAGGAGGAACCGGTTCTGCGCCACGGTCAGCAGCACGATCGCCGGGTCCGGCAGGCTGGACTTCACCCGCAGCCCCAGCACCACGTCCTGCAGGTGGCGGCCGTCGAGCGAGAAGATCGAGTCGTCGGCCCGGCCGAACCTGTCGGTGAAGTGCTCGCGGGTCCGCGAGCGCCCTCCCTCGCAGATGGCGAGCACGTGCTCCTTGGCCACGGCGTCCTGGCGCTCCGCGGGGTCGAATATCTCGGGCACCAGGCGGATGCGGGCGGACCTCTCGTTCGCCATCTCCAGCAGGGTGTCCTCGATGTAGGCGATCCGGATGTTCCGCGGGCGGTAGTCGCGGATCGAGTCCGGACCGGCCGGCCACATCTCGCTGTAGGACCCCTCGGTGAACAGCCGCGACTGGACGTCCTCCGGGAGGTTCAGATACTGGCGGCTCTGCACCGTCACGACCTGCTGCCGCCGGTTGTTGCCCTGCGTGGCGTTCTTCCACACGATCCGCGGCCCGTCCTCGGTCCAGCGGCCGTCGTAGATCGTGATGGCGACCCGGTGCCCCATGAGGTGTTCGAGGAGCAGGGCGAAGGCCAGCCCGACGGGCCCGCCGCCGGAGATGGTGACGTGCAGGACCTGTTCCGGTTCGACGTCCGGGAACGACCGGCGGAACCGTTGCATCAGGGAGGTGTCCATGACCGTCTCGGCGTCGTCGAACACCTCGAAGCGGAACGTCTCCCCTCCGATGGCGATCATGTCGCCGGGCCGGAGCACATGCGTGGTGACACGCCTGCCGTTGACCAGGGTCCCGTTGCTGCTGCCCCGGTCGAGCAGCACGTAGCCCTCGGCCTCGCGGCGCACCTCCGCATGGAAGCGCGAGGCCCTCTCACTCGTTATCACCACACTGTTGTCGCCTCTGCGACCGAAGGTGATCGGCTTGTCGTCGATCGGGAAGCGCTGACCGGCAAGGGGACCTTCATGCCCGACGATCGCAGGTGGCATCGGTCCGCCCCCTTTCCCTCGGAACCGCCGATGCGATCATTTATCGTGACACGCTTCCCGTCTGCTGCAAAGCGTCCCAGTCAGGACAGGCAATCACGATGCGCTCACCCGATGATGAGGAAGCCGTTGTGGTCGCGGGGCACCCCGCCCGCGCGTCCGGCGATCGCGAGGGCGGCCCGCCGGGCGGTGGCGGGAACGTCCGTGCCGTAACCGCCGTCCGCGGACAGCTCGTAGGTGACGTCGTCGGCGTCCCACTCGGTGACGAAGACCTCGATCGGGCTCTCGGCGCTGGTGAGCAGCGTCGTGCCGGCGTCGGTCACCGTCGTGACGGCCAGGCCGGGCACGTCGTCCGCGAGCAGGCCGATCACCTCGTCCACCGGGACGAGCCGCCCGCCGGCGACCTCGGCCAGGTCCTCCGGCGGCTCCTGGCACTCCGGGTGCTCCCGGCCGCCGAGCCGCTCGGCCAGGCCGCGCACGAGCAGGCTCAGGCGCGCGAACTCGCCGCCCGCGTCGCCGTCGATGTTGCGCGCGAAGAACGCGGCCGGCCAGCCTGCCGGGAGACCCGCCCTGGCCGCCAGCTCCGGGGTCAGCGCGATCGGCCCGCGCAGCTCGACGTTCTCGCCGATCTTGAAGCCCCGCCCGTACGGCCCGGCCTGCGGGTCGTGCAGGCGCACCGTCTCCAGCAGGGTCGCGGGATCGGGCGCGTACGGCAGCAGCAGTGTGGGCCCCCGGCGCAGCCGCCGGGCCATGAGGAAGTCGGAGATCATACCCATGCGCCCACTGTCGCGCCCGGCACTTGTGGCCGGCTTGGACCCCGGTGTTCGGGGCCCGGCGCTCGGACCCGCTGTTCGGAGCCCGGTCCTTATCGGGCGGCGGAGCCGCGGACCTGGAGGGAGGCCAGCAGCGCCGTGCTGGCCTGCGCGATCTCCTCGACCGCGCGGTCGAACGCCTCGGCGTTGTGCGCGGCGGGCGCGCGGAAGCCGGAGATCTTGCGGACATACTGCAGGGCCGCCGCCCGGATGTCCTCCTCGGTCACCTCGTCGGTGAACGGCGGGCGCAGGGTCTTGATGCTTCGGCACATGACCCCATACTGACCCATCCGAGGACCGGGTCAGGAGTGGAAGACGGCGGCGCCGAAGTCCTCGGCCACCTTGCGCAGCATCGCGGCCAGCTCCTCGCGGTCGATCGCGTCGATGCGCTCGGCCGGTCCGGACACCGACATCGCCGCGAAGGCCCGCCCGCCGTCGTGGACCGGCACGGCCATGCAGTGCACCCCGCTCTCCTCTTCGCCCAGGTCGAGCGCGTACCCCCGGGCGCGCACCCGGCCGAGCTCCTCCATCAGCTCGCCGACCGCCGTGATCGTCCGGTCGGTACGGCGGGGCAGCCCGGTGCGCGTGAACACCGCCTCCGCGTCGTCCCGCGCGGCCAGCAGGGCCTTGCCGACGGCCGTGCTGTGGGGCAGCACCCGGCGGCCGACCTCGGCGAACATCCGCAGCCTGCGCGGCGAGGGCACCTGGGCGATGTAGACGACGTAGTCGCCCTCCAGCACGGCGAGGTTGGCGGTCTCGCCGGACAGTTCCACGAGCCTCGCGAGATAAGGCTCGGCCCAGACCGCGAGCATCCGCTCGGCCACGCCGCCGATCCGCACGAGCGCGCCGCCGAGGGCGTAGCGCCGGTCGGACTCCTGCCGGACGTACCCACGGGCCAGCAGCGTCTGTAACAGCCGGTGGATCGTCCCGTACGGCAGGCCGGTCGTGGCGGCGATCTCCGACAGACCGGCCTGGCCGCCGTGCTCTGACAGTGCCTCGAGCACGTCCAGCGCCCGGTCGACGCTCTGCACGCTCACCGCGTCCTCCTCCTCGGCGGTGTCATCCTCAACGCGGGGACCTCCCAGCATGCCCGCTTCTCGGTCGTCTCTGACAAATCAAGCCCTGCTGCGCGTGGCCCAGGCGGCGCCTCGCGGCGTTGTCGTCGTCGGCCGGAGGCTCCGCTCCGGCCTCCTCCTCCGCCTTGCGATGCATCCACCTGGACCCCGCTCGCGACGGGCAGCATTTGTCAGACACTCCCCAGCCCTCGCAGCGAGGCGTCGAGCACCTCGGCCGTGTGCGCGACCCGGATCTCCCCCTTGCCCGCCCTGCGGACGGAGGCCGCGATCTGCATGGTGCAGCCCGGGTTGGCCGACACCAGCACGTCGGCGCCGGCGGCGAGCACGCGCTCGGCCTTGCGGTCGCCGAGCTGCCGGGCCGCCTCCGGCTGGAACAGGTTGTAGGTGCCCGCCGATCCGCAGCAGATCGCGGACTCCTCGACCTCCCGCAGCTCCAGCTCCGGGATCGCGCGCAGCAGCGCGCGCGGCTGGGCGCGCACGCCCTGGGCGTGGGCCAGGTGGCAGGCGTCGTGGTAGGCCACCGTGACCGGCAGCGGGTGGCGCTCCGCCGCAGGTCCCAGCTCGGTGAGGAACTCCGCCAGGTCGCGGGTCCGCAGCGCCTCGGCGCGGGCCGCCCAGCCGGGCTCGTCGGCCAGCACCTCGGCGTAGTCCTTCATGCTCGACCCGCAGCCGGCCGCGTTCACCACCACGGCCTCCACGCCGGCCCGCTCGAAGGTGGCGATCGTGCGGCGGGCGAACCTGCGCGCCTCGGCCTCGCGGCCCGAGTGCAGCGACAGCGCCCCGCAGCAGCCCTGCCGGGGCGGGATGACCACGTCGCAGCCCTCCAGCGCGAGCACCCGGGCCGTCGCCGCGTTGACCTGCGGGAAGAACTCGCCCTGCACGCATCCGGTGAGCAGGCCGACCCGCGCCCTGCGCCGCCGCCTCGCGCGCACCAGCGGCGGCAGCCGTACGGGCCGGGGGGCGTCGGGCGCCAGTTCGGCCATCGCGCCGAGGGAGGGGTTGACCTGTTCGAGGAACGGCTGCAGGCGCCTGCTCAGCCGCATGGGCAGCCGCATCGCCCGCAGCCTGCGCCGGTAGGGGAACAGCGCGAACACCAGCGCCCGGATCGCGCGCTCGTCCGGGCGGCGCACGTGCTCGCGCTCGACGACCGCGCGGGTCTGCTCGATCAGGCGGTCGTACCGCACGCCGGACGGGCACGCGGTGACGCACGCCATGCAGCCCAGGCAGGCGTCGAAGTGGCCGGCCATCGCGTCGGTGAGCGGCGTGCCCTCGACGTGCTGGCCCATGAGGTGGATGCGCCCGCGCGGGGAGTCCATCTCCTCGCCCCACAGCACGTACGTCGGGCAGGTGGGCAGGCAGAACCCGCAGTGGACGCAGTCTTTGATCAGCTCGGGATCCATCAGATGCCTCCGACGAAACGACCGGGGGACAGCCGGCGATCGGGATCGAACCGCTCCTTGACCCGGCGCATCAGCGGCAGCGCGCCGACGTGCCCCCACCGGTCGAGGCGGCGCGCGGCCTCCCGCGGCGCGGTGAGCACGACGACCCGGCCCTCGCCGTCCGTCTCCATGTGGTCGCGCAGGTCGCCCGTGAAGGCGGCGACCCGGCCGGGGTCGGTGCCCGGCGGCAGCGCGACGTGGAACACCTGCGCGGCCAGGGAGCCGCGCACCGCCGCGTGCACGCCCGCCTCACGGGCCGCCAGGAAGGGACCGACGAAGCTGCCGGCCAGCCGGTAGGGGATGTTCCTGACCTCCAGCAGGATCTCCCCGCCGCCCGCGCCCCCGTCCCCGGTGCCGGGCGGTCCGTCCGGCACCGGCGGCTCGGGCAGGAGCCCCCACCACGGCGGCGGCTCCTCGGTCACCTGCGCGTCGCTCAGCGCGCCGTCCATGAGGGCGCACAGCGCCTTGGCGCGCTCGGCCGCGGCGGTGCCCTCCACGAGGATCGCCACCGTGCAGGGGCCCGCCACATCCGGCCAGTCCACCTCCACCGCGCTCGGCTCCAACGGCGACTCGGTGACCGCCGGGATCACCGCGCGCAGGGACGCGGCCGCGTCCGTGGAGGTGCCCTCCATCGTCTTACCCTCGTACACAACGGGCCTGACGGTCTCCGTAACCGGACGTTCGACGGTGAACGTCACCCAGGCGCGGGCGGCGGGCAGGGGATGCAGGCGGAACGTCGCGTCCGCGATGGTCCCGAGCGTGCCGTACGAACCGTTGAACAGCTTGCCGAGGTCGTATCCGGCGACGTTCTTGACGACCTTCCCGCCCGACTTGGCGATGGTGCCGTCGGCGAGCACGACCGTGACGCCGATGAGCAGGTCGCGGGCCGTGCCGTGGCGGAACCTGCGCGGCCCGGCGATCCCGGTGGCCAGCAGCCCGCCGATCGTGGTGCCGGGCACCGGCACGTCGAGCGCGAGCTCCTGACCTTCCTCGGCGAGAGCGCGCGCCAGCGCCTCGACGGTCACCCCGGCCTGCGCGCGGACGACGAGGTCGCCCGCCGCGTGCTCCAGGATCCGGTTCATGCAGCACAGGTCCACGAGCACGTCGCAGCGCGCGGGCGGCGCGCCCCAGTGCAGCTTGGTCCCGCCGCCGGTCGCGACGGCGGCCAGGTCGTGCGCGGCGCAGACCCGCATCACGGCCGCGATCTCCTCGGCCGACTCGGGCAGCGCCACCCAGCGCGGCCGCACGCCCGCCACCTCGTCCCCGTCGCCGGCCGCGCGCACGGCCACACCGGTGGCCTCCAGCGCGTCCCGGACGTCCCGCTCGTCCATCAGAACTGCTCCGCCAGACCGGCCTCGACCAGGGGATGGGCGCCCCTGCGCACACCCGGCGCCTCTCCGCACAGGCGCGGGGTGGGGAAGACCTTGCCCGGGTTGGCCAGCCCCCGGGGATCGAACGCGCACCGCACGAGTTGCATGGTGTCGAGGTCGTCCTCGCTGAACATCCGGGGCATGTAGCGGGCCTTGTCCACGCCGACGCCGTGCTCCCCGGTGATCGACCCGCCGTGCTCGACGCACAGGTCGAGGATGCGCCCGCTGACGGCCTCGGCGCGCTCGGCCTCGCCCGGCACGGAGTCGTCGAACAGCACGAGGGGATGGAGATTGCCGTCGCCCGCGTGGAAGACGTTGGCCACGCGGATGCCGTACTCCTCCTGCAGCCGGTCGATCCCCGCGAGCACGCGCGGAAGCGCGGTCCGCGGCACCACGCCGTCCTGCACGATGTAGGCCGGGCTGATCCGGCCCACGGCGGCGAACGCCGACTTCCGGCCCTTCCAGATGGCCGCCCGCTCCTCGGCGGAGGCGGCCACCCTGATCTCGAAGGCGCCGCTGTCGCGGCAGATCCGTTCGACGGCCGCGAACTGGTGCTCCACCTCGGCGCGCGGGCCGTCCAGCTCCACCACAAGTACGGCTCCCGCCCCGGCGGGGTAGCGGCAGTCGACGGCGGCCTCGGCCGCCTCGATCGCCAGCGCGTCCATCATCTCGATGGCGGCGGGCACGACGCCCGCCGCGATGATCGCCGACACGGCGTGCCCGCCGGCCTCGATGCCGGTGAAGGCGGCGAGCAGGGTCGTGACCGCCTCGGGCGCCCGCGACAGCCGTACGGTGATCTTGGTGGCGATGCCGAGCGTGCCCTCGGAGCCGATGAACGCGCCGAGCAGGTCGTAGCCGGGGTCGCGGTCCGACAGCTCCACGATCTCCCCGTCCGGCGTGACGATCTCGGCGGCGAGCACGTGGTTGACCGTGAAGCCGTACTTGAGGCAGTGCGCGCCGCCCGAGTTCTCGGCCACGTTGCCGCCGATCGAGCAGACCTGCTGGCTGGAGGGGTCGGGGGCGTAGTAGTACCCCCGGTCGCGGACCGCCTCGCTGATCGCCAGGTTCGTCACCCCCGGCTCCACCACGGCCCGGCGGTTCGGGATGTCGATCTCGACGATCCGCCGCATGCGGGAGGTGACGATCAGCACGCCGTCCGTGCGGGGGAGGGCGCCGCCCGACAGGCCGGTGCCCGCCCCGCGGGCGACGAACGGCACGCCGTGCTCGCCGCACAGCCGTACGACCGCGGCGACCTGCTCGGCCGTCTCCGGCAGCACGACCACGCCGGGAGTGGCCCGGTGGACGGTCAGCCCGTCGCACTCGTAGGTGCGCAGCCGTACGGGGTCGGTGATGACGGCGTCCGGCGGGAGTACGGCCGCCAGCCGCGCCGTCAGCCGTTCGAGCTCGGACATCGGCTCCCGCTTCCCCTCACGTCGTCATGGCATCCGCTCGTACGCGGGAAGCGTAAGGAACTCCGCGAAATCGTCGTCAAGGGCGACCTCCTTGAACAGCGCCGTGGCCTGGGCGTAGAGCTTCTCGTCGTAGCCGGGCCCGGCGGCGATCCCGGCCAGCTCCTCCTCGATGATCCGCTCGACGAGCTCCCGTGTCACCACCGCGCCGGTGTCGGCCAGCGTGATGTCGTTGTGGATCCACTGCCAGACCTGCGAGCGGGAGATCTCGGCGGTCGCCGCGTCCTCCATCAGGTTGTGGATCGCCGCGGCGCCGTTGCCGCCCATCCAGGCCGCCAGGTAGCGCAGGCCGACGTCCACGTTGTTGCGCAGCCCGGCCTCGGTGATCTCACCCGGGGTCTTGGACACCGACAGCAGGTCCTCGGCCGTGACGTGGACGTCCTCGCGCAGCCGGTCGAGCTGGTTGGGCCGGTCGCCGAGCACGCCGTCGAACACCTCGCGGCAGATCGGCACGAGGTCGGGGTGGGCCACCCAGGAGCCGTCGAAGCCGTCGCCGGACTCGCGGGTCTTGTCGGCCCGCACCTTCTCCAGCGCGACCTTGTTGACCTCGGGGTCGCGGCGGGAGGGGATGAAGGCCGCCATGCCGCCGATCGCGTGCGCGCCGCGCTTGTGGCAGGTGCGCACCAGCAGTTCGGTGTAGGCCCGCATGAACGGCGCGGTCATCGTCACCGCGTTGCGCTCGGGCAGCAGGAACTCCCGCCCCCGGGTGCGGAACTTCTTGATGACGCTGAACAGGTAGTCCCAGCGGCCGGCGTTGAGGCCCGCGGAGTGCTCGCGCAGCTCGTAGAGGATCTCCTCCATCTCGAACGCGGCCGGGTAGGTCTCGATGAGCACGGTCGCCCGGATCGTTCCCCGGGGGATGCCGAGCAGCTCCTGGGCCCGGACGAACACGTCGTTCCAGAGCCGCGCCTCCAGGTGCGACTCCATCTTCGGCAGGTAGAAGTACGGCCCGCGGCCCTTGCCGATCTGCCGCCGGGCGCAGTGGAAGAGGTAGAGGCCGAAGTCGAGCAGCGACCCCGACATGGGCGAGCCGTCCACCACGATGTGCTTTTCCGGCAGGTGCCAGCCGCGCGGGCGGACCACGACCGTGGCCAGCTCCTCGTCCGGCCGCAGCGCGTAGGTCTTGCCGCCCGACTCGAAGTCGATCGTACGGTCGAGGGCGTCGCGCAGGTTGAGCTGACCGCTGATCGTGTTCTCCCAGGTCGGCGAGTTGGCGTCCTCGAAGTCGGCCAGCCAGACCTTGGCGCCGGAGTTGAGCGCGTTGATCGTCATCTTGCGGTCGACCGGCCCGGTGATCTCGACCCGGCGGTCCTCCAGCCCCGGAGCGGGCGGGGCGACCCGCCACTCGGACTCGCGGACGTGGGCGGTCTCGGGAAGGAAGTCGAGCATGCCGCCCGCGGACAGCTCCTCCTGCCGCGCCTGACGCGCGGCGAGCAGCTCCCTGCGCCTGGGGTCGAACTCGCGCTGCAAGGTGGCCACGAAGCCGAGGGCCTCGGGAGTGAGGATCTCGTCGAACCGGTCCAGCAGGGGGCCCTTGATCTCGACGCCTTCCGTCATTTTCCACCTTCCGGAAAAATAGTTCTGAATGATGGAATCGACGCTACTTCAGGAGACGGCCGGGGGTCAACGCAGGGGGTCCCTCAGGGGGCGCTCCGGGAATTCCCCGATGGGAGACGCCCCACGCATGGCCGAAGATCGGGGCATGAGACACAAGACGATGGCCGTCGCGGGGGCCGTCCTGGGCATGAGCCTGCTCGTCGCGGCGTGCGACGTGCGGATCGGGTTCGGCGGGCAGCAGGCCGTGGAGTCCTACGACGTGACGGACAAGGTGGCCGTCCTCGACGCCCGCGCCGATTCTGGCGACATCGTGGTGAACGAGAGCGACAGGTCCGGCGTCCACGTCACCGAGACCCTGCGCTGGCACGGGGACAAACCCGCGAACGGCCATTCCGTCGACGGGGACACGCTCACGCTGGCCTACAAGTGCGGCAACTGCTCGGTGGACTACAAGGTGGAGGTGCCGCGCGGTCTCACCATGAAGATCGACACCGGGTCGGGAGACATCACGCTGCGCTCCCTGACCGGCCAGGTGAACGCCTCCACCGGCTCGGGCGACGTCGACGCGCGAGGGCTCGCCTCTGCCCGGGTCAACACGCGGACGGGCTCGGGTGACATCACCCTGAGGTTCTCGGCCGTCCCCACGGACGTGCAGGCCGTGACGGGATCGGGCGACGGCCGGCTCTGGGTGCCGGACGGCGCCTACAACGTCAACGCGTCGACCGGGAGCGGCGACCGCAGGATCGAGGTGCCGGACAACGACTCGGCGCCGCACACGATCACGGTCAGGACCGGATCGGGCGACGCCGAGGTGCACAAGGCGTAGCTAGCCGAGCACCGGCTGGTTGGCGCGGAAGACGCCGTCGGGGTCGCGGCGGCGCTTGATCTCGCGCAGCCGGGCCAGCGTGTCCGCGTCGAACGCGGAGGCGGCCTTCTCGTCGCCGTTCAGATAGGTGAACGGCTTGCGGCCGGTCGTGTGCGGCGCCATCGCCCGCGCGATCTCCGCCATCCGCGCCGTGACCGCCTGCCCGCCCTCCGGCGACATGACCGGCCCGATCATGCTCAGCAGGTACGGCTCGGCGATGTGTCCGCACGCCCCGCCGGCCTCGGCGGGCCGGCTCAGCGCGCCGCCCAGGTGGCGCACCTGCACAGTGGCCAAGGGGGCGACGCCGCCCGCGGCCGCGAGCAGATCGCCGGCCACGGCGTCGCCGAGACCGGTCAGCAGTTCGCCGCGGCCCGCGCCGGGCACCGGCTGCGTCGGCTCGGCGCAGATGCCGCCCAGGGCGTCCAGGGGCATCGCCGCGCGGCTGTCCCTCAGCACGCCGGGGATGTCCTCGAACCGCCGGAGCAGGTCGCGCCCCTCCTCCTCGCCGCCCAGGAACGTCGAGTCGACCGCGACCGCGGCGAGCCCGCGCAGCGGCTCGGGCACCTGGGGCACGGGCGGGAACTTCACCATCGTGAACCAGACGGTCAGCTCCGCGGGCGCCGCCGCGGTCACCTCCCGGTAGGCGGCGAGCACCTCGGGCGCCCGCTCGGCGGGCCACAGCATGCGCCCGCCGTACAGCAGCGGCGCCGGGTGCAGGTCCAGCTCCATCGCCGTCACCAGCGCGAAGTCGCCCCCGCCGCCGCGCAGCGCCCAGAACAGGTCGGGGTCGGAGTCGGCCGTGACGCGGGCCTGCGTGCCGTCGGCGCCGACCACCTCGAAGGCGCGTACGGCGCCGGCCGCCCAGCCGTGCCTGCGGGCGAACCACCCGAGCCCGCCCCCGAGGGTGTAGCCGGTGACGCTGACCACGGGAGAGCTGCCGGGCAGGCCGGTCAGCCCGTGCTTGCCGGTCGCGGTCAGCAATTCGCCCCACTGCACGCCGGCCTCGACGCGGGCGGTCCGCCGCTCCGGCATGACCTCCATGCCGCGCAGGCGTCCGGTCCGCAGCAGGATCGTCCCGTCGAGGCGGGTGGTGGCGCCGTGCCCGCTCGGCTGCGCCGCGACGGCGAGGCCGGCCAGCCTGGCACAGCGGACCACGGCGGCGGCGTCGGCCGCGTCCTCGACCTCCACGACCGCGGCCACCCGCTGGTCGACCGCCCGGTTCCACGGCAGCCGCGCGGCCTCGAAGCCGTCGTCGCCGGGGACGAGGACCTGCCCGCGTACCGTACGGCGAAGGTCGGTTCCCAGGGTTGTCACTTTCTCCTCCTGCTTCACACGTTTCGGGATCGATTCAGAGCATGAAGCAAAAGGTTTGCGATCGATTAGGAATCGGCCAGGAACGGGCTAGTCGTCCTGCCGGCGAGGCACCTTTGGTGCCGAGCTCACCGCCGTCGATACGAATTCTTCACCTGCCGATGGAGACGCGGCGAGGAGGTTCGGGGCAGATGACCGGTTGAGCCCGCTTCCGATTGGCGCCCACGTGAACCGTGCCGGAACATGGCCGATCAACACCCGCCTGTCGCTGGTCACCGGCGGGAGTGTGGCCGTCCTGTGCCTTCTGTTCTCCGCTGTCCTGCTGTTCGCACTCCACCGGCTGAACACCCATAACCTCATCAGGGAGGCGACCGTCGCCGGCGACCTCATCGCCTACCGTCTGGACCGGGGAGAGGTCGGCAACCCGCTTCCGTCGATCCCGCCCTCCCTGATCCGCCCCATCCAGGTCGTCGATCCCGACGGCAGGGTCGTCGCGGCGACCGCGGACCTGCAGGGCAAGCCGCCTATGGCGCGCTTCCTGCCGAAGGCCCCCCACCGGAGTGCGCTCGGCGTCGTATGCGACCACGTTTTCGGCCCCGACCGGTGTGAGATCGTGGTCGCGCAGCAGGTCTACCGCAACGGCACGTGGACCGTGTACAGCGCGGTGCCGACGGTTCCGTTCTACGTCTATCCGAGTCTGCTGGCGCTGCTGATCGGCGGGACCGTCGTCGCCACCACCGCCGTCGTGTACGGCGCCCACCGGGTCGTGCGCCAGTCTCTCAAGCCCGTCGACGCGATCCGCGCCCAGCTCGACGAGATCCACAAAACCACCCTCGCCCGCAGGGTTCCGGTGTTCGTGGCGAAGGACGAGGTCCGTCACCTGGCGGAGAGCGTGAACTACACACTGGACCGGCTCGAGAGCGCGTTCGAGGAGCTGCGCCGCTTCACCGCCGACGCCTCGCACGAGCTCCGCAGCCCGATCACCGCCATCCGTACGCAGATCGAGAGCGCGATGCTCGCACCGGAGGACACCGACCTGAACGCGCTGGGACGGGATGTCCTGCGGAGCCTGGACCGGCTCCAGGCGATCGCGGCCGACCTGCGCACGCTCACCCGTCTGGACGAGGGCGTGCCGGGCGAGCGCGAGCGGCTCGATCTGGCCGAACTCGTCGCCGCGCAGCTGAACGCCCGCCGGTTCACGCGGAACATCGTCCGTCGTCTCGAGAGCGGTGTGACGGTCACGGGCGACCGCGCCCGGCTCGACCAGCTGATCGCGAGCCTCCTCGACAACGCCGAACGGCGTGCGGAGTCCAGGCTGACGGTCTCCGTGCGATGGGAGGGGCCTGTCGACGGAGATCCCCGGTTCCGAGCGGGGGCCGCCGTGCTGGAGGTGCTCAACGACGGCGCGGCCGGCGGCCGCGATCGCAGCGGGACGAGCGTCCAGGGCTTCACCCGGCTCGACTCGGCGGGCGGTGTGAGCGCCGGGGGCGCCGGGCTCGGGCTGCCCATCGCCCGCCAGATCGCGGAGAGCCACGGCGGCGCGCTGGTGATCACGAACAGTCCCCGGGGCGCCTGCTTCCTGCTCCTGCTTCCGCCGGCCTCGCCGGGCTGAACCCCCGGGTCCGCGCGACCCGCGCCGCGGTCACCCCGACGGCCTACGGCCGGGCGACACGCCCGGTCGGCAGGGAGTGAATCCGGCAATACGCTACGAAGCGTTCACTCCGTCCCCGAGAGGAACGATGGACTTTCGCCTGTTCGGCCCGATCGAGGTCACCGACGCCACCGGCCGGGTCGTGGACCTCGGCACGCCCAAGCAGCGCGCCGTGCTGGCCATGCTCGCGCTGGAGCCGGGTCGCGTGGTCTCCCTCGACCGGCTCATCGACGAGCTCTGGTCGGGGGAGGCGCCGTCGAGCGCGACCGGGACGCTGCAGGCGTACGTCTCCCAGCTCCGCCGGGCGCTCGAACCCGGCCGGCCGCCGCGCACGCCGCCGAAGGTGCTGGTCACCCGCGAGCCCGGCTACCTGCTGGCGGCGGCGCCCGGCCAGGTGGATCTGGTCCGCTTCACCGCGCTGGCCGAGGACGGCGGGCGGGCGCTCGCCCGGGGCGAGCACGCCGCCGCGGCCGAGTCGCTGCGCGCCGCGCTGGAGACGTGGCGGGGCGAGCCGCTCGCCGAATTCGCCGCGTACGAGTTCGCCCGGCCGGTCGTCGCGCGGCTGACCGAGCTGCACGCCACGGCCACAGAGAACTGGTTCGAGGCCCGGCTGGCGCTCGGCGACGCGGGATCGTGCGTGCCCGACCTCGAACGCCTGACGGACGACCATCCCTACCGGGAGCGGCTGTGGAGCCTGCTCGTGCTCGCCCTCTACCGGTCCGGACGGCAGGCCGACGCCCTCGCCGCGCTGCGCAGGGTCAGGGCGCTGCTCGCCGGGGAACTGGGCCTGGAGCCCGGCCCCGAGCTGCGGCGGCTCGAGCAGGCCGTCTTCGGCCAGTCGCCGGATCTCGACGGCCCCGGGCCGGTCCTGCTCGCCCCCGCCGCCGCGCCGGTGACGGCCGTTCCGCCCGGGACCGCGCGGGCGCCGGTCGTTCACGACGGGCTCGTCGCCCGGCGCGAGCAGCTCGGACGCGTGACCGCCCGCCTGGCCGAGGCCCGTCGCGGCCGGGGCGGCGTGCTGCTGGTCGCCGGGGAGGCGGGCATCGGCAAGACCCGCCTCGCGGAGGCGGCGGCCGACGAGGCGGCCGCCCTGGGGATGGCGGTCGCCTCGGGCCGCTGCGCGGAGGACACCGGCGCCCCCGCCTTCTGGCCCTGGCTGCGGGTGCTGCGCGACCTCGGCCCGGACGCGGCGGACGCGCTGGCCGCCCTGTCCGGGGGCACGCCGGGGCAGTCGCCGGGCGGCGACCCCGGCGCCGCGCTGTTCGAGCTGCACGAGCGGGTGACGGCGGCCGTGCGGGCGGCGGGGCCTGCGCTCGTCGTCCTCGACGATCTCCACTGGGCCGACGCGTCGTCCCTGCGCCTGCTCGCGTTCGCGGCGGGGGAGCTGCACCGGTCGCAGGTGCTGGTGCTGGCGACGATCCGCCCGGAGCCGGGCGGCGATCCCGAGCAACTGCGCGACACGCTGGCCGCGCTCGCCCGCGAACGCGGCGCGGAGCGCCTCACGCTGCCGCCGTTCACCCGGGAGGACGTGGCCTCCTACCTGGCCGGGCGCGACCTGCCGGACACGCGGCTCGCCGCGCTGCTCCACGAGCGCACCGGGGGCAACCCCTTCTATCTGGGCGAGCTGATCCGGCTGCTGGGCAGCGAGCACCGGCTCGACGCCGCCTCGGTCGGCGTGCCCGAGGGGGTGCGCGAGGTCATCGGCCGCCGCGTGGCACGGCTGCCTGAGCAGACCCGCGCGCTGCTGGAGGCGGCCGCCGTACTCGGCCGCGAGGTGAGCCTCGATGCGCTGGAAGCCGCCAGCGGCGCGGGCGCGGAGGAGGTGATGCTGCGGCTCGAACCGGCCGTGGCGACGGGGCTGCTCGTCGAGGCGCCCGGCTTCGACTACCGGTTCTCGCACGCCCTCGTCCGCGACGCCCTCTACGCCGGTCTCGGCCGGGTGCGCGCGGCGCGGCTGCACCTGCGCACGGGCGAGGCGCTGGAGACGCTTCCGGGGGTCGAGGCGTCCGTGCTCGCCCACCACTTCGTGGCGGCCGCCCGGGCGGGCGGCGCCGCCAAGGCGGTGGAGTACGCCGTCCTGGCCGCCCGGCAGGCCGCCGCCGGCTGCGCGTACGACGAGGCGGTGGAGTGGTGGAGCAGGGCCCTCGCCGCCCTCGGCCCGGCGGACCCCGCCCGGCGGTGCGCGCTGCTGGTGCGCCGCGGCGAGGCGCTGCGCGCGGTCGGCGACGTCGCCGGGGCGAAGTCGGCCCTGGAGCAGGCGATCGGCCTCGCCGCCGGGATCGGCGAACGCGCGACGCTGATCGAGGCCGTCACCGTGTTCGGCGGCATCTCGGTGTGGAACTGGCGCCACTACGGCGCCGTGGACGACGAGTCGGTCGCCCTGCTGGAGGGCCTGCTGAAAGAGCCGCTCGGCGACGCGGAGCGGGCCACCCTGCTGGGCACCCTGGGCCTGGAGCTGTACTACTCGCCGCGCAGGGCCGAGGGGGAGCGGCTGGCGGCCGACGGCGTGCGGCTGGCCCGCCGCACCGGGGATTCCCGCTTGCTCGCCCGCTCGCTCAACAACTACGTGATGGCCGCCTGGGTCCCGGAGCGGGAGGACGAGCGCCGCCGGGCGGTCGAGGAGATGCTCACCCTTCCCCTGGACGCGACGGCGGAGGCCGTCGCCCGCGTCTTCCGCATGGCGCACCTGCTGCGGGCGGGCGAGCTCGCGGAGTGGGACCGCGACCTGGCCCGCTGCGCGCGGCTGGCCGACGAGATCAGGCGTCCGGAGATGACCGGGATGGCGCGGATCGCCGAGGCCGCCGGCCGCACGATGCGCGGCGACTGGGCGGCGGCCGAGCGCCTCGCGGAGGAGTTCACCGCGTTGATCGCGGGGTTCAGCATGTGGGGCCTCGACTATCCCGGCCTGATCACCCTCTACACCTGCCGGCGCGGGCAGGGCCGGGTGGACGAGCTGGCCGACCGGCTCGTGTCCCGGGCGCACGACCCCGACATGGTGCCGCTGCGCGCGGTCGCCGCGCTGGCCGCCCTCGACGCGGGCGACGCCGCGCTCGCCCGGCGGCTGGCGGAGCGCTGGAGCGGCGAGATCCGCGACGACTGGACCGCCGAGTTCCTCGCGGTCGTGTGGGGTCACGTGGCCGCCCGGCTCGGCGTACCCGACCCCGCCGCCCTCTATCGCAGGCTCGCGCCGTACGGGGAACGGCTCGTGGTCAGCGGCATGGGCGGCGCCGGCTGGGGCTCCACCCACCTGGTCCTGGCCGGGCTGGCGGACGCCACGGGCGAGCGCGGCCTCGCCCTGCGCCACGCGCGCCGGGCACACGAGACCCACACCCGCCTGGGGCTGGGCCACTGGGCGGGGGAGAGCAGCCGGCTCCTCGCCGAACTGGAGGGATGAGCCGCCGTCACCCGAGGACGGGATGGTTGCCGAGGATCACGCCGTGGGGGTCGCGGCGGCGCTTGACCTGGCGCAGGCGGGCCAGGACCTCGGGCGGGAAGGCGGACGCCGCCGGCTCCCCGTGGCCGAGGAAGGTGAAGGGCGTGCGACCGCTCGCGACCCCCGCCACCGCCTCCGCGACGGCCGACTGCCGCCGCCGGACGGCCTCCTCTATGCCGGGGGCCGCGAGCACGCCGAGCGTGCTCAGCAGGTAGGGCTCCGCGATGTGGCCGCAGGCGCCGCCCTTCTCGTCCACCCGGGCAAGCGCCCCGCCGAGGTGACGGATCTGCACGTAGGCGAGCGGCGCGATGGTGCCGGGCCCGGCGGCGGCCGGCAGCGCCGCCGCCTCGGCGTCGCCGAGCCCGGTGAGCAGTTCCGAGCGCAGCAGCGCGGGCGTCGGGTCGGTCGGCTCCGCGCAGATGTCGGCGAGGTTCGCCACCGGCATCCGGCCGCGCGTGTCGAAGACGGGCTCGGGAATCCGGTCGAACCGGTGCAGCAGGGCCCGCGCCTCGCCCGGGTCGCCCAGGTAGGTCACGTCGATCGTCACGGCCGACAGGCCGCGCAGCGGCTCGGGCAGCTCGGGCAGCGGCGGGAACTGCAGCAGGTGGAACCAGACCGTCAGCTCCTCCGGCGCCTCGGCCGTGGTGGCGCGGAAGGCGGCCAGCACCTCCGCGGCCCGCCTGGCCGGCCACAGGATCCGCCCGCCGTACAGCACCGGCGCCGGGTGCAGGTCGAACTCCATCGCGGTCACCACCGCGAAGTCGCCCCCGCCGCCGCGCAGCGCCCAGAACAGCTCGGGGTCGCTGCCGGCCGTGACGGTGGCGTGCTCGCCGGCGGCGTCCACGACCTCGAACGCGCGCACGCTGTCGGCGGCGAAGCCGTACCTGCGCCCGAACCAGCTCAGGCCCCCGCCCACGGTGAACCCGGTGGCGCTGACGGCCCCCGTGCTGCCCGCCAGCGGCGTCAGCCCGTGTTCGCCCGCCGCCGTGAGCACCTCGCCCCACGAGACGCCGGCCTCCACCCGGGCCACCCCCTCACCCGGCCGTACGGTCAGGCCGCGTAGCGCCGTCGTGCGCAGCAGGATCGCGTCGTCGAAGGCGGCGGGGGCGTGCCCGTTCGCCTGGGTGGCGACGCGCAACCCGGCGAGGCCCGCGTAGCCGACCACGGCCGCGACGTCGTGCTCGTCCCGCGCCTCGACGACCGCCGCGACCCGCTGGTCGACCGCCGTGTCCCAGGGGCGCCGGCTCGCGTCGAAGCCCTCGTCGCCGCGCACCAGCACCCGGCCGCGCACCACCCGGCGCAGATCGGCGCCGAGCGCCTTCACCTGGTCCATCTCTTCTCCTCCCATCGTGGGTTCCTCGTGCGGGACCACCGTGGAACACGGGGACCGGAGCGGGCATGGGCGTGGCTTGGAGACCGTCCAAGTCGCCCCCAAGTGGACCGTTCCGGTGGGGGTCGTCCCGGCTCTACGCTTGCCGCAGCGCAATCAGAGGGGTTTTCGGTCATGAACTCGCTGTCCTTCCGGCTGCTCGGCCCCTTCGAGGTCACCGGCGACGACAGCCGCGTCATCGACCTCGGCCCGCGCAAGCAGCGGGCGGTGCTCGCCGTCCTCGCGCTGGAACCCGGCAGGATCGTCTCCCTCGACCGGCTGATCGACGAGCTGTGGGCGGACGAGCCGCCCTCCAGCGCCACCGCGACGCTGCAGTCGTACGTCTCCAACCTGCGCAAGGCGCTGGAACCGGGCCGCCGGCCGCGTACGCCCCCGGCCGTGCTGCTCACTCGCGAGCCCGGCTACCTGCTGTCCGTCGCGCCCGGCCAGGTCGACCTCGCGCGCTTCGTCTCCTGGGTCGAGGACGGCCGCAGGGCGCTCGCCCGGCGCGAGTACGCCGCGGTGCTCGGGCTGATCGACCGGGCGCTGGAGACGTGGCGGGGCGAGCCGCTCGCCGAGTTCGCGGCCTACGAGTTCGCCCAGCCCGTCATCGCACGCCTGTCCGAGCTGCGGGCGGTGGCGGTCGAGGACCGGTTCGAGGCCAGGCTCGCCATGGGCGACGGGCCCTCGTGTGTGGCCGACCTGGAGCGGCTGGTCGAGGCGTACCCCTACCGCGAGCGGCTGTGGAGCCTGCTCGTCCTCGCCCTCTACCGGTCGGGCAGGCAGACCGACGCGCTCGGCGCGCTGCGCCGCGTGCGGGCCCTGCTCGCCGAGGAGATGGGCCTGCAGCCCGGCCCCGAGCTGCGGCGGCTGGAGCAGGCCGTGCTGGAGCAGGCGCCGTCCCTGGACGCGCCCGCGCCCCTGGAAGCACCCGCCGTCGCGCGCCCGGCAGCCCCGCCCGCGAGGGAGCGGGTCCTTTCCGCGGCCGAGCCGCCGCCGTCCGCGGCCCTCGTCGCACGCGAGCACGAACTCGCCCGCCTCGGCGAACGGCTCGACGCCGTACGGCGGGGCCGCGGCGGCGTGCTGCTGGTGACCGGCGAGCCGGGAATCGGCAAGACCAGGCTGGCCCAGCTGGCCGCCGAGGAGGCCGAGGCCCGTGGCGTCACGGTGATCTGGGGCCGTTGCGTGGAGGCCGAGGCGGCCCCGCCGTTCTGGCCCTGGCTGCAGGCGCTGCGCGAGCTGGGAGACCGGGGCCGGGCCGCGGCGCGGCTCCTCGCGGGCGAGGGCGACGCCGCCGCCGACCCAGAGGCCGCGCTCTTCGAGCTGTACGAGGGCGTGCTGGCCGCGCTCGCCCGATCCGGCACGCCGACGCTGGTGGTGCTGGACGATCTCCACGCGGCGGACGCCGCCTCGCTGCGGCTGCTCGCCTTCCTCGCGGCAGAGCTGCATCGCAGGCCCGTGCTGGTGCTGGCCACCGTACGGCCGGAGCCGGGCAGGGAGCCCGAGCGGCTGCGCGACACCCTCGCCACCCTCACCCGTGAGCCCGGCGCCGAGCGGCTCACCCTCGCGCCGTTCACCGCGGAGGAGGTCGGCGCCTTCCTGCGGCGGCACGACCTGACCGACCCCGCGCTCGCCGAGGTGCTCTACCGCCGCACCGGCGGCAACCCCTTCTACCTCGGCGAGCTGCTGCGGCTGCTCGGCAGCGAGCGCCGGCTCGACGCCGCGTCGCTGGGCGTGCCCGAAGGCGTCATGGAGGTGATCGAGCGGAGGGCGGCGCGGCTGCCCGACGCCACCAGGGAACTGCTGCGGCGGGCCGCCGTCCTGGGCCGCGACGTCAGCCTCGACGTGCTGGAGGCGCTCACGGAAACCCCCGCCGAGGAGGTGATGTCGCTGCTGGAGCCCGCCGTCGCCGTCGGCCTCCTCGCCGAGGCGCCGCACGGTTTCGACTACCGCTTCTCACACGCCCTGGTGCGTGACGCGCTCTACGCCGGGCTCGGCCGCCTGGAGAAGGCCAGGCTCCACCTGAGCGTGGCGGAGGCCCTGGAGTCCCTGCCGACAGCGCCGCCCGGCGACGACAAGGCGGCGCGCCTGCCCGTCCTCGCCCACCACTTCGCCATGGCGGCGCGGGTCGGGGGAGCGGACAAGGCCGTCGGCTACGCCGCCAGGGCGGCCAGGCAGGCGACCGCGCAGCGCGCGTACGACGAGGCGGTCGAGCTGTGGGACGACGCGCTGCTCGCCCTCGGCACGCGCGATCCGGCCAGGCGATGCCGCCTGCTGATCGAGCTGGGCCGGTCGCTGCGCGTGGTCGGGGACGCCGCGCGGGCACGGGCGGCACTCGAGGAGGCCATCGAGCTGGCGGAGGAGACGGCCGACCGGGAGGCCCTGGTGGAGGCCGTGGCGGTGTTCGGCACCCTCAGCGTCTGGAACTGGCGGTCGTACGGAGTGGTCGACGACCACACGATCGCCCTGATCGAGAACCTGCTGGCGGGCCCCCTGGACGACGCCCACCGGGCGGCACTGCTCGGCACTCTCGGCATCGAGCTCAACTACGGGCCCCGCCGGGCCGAAGGCGAGGCGATGGTGGCGGAGGCTGTGGAGATCGCCCGCGGGATCGGCGACCCGGCCCTGCTCGTCCAGGTGCTCAACAACTACATGATCGCGTCCTGGGTGCCGGAGCGGGAGAACGAACGGCGCCGTGCCGCCGAGGAGATGCTCACGGTGCCCGATCTTCCCGCCGCGGCTGAGATCGTGGCCCGGGTGCACCGGATGGCGTGCCTGTTCAGGGCGGGGGAGCTGACCGGATGGGAGCGGGATCTGGCCCGCGCCGAGCATCTGCTGCAGGAGGTCAGGAGATCCGAGCTGACGGCCATGGTGCGCATCGCCGAGGCCGCGCGGCTGACCCTGGACGGCCGCTGGGACGAGGTCGAGCGCCTCGCCGGCGAGCTCGGCGAGGTCTTCGGCGACAGCAGCATGTGGGGCCTGGGCATCGTGCGGCCGACGATGCTCTACGCCTGCCGCCGGGGACAGGGCAGGGTCGCCGAGATCCTCGATGAGGTCATCGCGGCGGCGTCGCAGCCGCACAACGACCCGCTGCGTCCCATAGCCGTGCTCGCGGCGCTCGACGTGGGCGATCGGGAGCTGGCCGGGAACCTGATCGCCCGATGGGGCACGGCCGTCCCCGACGACTGGTCGGGGGAGTTCGTCGCCGTCGTCTGGTCGTACGTGGCGGCGCAACTCGGCGTCCCCGATCCCTCGGGCCTGTACGCCAGGCTGGCGCCGTACGGGGACCGGCTGGCCCTGCACGGCAGCGGCACGGTCGGCTGGGGCTCGATCCACCAGGCGCTGGCGATGCTGTCGGCGGCGATGGGCGACCGGGAGCGGGCCCTGGACCACGCGCGGCGGGCCCACGAGATCCACATCCGCCTGGGGCTGGACCACTGGGCGGAGCGGAGCGCGCGACTCCTGGCCGAACTGGGCGCATAAGGGAGTGCGTAGGTCCCGGGGGTCGTGTCACCATCGACGGAAGGCATCCGGGGCCGGGAAGGCATCGGGGTGTCCGACTGTTCTGTCTAGTAGAGATGACATATATGCGAAACGAGCCCGAAGACCTCGCCGTGGGCGATTACGAACTGGAAGAGCGCCAGGCGCTCCGCCGCGTAGCGGGTCTGTCGACAGAGCTCGAAGACATCACCGAAGTCGAGTACCGGCAGCTGCGGCTGGAGCGCGTCGTCCTGGTCGGCGTCTGGGCGGGCGGCACCGCGCTGGACGCGGAGAACTCGCTGCAGGAGCTGAAGCTGCTGGCCGAAACCGCCGGATCGCAGGTGCTGGAGGGTCTGATCCAGCGTCGCGACCGGCCCGACCCCGCCACCTACATCGGATCGGGCAAGGCGATCGAGCTGCGGGACATCGTGGCCGCCAGCGGCGCCGACACCGTGATCTGCGACGGCGAGCTGACCCCCGGTCAGCTCCGCCAGCTCGAAGAGATCGTGAAGGTCAAGGTCATCGACCGGACCGCGCTGATCCTCGACATCTTCGCGCAGCACGCCAAGAGCCGCGAGGGCAAGGCGCAGGTCGAGCTGGCGCAGCTGCAGTACCTCCTGCCGCGCCTGCGAGGCTGGGGTGGCAACCTGTCCCGTCAGGTCGGCGGCCGCGCCGCCGGCGGCGTCGGGATCGGCGGCCGCGGCCCCGGTGAGACCAAGATCGAGCTGGACCGGCGGCGGATCCGCGAGCGGATGGCCAAGCTGCGGCGGCAGATCAAGGAGATGTCGACCGCACGGCAGACCATGCGGCACCGGCGGCAGGCCCGCGAGGTGCCGGCCGTGGCGATCGCCGGATACACCAACGCCGGCAAGTCGTCGCTGCTCAACCGGCTGACCGGCGCAGGCGTGCTGGTCGAGGACGCGCTGTTCGCGACCCTCGACCCCACCGTGCGCAAGGCCCGCACGCCCGAGGGCCGCCTGTTCACGCTGGCCGACACGGTCGGTTTCGTACGGCACCTGCCCCACCAGCTCGTCGAGGCGTTCCGCTCGACCCTGGAGGAGGTGGCGGACGCCGACCTGATCCTCCACGTGGTGGACGGGTCGCACTCCGACCCCGAATCGCAGATCGCGGCCGTCCGCGAGGTGCTGGCCGAGATCGAGGGCGCGCGGGACATTCCGGAGATCGTGGTCGTCAACAAGGCCGACGCCGCCGACCCCGTCGTGCTGACCCGGCTGACGATGAAGGAGCGGCACAGCGTCGTCGTCTCCGCCCGCACCGGGGCCGGGATCGGCGAGCTGATGTCCGTGATCGAGCGGGAGCTTCCCCACCTCGACCACGAGGTCAGGATGCTGGTGCCGTACGACAGGGGCGACCTGATCGCGCGGGCGCACAGCGAGGGCGAGGTCCTGTCGCTGGAGCACACCGGCGACGGCACGATCCTGCACGCCCGGGTCTTCGCCGACCTCTTCGCGGAGCTGGACCGCGTGGCCAAGCCCGTCGAGACCGTCTGACGCCTCTCATCGGCGGGTCACCTCCGGCGTGTCGGTGGCCCGCCAAGGGTTGCCCTTGCTACGATAAGGAAAGCCTAATGGGACCTTATGGCGTGGGTAACAACATGACTCCAGGCAGTGCGGTCACCCTTTCCAAGGCGTTCGCGGACATCGGATCGGTCGCGTCGAACCAGATCTCGCCGCAGCGTGTGAGACTACTGATGCGCGGCGATGCGCATGAGACCGGCGTACGTTTCTGTCGCTAACCCTGTACATCAAGCCCACCAGTGAAATACCGTAACTGAACTGAATCGCCCGGGTTCGAGATCCCGGCGGTAGGGTCATCGCACAACATCGGTGCGCGATGAGGCAGGAGACCCCCCAATGACGTCCGGACACGAAGCGGACCCGGTGGGCCAGGCGCCCGCAGGCGGGGGCCGTTCGTCGTCCCGGGGTGTTTGGCAGGTGGTCGGATGACCGTGCGCCTTCTTACCAACATCGGCCGGCTCTGGACCGGGCACGATGTGTGCAGCAACGCGGCGATCCTGGTGCACAACGACCGGATCGCGTGGGTCGGGCGCGCCGCCGACCTCCCGCAGAGCGTTCCCGGGGTCGTGGACGACATCGTCGACGTCGACCACGTGGAGAACCTCGGCGGAGCGCTCGTCACGCCCGGCCTGATCGACGCCCACACCCACCCCGTGTACGCCGGCAACCGCTACGCCGAGATGGCGATGCGCTCCGGCGGGTCCAGCGCCTCGGCCATCGCGGCGGCGGGCGGCGGCATCGGCTCGACCGTGACCGTGACGCGCGGCACCGACCCCTGGACGCTGTGCAACGGGGTCCGCGAGCGGCTGCGGGAGTGGCTGCTCGGCGGCACGACGACCGTCGAGGCCAAGACCGGCTACCACCTGACCCGCGACGGCGAGCTGGCCGACGTGCGGCTGCTGCGCGAGCTCGAGAAAGAGCCGATGATGCCGCGGGTCCACGTCACGTTCCTGGCCGCCCACGTGGTGCCGCCGGAATACTTCGGCCGCCAGCGCGACTACGTCGAGGCCGTGGCCTCGTGGTGCGCGGACGCCGCCGGGGCCGGGGCCGACAGCGTGGACGTCTACTGCGACGACGGCCACTTCACCGCCGAGGAGGCCCGCTGGGTGCTGGCCTCCGGCCGCAACGTCGGGCTGCTGCCGCGTATCCACGCGGGCGCCTACAACCGGCGCGGCGCCGTCCAGCTCGCGGCCGAGATGGGCTGCGCCTCCGCCGACCTGCTCCACCACGCCTCGGACGAGGACGTCGCCCTGATGGCGAGGTACGGCGTGCCCGCCGTCGTCTGCCCGGGCGCGGCCCTGCAGGTGGGCCACCTCCCGCCGGTGCGCCGGCTGCTGGCCCAGGGCGTCCCCGTGGCGCTCGGCAGCGACCACAACCCCGGCCACTGCGGCATTACCTCGATGTCCCTGGTCATCAGCCTCGCGGTGGCGGCGTTCGGGATGAGCGTCGGAGACGCCCTGCGGGCCGCCACGCTGGGCGGCGCCCAGGTCCTCGGCGCTCCCGACCGCGGCATCCTCGCTCCCGGCCGCCTCGCCGACATCGTCCAGTGGGACGCCGACCACGAGGGCGCGTTCGCCTGGTCGTTCGGCCTCAAGCCGCGCCGTGTCTGGCGGGGCGGCGTGCCGGTCCAGTGACCGGCGCGGACTGACGTTCACGAAGAGGTTGCCGTTCACGAAGAGGTTGCCGGGCGATCATCCGCGGGTAATCTCGCGATATGTCACCATCTGTCGCTGTCGTCACTGATTCCACGGCGTACCTCGGCGCCGAGGCGACCGGCAGATGGAACATCACCGTCGTACCGGTTCAGGTGGTCCTGGGCGATCGCGAGATCGACGACGTGACCCCGTTCGACGCCGGTCTTCTCGCGCACGCGCTCAAGGGCCGCTCGCCGATCGTCACCTCCCGCCCGGCCCCCGAGCGCTTCGCGGACGCCTACCGGAGCGCCGCCGCGAACGGTGCGACCGCGATCGTCTCCGTCCACCTGTCCGGTGCGCTGTCCGGCACCGCGGACTCCGCGCGTCTGGCCGCGCGTGAGGCCCCCGTGCCGGTCGAGGTCGTCGACAGCGGGTCGATCGCCATGGGACTCGGCTTCGCGGTGCTGGCCGCCGCTCGGGCGGCCGTGGCGGGAGCCCGGGCTACCGAGGTGGCCGAGGTGGCCCGGCGGCGGGCCGCTGCCGCGAGCACGTTCTTCTATGTGGAGACGCTCGACTACCTGCGGCACGGCGGTCGCATCGGCCGCGTGACCAACCTCCTGGGATCGGCGCTGTCGATCAAACCGCTGCTGCGCATGGCCGACGGCGAGATCGGCGTGCTGGAGAAGGTCCGCACCGGGAGCCGTGCCCTCGCCCGCCTGGAGGACCTGGCCGTGGAGGTGGCCGGGGACCGGCCGGTCGACGTGGCCGTGCAGCACCTGATGGCGGCCGAGCGGGCCGAGGCGCTCACCAAGGGCCTGACGGCACGACTGCCCAGGCTCGTACGCATGTGGGTGGCCGAGATCGGGCCGGTCCTCGGCGCCCACGTCGGCCCCGGCATGCTGGGTGTCACCATCGCCCCCGCCGCCGTGGACTGAGCCGTCCGGGGGCGGCATCTCACCCCCGCGCCGCCCACCCGGTGCCGCGCTCTGCAGTGCCGGTGCCGACCGCGCCCTGCCCTGCCGTGCCGGATGCTGTGCTGGTCGTGCCGCGTGCTGTGTCGCGCCGACTGGTCGGTAGTCCGGACCCCTCGTCCCTCGCCCGGCGGACCCTCAGGGGTTCGTCAGTTGTCCGGTTCGTGGGTTGTCCACAGAATCGCGTTCGGCGCCAGGTGAGGCCCTCGCGTCTGCCTACCGTCCATGGCGTGCGAAGCAAGGAGTTTCGCGGGGCCGCACGCGGCGTCGTCGGCGAGTCCCGCCTGCGCGGGCTGTTGCGCCCGCTCGATCCGGTTCCCCCGTCCGCGCGCCTGCGGTCGACGCCGTCCCCGCCCGGGCCGCCGCCGTCGTTCGGCGCTCCCCACGTCGTCCGTTCGGAGACGTACCTGCCGGAGCATCCGTCGGAGGCCGAGGACGGCCCTTATCGGGAGGAGTTCTTGGACATGCCGGAGGAGGTCGCCGATCGGCGGGAAGGAGGAGTGGACGGGCCGGGAACGTCCGTGCGGGACCTGCGGACGCTCGGACGGGCGGCTCTCGGTCGTGCCCTGCCACGGCTCGACCCCGGAATGCCCGGGTTGCGGGTGCTGGTGGCCGCCGGGCTGCTCGCCGCGCTCGTCACCGGGATCCTGGCCTGGCAGTCGAGGCCGGTGGCCGAGCCCATCGCCCCGCCGCTCCCGGCCGCCGCGGTTCGCGACCTCCACCCCGCAGTCGATCATGCCGCGGATTCCGCCGCCGGCCCGGCCCCGGCCCCGGGTGCGGCCTCGCCTGCGGTGCCGGGCCCCGGAGCCGATAGCGGGCAGGGCGCGACGGCCTACGTCGCGGGCGCCGGTGGTCCCACGGCCGCCACCCCCGGTCCATCGGCGCGAGTCGTGGTCTACGTGACGGGCAAGGTCCGCAACCCGGGGGTGTTCGTCCTCGTGTCCGGCGCGCGGGTCGCCGACGCGATCGAGGCCGCGGGAGGTCTGCGGAAGGGCGCGAAACCGGGTGGGATCAACCTGGCCCGGCGTCTGGTGGACGGTGAGCAGATCGTGGCCGGAAGCCAGGCGACGGCCGGTGCGGGCTCCGCTACCGGCCCTGGATCGGGCATGGCGCCGGGGACACCGGGAGCCGGGGTGGTGAACCTCAACACCGCCACCGTAGAGCAACTCGACGCGCTACCCGGGATCGGCGGCGTGATCGCGCAACGGATCGTCGACTACCGGGACGCGCACGGAGGCTTCCAGAGCGTCGACCAGTTGAAGGACGTTCCGGGCATCGGAGACAGAAAGTTCGCCGAGATGCGCGACAAGGTCTCCGTGTGACCACCGCCGGCTTCCCCCACGACCTCCCTAAGAGGCGCGACGAACAGGGGCAGGATGAGCCGCGGCGCGAGAAATCGGGCCGCGATGAGCCGGGTCGTGACGTGTCGGGCCGTGGGGAGCCGCGGCGCGAGAAATCGGGCCGTGACGCGCCGGATCGTGACGACGCGTGCCGTGACGAGCCGGGCCGTGGCAAGCCGGGCTGTGACGAGCGGGGTGGTGACGAGCGGGGTGGTGACGAGCCAGGGTGCGGCAGAGCGGTCTCCGGTCCGGCTGCTCTGGCCGCTCCTGCTGTGGCCTCCTGGCTCGCGGCATTGGTGCTGCTCGGCTGCCCCGCCGTCTTCGGAGCCGTCGTGGCGCTGGCCGCGGCTGTCGCCGGCGCCGTCCTATGGGCCGCGGCGTGGGCCGCGCCGCGGCGCCGCAACCACGGGGCGACCCCCGACCGGGCTCCGGCAGGAGATCGCCTTGCCGTGGAAGGGAGACGGGCAGGCCAGGAGCTGCGGCACCGTTTGGGAGAGGAGCAGTGGCGGACGGGCGGGGCCGCCGCAAGGGTCGCACTGGCGGTGCTCGCGTCCGTGGCCGTCACGGCCGTGGTGACGGCCTTCACGGTCCACCGGGTGACGACCGGGCCGGTGCCGGACATGGCCCGCCGTGACGTCACGGTGACGGCGGAGGCCGAGATCACCGATGATCCGCGCATCCGGCCGCACCAGGGCGGGGTGTCCCGGCGGGAGACGGCGGTCGTCCGGGCCCGGATGCTGCTGGTGTCGGCCGCTCGGGAGCGGTACTCCGTGGACGTGCCCGTCGTGCTGCTCGGCCCGGCCGACGGCTGGCGGCCGATATTGCCGAGCCAGCGGGTCAGGGTGCGCGGGCGGTTGGGCCCGGCCGAGCCGGGTGAGCCGGTCGCGGCGGTGATGCTCGTCCGGGGGCCGCCCGAGCCGATCGGCACGCCCTCGGCCGTGCAGCGTGCGGCCGGAGTGCTGCGCGCGGGCCTGCGCGAGGCGAGCGACGTGCTGCCGGACGACCAGCGCGGGCTGCTGCCCGGCCTGGTCGTCGGCGACGTGTCGCACCTGGACGAGGAGGTCCGGCTCGACCTGGCGACAGCGGGGCTCGGGCACCTTACCGCGGTGTCCGGCACCAATCTGGCCATCGTGGCGGGCGCCGTGCTGGTGCTCGGGCGCTTCGCCGGCCTGCCCTTGGCCCTCCGGGCCGTCGTCGCGGTGGTCGCGATGATCGCGTTCTCGGTCGTCGCGAGGCCGTCGCCGAGCGTGCTGCGAGCCCTCGTCATGGGAACCGTCGCCGCCGTGGCCCTCGGCACGGGCCGCACCCGAGACGGCGTGGCCGCCCTGTCGGCGACCGTGCTGGGGCTGGTCGTGTTCGATCCCGGGCTGGCCCGTCAGTGGGGCTTCGCACTGTCGGTGTTCGCGACCGGCGGCATCCTGGTCCTCGCGCCCCGGTGGCGTGACCGTCTGACGGCGCGCCGGGTACCCCGCCTGCTCGCCGAGGCCCTGGCCGTGACCGCCGCGGCGCAGGCGGCGGTCACGCCCCTGCTGGTGCTGATGTCCGGGCGGCTCGACCTGGCCGCGATCCCGGCCAACCTGCTCGCGGAGCCCGCGGTGGCGCCGGCGACGGTGCTGGGGTTCGGGGCGGCCGTGATCGCCCCGGTGAGCATGGACCTGGCCCGGCTGCTGGTGCGCCCAGCCGGGTGGGCCGTGGGCTGGATCATCGCGGTGGCGCAGCGGGCGGCGGACCTTCCGTTCGCCTCGGCGGAGTGGCTCGGGGGAGGGGCGGGCCTCGCCGCGCTCGCGGCGGCGGCCGTCGCGGGATGGCTCGTCCTGCGGGGCCGTGCGCGAAGACGCCTGGTGGCGGCGCTCGCCGCGGGAGCGCTGCTCGCCGGCCTCGTCGCCATGCCGGTGGTGTCGCCCTGGCCGCCGCCGGGATGGCTGCTGGTGGTCTGCGACGTCGGCCAGGGAGACGCCCTGGCGCTGGCGGCCGGTCCCGGCCGTGCCGTGGTGGTCGACACCGGGCCGCAGCCGGGCCCCGCCGATCGGTGCCTGCGCGCTCTCGGAGTGCGGCAGGTGCCGCTCGTGGTCCTGACCCACCCCCACCTCGACCACGTCGGCGGGCTGCCGGGCGTGCTGCGCCGCCGAGCGGTGGGAGCGGTGGTCGTGAGCCCGAGCCGGGTGCCCGAGGGCGAGGCCGGTCGCGTCTCCGCGCAGCTCAGGACCGCGCGCATTCCGGAATGGCAGGCGACCCCCGGCATGCGGTGGCGGTTCGGGCCGAGCGAGATCACCGTGCTCGCCCCCGAGCCCGGTGTGGCGCCGCAGGGCCCCGGCGAGGGGGCGACGGCCAACAATGCCAGCGTCGTGCTGCTGGTCCGCTGGTCAGGGCCGCCCACGGCACGAGGCGATCCGCCCACGGCATCCGCCGCGGCACAAGGCGCAGCCGCAGCGCCCGGGATGCCCAAAGCACAGGGAACACAGGGAGCGCAGGGCGCGACGGCAGGGCTCGGGACCCCGCCGGCGTCAGGGCCGATTCTGGGGGCGGCCCTGCTCGCCGGGGACCTGGAGACGGAGGCGCAGGAAGCCCTGGTGCGGCGCGGCCTGCCACGGGTCGACGTGCTGAAAGTGCCCCATCACGGGTCGTCCCGGCAGGCACCGTCCTTCCTCTCCGCCACGGGGGCGCGGGCCGCCCTCATCAGCGTCGGCGCGGTCAACGACTACGGGCATCCCGCCCCGCTGACGCTGCGGCGCCTGCGCCTGCTCGGCATGCGCCCCTACCGTACGGACCTGTCGGGGGACATCGCCGTCGTCGCCACCCGCAACGGCCTCGCCGTGGTCGTACGCGGCAAGGAACCGCGAGCCAGGTGAGGCAGGCGAGGGCGGACCGGCGGCGGTTGTGCCCCCGCCGCCTGGGCGTGGCATGCTGCGTGACATGGCGAACCCAGCACCTGTGACCCTGGTCGTCGGCGACGAGGAGTTCCTGGCCGATCGCGCCGTCGGCTCCATCGTGGCGGCGGTACGCGCCGAGGATCCCGGGGCGGAGCTGCACGACCTTCAGGGCAGCAAGGTGGAGCCGGGGGAGCTGACCGGGCTCGCCTCCCCTTCGTTGTTCGGTGACCGGTCGGTCATCGTGATCCGCGGGGCACAGGACCTCTCGAAGGACGTCATCGCCGAGATCGTCAAATACGCCGCCCATCCGGCCGACGACACGGTGCTGGTGCTGGGCCATCCCGGAGGGGTCAAGGGAAAGGCCCTGGTGGACGGCGTGAAGAAGGCGGGCGCCGACGTCGTCACCGTGGTCAAGCCGACCAAGGCGGGAGAGCGGCTCGACTTCATCAAGGCCGAGGTCCGCAGGGAGGGCCGCTCGATCTCGCCCGCCGCCGCCCAGGCGCTGCTCGACGCCGTGGGCAGCGATCTGCGCGAACTGGCCGCCGCCTGCAACCAGCTCGCCTTCGACACCGAGGGCAAGAACATCGACGAGGCGGCGGTCGCGAAGTACTACCGGGGACGCGCCGAGGTCAGCGGTTTCACCATCGCCGACCTGGCGATCGAGGGCCGCTTGGGTGAGGCGCTGGAACAGGTCCGGTGGGCCGTCGCCACGGGCGTGGCTCCGGTGCTGATCGTCAGCGCGCTGGCCGGAGGCCTCCGCTCGCTCGCCAAGGTGGGCGGGGCGCCCCGCAACCTGCGCGGCGGCCAGCTCGCGAGCCACGTGGGCATGCCGCCGTGGAAGATCGACCGGGTGAAGCGCCAGCTGGGCGGCTGGGGGCCGGAGGGGATCTCCGCCGCCCTGCAGGCCGTGGCCACCGCCGACGAGCAGGTCAAGGGCGGCGGCACCGACCCGGCGTACGCGCTGGAGAAGGCCGTCCACACGATCGTGGCCAGTCGAAACAAGCGCTGACCTCCGCCATCGGCTCGGGCGTGGCCGAGGGTGCCGTGGCACCCGTCCGGAGCCGGTCGCGACCCCTGGTCCCGGGGCTCGCCGACCGCGCTTGCCGGCTCAGGCGTGGCCGGGGTTCTCCATCCGGAGCAGCATCCGCTTGAGCAGCGCCGCCAGGACGTCCTGGTCGTCCGGTCCCAGGACGCCCACCATCGCGTCCTCGACCTCGCCGCGCAGGTCCATCGCCTTGAGCCAGATCGCGCGGCCCTCGCTCGTCAGCTCCACGTCCACCCGGCGGCGGTCCTCCGCGCTGCGGATGCGCCGGACGAGCCCGGCCTTCTCCAGGGTGTCCAGGCGGCCGGTCATGCCGGCGGGAGAGACCCTCAACTCGCAGGCGAGTTCCGAGGGGGTGGCGCGGCCGCCTTCCCCCCGGGCGCCGAGCCAATGAAGGGTCTCGTACTCGAAGTCCTGCAGGCCCACCGCGGCCAGCGCGCCGTCCTTCGCCTGAGCCAGATGCTTCACCAGGAACTGCATGCGCGTGACGATCGCCTCCACACGCTCGTCGAAGGGCGCCTTCCCGCGCCACCGCGCGATGTGCCGGTCCACCGAGTCGTCCACAGGACAATCCTACGACAGATAAAAATACGTTGACGAAACATTCGCTGGCGAAATACCTTCCTCCGTATGATTGCACGTCTGGTCGCCGGGCGGACGGTCGCGGCGCTCGCCACCGCCCTCATCCCCACCGGGCTCACCCTCGCCGTCATCAGGGTGACCGGCTCCGCCCTCGATCTCGGCGTCGTCCTCGCCGCCGAGATGCTGCCCATGCTCCTGCTGCTCCCGGTCGGCGGAGTGATCGCGGACCGCTTCCCGCCGAGGCGGGTGATCCTCGTGGCCGACCTGGTCCGCTGCGCCGCCCAGGTGACACTGGGGTCGCTGCTCCTCCTCGGGCACCCCGGCATCGCCGTGATGGCGGGGCTCGCGGCGCTCACCGGAGCCGCGGTGGCCTTCGGCGTCCCGGCGGTGTCACCGCTGGTCATCGGGGTGGTGCCGGCGGAGCGCCGGCTGCGGGTGAACGCCCACATCGGAGTGGCGGGCGGCCTCGCCCAGATCGCCGGCCCCGCGCTCGCCGGAGGCCTGACGCTGTTGCTCGGCCCGGGCTGGTCCTTCCTGCTGACCGGTGTCCTGTTCGCCGGATCCGCGCTCACGCTGGGCGGCCTGGTCACGGCCCCCCGGCCGGCGACCGAACGCGATCACTTCCTCGCCGACCTGCGGGAAGGGTGGCGCGAGGCGCGGCGGCATCGCTGGTTCCTGATCAGCGTGGCCGGGCACGGCGTCTGGCACCTCGGGGCGGGCGTCCTGCTGACCCTCGGCCCGGTCATCGCCGTACGCAGCCTGGGCGGGGAGGCGGTCTGGGTGGTCGTCGCGCAGGCGGGAACGGTGGCGACGGTGCTCGGCGTCTTCGCGGCCCCCAGGCTGCCGATCCGGCGGCCCCTCGCCGTGGCGGCGGTCGGGGCGGCGGTCTACGCGTGCCCGCTCGCCGCCTTCGCGTTCTCCACTGCGCTGCCCGCGCCGGCCGTGGTCGTGACCGCCGCGTACGTCGTCGCCATGCTGGGCCTGGGGATGCTGATGCCGCTGTGGGAGACGGTGGTGCAGCAGCGCGTGGAGCCTCAGGCCCTCGGCCGGGTGGACTCGTTCGACGCCCTCATCTCCTTCGCGGCCCGGCCGCTCGGGCTCGCCGCGGCGGCGCCGGTCGCCGCCTGGGCCGGCGCCACGGCTCCGCTGCTCACGGCGGCGGTGCTGGTGGCCGTGGTCAACCTGGCCGTGCTCGCCCTGCCCGAGGTCCGGCGGCGTACGACGGAGGAGGCGGCGCAGCCCGTGCCCGCCTGACGTCCGGCGGCGGGCACACGAAAACGCCGCATCCCCCGCGAGGGGAGATGCGGCGCGGTCGGTGCGCTACTTGGCGGCCTGCAGGGCGGCGGCGCGCTTGGCGATCGCCGACTTCCGGTTGGCGGCCTGGTTCTTGTGAATGACGCCCTTGCTGACGGCCTTGTCGAGCTGCCGGGACGCGGCCTGGAGCGCGACGAGGGCGTCGTCGACGTTGCCCTGGTCGGCGGCCTCGCGGAACTTGCGGACCGCGGTCTTCAGGGACGACTTGACGGCCTTGTTGCGCAGCCGGCGCTTCTCGTTCTGCCGGTTGCGCTTGATCTGGGACTTGATGTTCGCCACGAAGAAAGCCTCAGTGTTAAGTCTTGGTCGGATGGGGCGCGCGGGCTGGTGAGAGGGCGCGCCACACGCAGTTGGACAGGATACCAACAGCCCGGGTCGCCGCTCAAATCACGACGACAGGGCCGCCCACGCTCATGCTATCGCGCCGCGGCCGCCGCGGTCCGCACATCGGACCGCCCGCCCGACGACTTCACGCTCCCTCCGCCGCCGCGCACCCAGGCCCGCTCGTATTCCCGCCAGTCCTCCTCCGTGGCCGAGAAGTCGACGTACAGGGCCAGGCCGAACTCGGTGCGGGGGCCGTGCTCGCTGAGCGCGAGCCGCGCGCCCTCGGCCGCGGCCTCGACGCTCTCGGCCCAGTCGAGGTACGCGATGCCGTGATCGTGGTACGCCGGAGCCCCGATGAGGAGGGTTTTGTCCTCGGGCACCAGGCCGAGGGCGAGCGAGGTCTGCCGCGCGACGTAGCCGCCGTACAAGGATGGCAGGGGCGTCCCGGAGTCGTACGTCATGATCGCGACTTGGTCGGTCAGGCCGACGACCTGGCGGAAGTAGTCCGGCGTCCAGTACTTGTCGTGGCCGATCGCCAGGGCGGCGGGGGCGCGCATGCCGGTCAGCGGCTCGATCTGCTGGGTGGCGACCGACAACGGCCGGGCGCCGATGGCCTGCCGCGTCTCGCGCAGGACGCTGAGGAACGGCCCGTCCCCGTCGGAGACCGGTTCGAAGTCGTAGTGGATCCCGTCGAACCCGAGGGCGACCAGATCGCGGGCGCCCGCCACGACGCGGGCCCGCGTCGCCGTGTCGGCCAGGCTCAGGTGGAGTTTGCCGTTGTCGTTCACCGTCTGGCCGAGCCAGGCCGACACCCGGACGCCCGGCACGCTCTTCCGCCACCATTTCAGGAAATTCCCGGCGTTGGCGTAGCGGTCGGGCGGCAGGGTCCCGTCGTACTTGAACGGCCCGCTGTGGACGTACACGTCCCTGATCCCGCTCGCGCGCAGCCGTACGGCGAGGGCCCGCACGTCGGCCTCGGTGCGGCGGCCGTCCACCCACGCATGGCCCATCCACAGAGCGTCGTGGCCGGTGGTCCCGGCCCATCCGGCGGGCGTGCCGGCGAACTGCAGACGCAGCGCGGCCGCGCCGGCCAGGGCGAGCGCGAGCGGTACGGCCACGACGACGGCGGTTAATCGCAGAACACGTCTGGTGGTCAAGGCAAGCACCCGGACATGCCACCATGGAGGGTGGCTGGTCCGCCAGCCTCGGGAGGGCCCGCCGAGCGCGAGGCGAGGCGGACGGCCCGCCCGATCAGCAGTCAATCATCTTGTCGAAACGGACCTCGGTGCGCACTCAGCCTGGCCAGACCGACCCCGCGTTGATCCGCAATTTCTGCATCATCGCGCATATCGACCATGGCAAGTCGACACTCGCCGACCGGATGCTGCAGCTCACCGGCGTCGTGGACGACAGGTCGATGCGCGCGCAGTACCTCGACCGCATGGACATCGAGCGGGAGCGGGGCATCACCATCAAGTCGCAGGCCGTGCGGCTCCCGTGGGACGGCCACGTCCTCAACATGATCGACACGCCCGGCCACGTGGACTTCACCTACGAGGTGTCCCGCTCGCTGGAGGCGTGTGAGGGCGCGATCCTGCTGGTCGACGCGGCGCAGGGCATCGAGGCCCAGACGCTGGCCAACCTCTATCTGGCCATGAACGCCGACCTCCACATCATCCCGGTGCTCAACAAGATCGACCTGCCCGCCGCGCAGCCGGACAAGTACGCCGAGGAGCTCGCGGGCCTCATCGGCTGCGACCCCGCCGACGTGCTGCGTGTGTCCGGCAAGACCGGCGAGGGGGTCAAGGAGCTGCTCGACCACGTCGTGGAGCACGTCCCGGCGCCTGTCGGGAACGCCGACGTCCCCGCCCGGGCGCTGATCTTCGACTCGGTGTACGACACCTATCGGGGCGTCGTGACGTACGTCAGGGTGGTCGACGGCCATCTGTCCAAGCGCGAGCGCGTGCTGATGATGTCCACCGGCGCGCAGCACGAGCTGCTGGAGATCGGCGTCATCTCGCCCGAGCCCATGCCGTCCGAGCGGGGGCTCGGCGTCGGCGAGGTGGGCTACCTCATCACCGGCGTGAAGGACGTCCGCCAGTCCCGCGTCGGCGACACGGTCACCAACGCGGCCAAGCCCGCCGAGGATGCCCTGGGCGGCTACGAGCACCCCAAGCCGATGGTCTACTCCGGGCTCTATCCGATCGACGGCGACGACTACCCCGAGCTGCGCGAGGCCCTCGACAAGCTGCGGCTGAACGACGCCGCGCTCGTGTACGAGCCGGAGACCTCTGCAGCGCTCGGCTTCGGCTTCCGCTGCGGGTTCCTCGGCCTGCTGCACATGGAGATCGTCCGTGAGCGGCTGGAGCGCGAGTTCAACCTGTCGCTGATCTCGACCTCGCCCAACGTCATCTACCGGGTGATCATGGAGGACGGCAGGGAGCACGTCGTCACCAACCCGTCGGAGTTCCCGGCGGGGAAGATCGGCCAGATCTTCGAACCGGTGGTGAAGGCCACGGTGCTCGCGCCTGCGGAGTTCATCGGCGCGATCATGGAGCTGTGCCAGGGCCGCCGCGGGCAGCTGCAGGGCATGGACTACCTGTCGGAGGACCGCGTCGAGATTCGCTACACGCTCCCGCTCGGCGAGATCATCTTCGACTTCTTCGACCAGCTGAAGTCGAAGACCCGCGGGTACGCCTCGCTCGACTACGAGCCGTCCGGCGAGCAGGAGGCCGACCTGGTCAAGGTGGACATCCTGCTGCAGGGCGAGACCGTGGACGCGTTCAGCGCGATCGTCCACCGCGAGAAGGCGTACGCCTACGGCGTGGAGATGGCCAAGAAGCTCAAGGAGCTCATCCCGCGGCAGCAGTTCGAGGTGCCCATCCAGGCCGCGATCGGCGCCCGCGTCATCGCCAGGGAGAACATCCGCGCCATCCGCAAGGACGTCCTCGCCAAGTGCTACGGCGGTGACATCAGCCGTAAGCGCAAGCTGCTGGAGAAGCAGAAGGAAGGCAAGAAGCGGATGAAGATGGTCGGCCGGGTGGAGGTGCCCCAGGAGGCCTTCGTCGCCGCACTCTCGTCCGAGGCCCCCGACAAGAACAAGAAGTAGGCGTCCCTGGTTTGACCACAGCTTAATTGCGATCGCGGAAAACCTGACCCTCGGTTAACGTTTGCTCATGCGCATCCTCTCTGTGAACGTTGGCCGAGCCATGGACGCCGAGTGGGCCGGCAGTCTGCGGCGTACGGCGATCGACAAGCGGAAGGTCGAGGGCCGGGTCGCCGTACGCGAGAACG
Source organism: Microbispora sp. NPDC046973 (assembly GCF_040644495.1). Taxonomy (NCBI): domain Bacteria; kingdom Bacillati; phylum Actinomycetota; class Actinomycetes; order Streptosporangiales; family Streptosporangiaceae; genus Microbispora; species Microbispora sp. NPDC046973. Next base: position 56,114 of record NZ_JBEYWQ010000022.1, on the reverse strand, counting down.
GCCTGGCGGGCGACGAGCGCGCCGACGTCGCCAATCACGGCCACCCGGACCAGGCGGTGTACGCCTACGCGCGGGAGGACTACGACTGGTGGGAGCCCCGGATGGGCCGCGACCTGCGCGACGGCCAGTTCGGGGAGAATCTCACGACGTCCGGGGTCGACCTGACCGGCGCGGTCCTCGGCGAGCGGTGGCGGATCGGCACGGCCGTCCTGGAGGTCACCGCCCCCCGAATCCCCTGCGTGGTGTTCCGCAACTGGCTGGACGAACGCGGCTGGGTGAAGCGCTTCACCGAGGCGGGTCGCACGGGGGCGTATTTCCGGGTGATCGAGCAGGGCGAGCTCGGCGCCGGCGACGAGATCGAGGTGCTCCACCGGCCCTCGGACGGCGTGACGATCGCCGAGTCGTTCCGGGCCTACCACGGCGACCGGGACCTGATGCTGCAGATCCTCGCCCTCCCCGGCCACAGCGACAAGTGGGATCAAATCGCCGAGCGCGTCCTCGGCACCCGTCCCGACGTGGTCGCGACCTGATCACGAAGTGCCCGCGAGGAGCCGGTCGAGCATTCGCTGCCTGGCCGGCCAGGGGAAGGCCGGGACGCCGGCGCTGAGCACGGCGTAGCCGTGCAGGGCCACCCACAACACCGTGGCGTCGAGTTCGGGGGAGTCGCCGCTGCCGGCCCCCGCGACGGCGGTGACGAGCCGGCCGAACGCCTGCCCGCCCGAGAGATCCTCCAGCGCCCGCGCCTCGGCCGGGCCGCTCCGGCGCCGCTCGAAGGCCACCCGGTAGCGCTGGGGCCGCTCCTCGGCGAAGGCGAGATACGCCTCGCACAGGGCGCGCAACCGGGCCCCCGGGTCGTCCACGCCCTCGACGGCGGCGGCCAGCGCGGCGTCGAGTTCGGCGAACGCCCGTGCGACGACGGCGTCCACGATCGCGTCCCTGTCCGCGAAATGCGCGTAGATCGACGGCGCGGCTATCCCGGCCTGTCGCGCCACCCCGCGCAGGGTGATCGCGTCCTCGCTGCCGTTCTCCTCCAGCAGGGCGGTCGCCGCCGTGACGATCTCCTCCCGGAGGCGGCCTCCCTCGCCTCGCCTGTTGCGCGCCCGCTGTCCCTCGATGCTCATGTTTACGTACGTTACCTTATACACGTAAGCTAACGTGCGTTAGTCTAGCTGAGGGGCGGATATGGGCGACATCATCGAGCGGATCGACCAGGCCATCGCCATGACGGCGGGCATCGTGAGGGGGATCGAGGAGCACCAGTGGGGTGCGCCCACGCCGTGCGGGAAGTGGGACGTGCGCGCCGTGCTCAACCACACCGTGGGCGGCATGCGCATCTTCGCCGCGGAGCTCACCGGCACCGACGCCGGAGCCGACCACGAGGCCGACTGGCTGGGGAACGACCCGCAGGCGGCCTTCGCCGCCGCCGCGGACGCCGACCGGGAGGCGTGGCACCGCGAAGGCGCGCTCGGGCGTACGGTGCACATCTCGCTCGGCGCGGTGCCCGGGCCGATGGCCGCGGTGATCCACTTCACCGAGATCCTCGTCCATGGAGTCGACCTCGCCGTCGCCACCGGCCAGGAGGACCGGATGGACGAGCGGCTCTGCGAGGAACTGCTGGCGATGATGCACGGCATGGGCGGCATCGACGCCTACCGGCTGCCCGGTGTCTTCGGGCCCGAGATCGCCGCGCCCGCGGAGGCGCCCGCGCACCTGCGGCTGCTCGCCTACCTCGGGCGCACGCTGTGACCGCCCACGGATCGGGGTGAACTCGTCCTATCGCGCCGGCCGTTGGGGGCCTGCGTAGAATGGCGGGCCGATCCCCAGTCGCGTGAGGCGCCCCCATGTCCTTGACCGCACGACTGATCGCCGCAGCCGCCCTCGTGTCGTGCGCGGCGGGCTGTACGGCCGCGCCGGGTGAAACCCAACCTCCACCGGCAGAATTCACCCAGGACATGGCCGAGTCGACGCTCGGAAAAGTGGTATCCGGAATAGCGCAGAACGGTGTCGCCGATTTCTGCTCACGCAACGTGCGCGCCGGGACATGTACGACGCTCCTTCAGGACGCTCTCAGGAGATGCCTGCTACCCGGTGGCAGGCCTGAGGTGAAACGAGCGGCGCGTATTCACCTGACAACACGAAGGTCCCGCAGAACGCCTGTCCAGAACACTGATTTCTCCTGCCCCGCATGACGGAAGAGGCTTGACGAGGGTCTGTCACAAACGTTGCCTGTGAACCCGAGCCCGGGGGCGGCGTGAGCGGACCGGCGAGGCCGCGCGGCGTAGCCGGCAGCCCGCTCATCCCTCAAGACTCGACCGGCCCGCGGACCTCCAGACAGTCGACCGACGCGACCGCTGAAGGTTTCGACACCACAAGACCCAGGCCAAAAGCGCCGGCAAGCCCCGACAGCGCCTTAGGCGAGCTGTGCGGCCCGCGGCGAAGACGCCGGCGGCGCATGGGCTCGGCCTGCCGCCCACCACGTCAGGCGTTACCCCCGACGTTCTGGATCGCACGGGCGAGGCGGGCAACATCGACGCCTTCGAGGTGGTCGAGCAAGTGCCGGCGCACGCTGGCCAGGTTGCTCGGCCACGCCTGTTCCAGGCGGGCGAGGCCGGCGTCGGTGAGGACGGCGTTCAACCCGCGGGCGTCGTCGTCGCACCTGACCCGTTCGACCAAGCCCTGCCGCTCCAAGACGGTGACGATGCGGGTCATGCCACTCAAGGAGAGCTCGCAGGCGACCGCGAGCTCGCCCATCCGCATCCGCCGCTGCGGCGCCTCCGACAACCGCATCAGGGCGGTCCACTCGATGAGCGGCAACTGTTGTTCGCGCACCATGTCGGCGTCGATCGCGCGGGGCAGCGCGTAGATCAGGCGAGGCAGCGCGCGGATCAACGCCTCCTCGTCAGCGGTCAGCGGCTGCACCGGCTGCGCCGGCTGCGATGTGGTCATGGGGACACTCTACTTGCTTCACGAAAGAAGTACTCATATGGTTTCTTCGCGAAGCAAGCATTTCACCGCGAAAGTGAGATCGTCATGACCAGAATCGGGATCATCCTCGGCAGCACCCGCCCCGGACGCAACGGGGAGGCCGTCGCCCACTGGGTGCACCAGGTCGCCGCGCAGCGGACCGACGCGGAGTTCGAGCTCGTCGACCTGCTCGACTACAAACTCCCGCACCTCGATGAGGCGCTGCCGCCGTCGCTGGGCCAGTACACACAGCCGCACACCATGGCGTGGGCCGACAAGATCGCCTCGTTCGACGGGTTCGTCATGGTGACGCCGGAATACAACCACTCGACGTCGGGTGCGCTGAAGAACGCCATCGACTTCCTGTACGGCGAGTGGAACAACAAAGCCGTCGGTTTCGTCAGCTACGGCTCGGTCGGCGGCACCCGTGCGGTGGAACACCTGCGCCTGATCGCCGGCGAGCTCCAGATGGCCGACGTGCGGGCCCAGGTGGCGCTGTCGCTCTTCACCGACTTCAAGGACTTCAGCGTGTTCACGCCCAACGACTTCCAGCTCGAGTCGCTCACCGCCGTGTTGGACCAGGTCGTGGCGTGGAGCACGGCACTCGCGCCGCTGCGCGTCCGGTGAGTTCGCGCGAAACACGGGGATCAGGAGGAATTCCATGGGAACGCTTGACGGCAAGGTGGTGCTGATCACCGGCACCGCCGGAGGTCAGGGCCGGGTCGCGTCGCTGGTCTTCGCGCGGGAAGGCGCGAAGGTCGTCGGATGCGACATCCAGGTCGATGCCAACAACGAGACGGTGGAACTCGTCCGTCGCGCCGGAGGTGACATGACGGGCATCGCACCCGTCGACCTCACCGACCCGGAACAGGCGCGGCAGCTGGTCGAGGACACCGTGGCGGCATATGGCGGGCTTGACGTCGTCTACAACAACGCGGCCATGCCCCGCTTCGGACCGATGCCCGATTTCTCGGTGGACGACTGGCGGGTGACCATCGCCGGCGAACTCGACATTCCCTTCTTCGTGTCGAAGTTCGCCTGGCCGTACCTGGTCCGCCGGGGCGGTGGCGTCATCATCAACGTCGCGTCCATGGCCGGCATGATCGCCGGTGAGGTCCCCCCGATGGTCGCGCACAGCGCGGCGAACGCCGGGGTCATCGGCATGACCCGGCAATTCGCGCTCGAAGGCGCGCGCCACGGGATCCGCGCGGTGGCGATCAGCCCCGGGCCGGTCCTCACCCCGGCCAGTGACCGCGATCTCGGCGACGACCAGGCCGCCAGGGACGCGATAACCCGTAAGACGCTCCTCAAGCGCTTCGCCCGGCCAGAGGAGATCGTCGAGCTGGCGGCATTCCTCGCCTCCGACCGGGCGGCGTACATCACGGGCGCCAACTACGCGGCTGACGGCGGCGCGACCGCCTGGTAGGGGACTGGGTGCGGAGCCCGAGACGGGCGATGCGGGAGCTGGACATCTCCATCGGGGAGGAGAGTCGCGGCGGCCCTCCTCCCGGGTGGAGGTCAGCGCAGGACGGAGTAGAGGGCGCTGGTGAGGGAGGCTTCGGCGTCGTCCTGGTCGATGGACCACAGCATGGAGCCGCCGAGGCCCTTGAGGCGGATGTATGCGGCCTTCTGCAGCATGACGGCGGGGTCGTCATAGGACCAGAACTCGTTGCCGTCGTAGAGCCACAGGGTGCCGGTGAGCAGGTCGCGGTAGCGCTTGCCGGGTTTGTCGACGAGGTTCTTGTAGTCGTCGCTGCCTGCGGCCCAGGTGCCGGGGGCGGGGCCGGTGGCCGTGGCGTACCGGCCGTCGCCGCCGGAGGTCACGCCGGTCCAGCCCTGGCCGTACGCGGGGACGCCGATGACGATCTTCTGCTTGGGTGCGCCGCGTCCTACGTAGTCGCGTACGGTCTGGTCGACGCTGTACTTCACGTCGTTGGGGTCGCGCCGGTCGGTGAGCAGGTTGGCCTGGTGGCCGGTGCGGTTCTCCCAGGGGCCGTGCAGGTCGTAGCCCTGGACGGTGGCGAAGTCGAGCTGGTCGAAGACCTTGCGCACCTCGAACCCGGCGTCGATCTTGGCGGCTGCGGCGGGGAGGAAGGCGGTCAGTTCGTCGCGCCGGTCGTGGGCCTTCATCTGGCGGCGCAGTTCGGCCAGGAACAGGGTGAAGTTCTGCTTGTCCTCCGGGCGGATGACGTTGCCGTCGTTCCCGGCCGAGCCGGGCCATTCCCAGTCGAGGTCGATGCCGTCGAACACGCCGGCGGCGGCGCCGGGGGGCAGGCCGGGCAGGTCGCCCTTGAGCCACAGGCCGACGCAGGAGGCGGCGAGCCTGGCCCGGGATTCGGGGGTGAGGACGGCGTCGGAGAAGTACTTGGAGCCGGTCCAGCCGCCGAGGGAGATGAGGACCTTGAGGCCGGGGTGGCGGGCCTTGAGCTTCTTGAGCTGGCCGAGGTTGCCCTTGAGCGGCTGGTCGTCGGCGTCGGCGACGCCGTCGACGCTCTGCTCGGCGGGCACGGGACGCTGCCAGTCCGCCCAGGGGTCGGCGGAGTAGCAGGTGCCTTCGGGTCCCACGAACCCGAAGGCGTAGTTGAGGTGGGTCAGCTTCCCGGCGGCGCCGCTGGCGTCCACGTCCTTCACGTGGAAGTTCCGCGCGTAGATCCCCCACTGGATGAAGTAGGCGACCCGCTTGTAACGGTCCCCGCCGGGGGTGGCCTGGGCCGCTGCCGGCGCCAGCCCGGCCGCCAGGGTGGCGGCGACCGCCACGGCGAGGGTCCTTCTCATGAGCACGCCGGCCTCCCGAGCGCTTTTTATAGGAAAGTTTCCTGTAAATTGCTGCGATCGTAGACCGCGGTGATCAGGGCGTCAATGGCAGGGCGCGAGTGACGGCAGACTGGAGAGCGTGCCTTCAGTGCTTCCCGACGGCGACCCCGTCCCCGCGAGCGGCGAGCTGCCGTCCGAGGCCCTCGACGGGCTCGGCTCCCGCCCGTTCGGCTTCTACGTCCACGTGCCGTTCTGCGCGACGCGCTGCGGCTACTGCGACTTCAACACCTACACGGCGGCCGAGCTGGGCCCCGGCGCCGCGCAGCGCGACTACGCCGCCACCGCCGTCGAGGAGATACGGCTGGCCCGGCGCGTGCTGGGAGACGCCGCGCCGCCCGTGGAGACCGTCTTCTTCGGCGGCGGCACGCCGACCCTGCTGCCCGCCGCCGACCTCGTACGGATCCTGGACGCCATCGGCGAGGAGTTCGGCCTGCGGCCGGACGCCGAGGTGACGACCGAGGCCAACCCCGAGTCCGTGGACCCGGCCTACCTGAAGGAACTGCGGGCGGGCGGGTTCACCCGGGTGAGCTTCGGCATGCAGAGCGCGGGCGAGCACGTCCTCGCCGTACTCGACCGGCGGCACACCCCCGGCCGGCCCGCCGAGGCCGTACGGGAGGCTCGCGAGGCCGGGTTCGAGCATGTCAACCTCGACCTGATCTACGGCACGCCGGGGGAGAGCGACGACGACTGGCGGGCCTCCCTGGAAGCCGCGCTGGCCGCCGGGCCCGACCACGTCTCGGCGTACTCCCTGATCGTCGAGGACGGCACCCGGCTCGCCGCCAGGATCCGGCGCGGCGAGCTGCCGATGCCGGACGACGACGTGGCGGCCGACCGCTACCTCATCGCCGAGGAGATGCTGACGGCCGCGGGCCTGAGCTGGTACGAGATCTCCAACTGGGCGGCGGGCGACGAGGCGCGCTGCCGCCACAACCTGCTGTACTGGACCGGCGGCGACTGGTGGGGGGCCGGGCCGGGGGCGCACAGCCACGTCGGCGGCACCCGCTGGTGGAACGTCAAGCACCCCGCGGCGTACGCCGCCCGCCTGGCGGCCGGGACCTCGCCCGCGCACGCCCGTGAGGTGCTGGCGGCGGAGGGCAGGGCCGTGGAGCGGGTCATGCTGGAGCTGCGCCTCGCCTCGGGCTTCCCGCTCGCCGATCTCGACCCCCAGGCGCGTACGGCGTGCGCGCGGGCGCTGGCGGACGGGCTGCTGGAGACGGAGGCGTTCAAGGCGGGCCTGGCCGTGCTCACGCTGCGCGGCAGGCTGCTCGCCGACGCCGTGGTGCGGGACCTCACGCCTTAGTGCCCGCGAACCGGCCGATCGCGGATGTGCGACCGAGCAGCTCGACACCCATGGGTCAGTTGCCTGCCGTCCGCTCCTCGCCTTCCTGGATGGTCCAGTGCACGTTGTGGGGCAGGAGGGAGCGCAGGAAGGCGGCGGGGTCGTAGGCCTGGGCGGGAGCGAGCACTCCGGGCTTGGCCGAGCCGGCGACCAGGCGGCGGACGCTCTCGACGGCGATCACCGCGGTGGTGCCGTAGGTGTCCGGGCCTTCCACCACGCCGCGGGCTCGGCGGCCGTCGAGCGCGACGGCGTCGATCAGGTAGGTGAAGCGCTGAGTGGCGCGGGCCTGCTCGTCGGGCCCCTCGGGCAGGCCCGCGATGATCGACGGGTCGATCGGAACGCTCAGCCGGGCGGCGAGCGCGGCCTCGGCCAGCCCTTCGACATGCCGGACCCGAACGTGGCGGGGGATGGTCACGACCTCCGACAGGGGAAACCTCGCCACCGGAACCGCCTGCGCGCTCCCGGGCAGGATGATCGAGGTCTTCCGCGCGGGGAGGCCTGCCCGCCAGTCGCCGTCGTCATAGACCAGGCCCCCGGCCTTGATGATGTCGATGCTTTCGATCAGCGAGCGGAGTGATCCACGGGATGGTCCGCCGCCGCCGGTGATGAGGTGGACGCTGGTGATCTCCTCCAGCGGTCCCAGACGTTCGGCGAGAAGGGCCGCGATCAGATCTCCCGGAACGCACGCGTCGTTCGCGGCGGGCACCACAGTGACCCCGGCGGCCTGCGCCCGCGCCCCGAAGGTGTCGAAGACGGCCTTGATGTAGGGCTGCTCGCCGGCGGTGTCGACGTAGTGGCGGCTCGCGGCGATCGCGGCCCGGACGACCGCGGCCCCGGTCGGGGTGAAGGGACCGGCGCAGTTGACGACCGCGTCGGCCGCGCGGAAGGCGGCGACCAGGGCGTCATGGTCGTCGGCAGGGGCCACCCGTATGTCCGGGCCGGCCAGCCGTATGTCCGGATTGGACAGGGCGACCGTGGCGGCGGCGTGCCGCAGGCGCGCGGCATCGCGGCCGACGAGCACGACGTTCAGGCCGCGCCGGACGGCCTCGGTCAGGACAAGCCTGCCTTGGTAACCGTTCGCGCCATAGACGGCGATCTTCACCTGAAACTCCCTTGGGCGGATCATCGCTGGTTCGCACCACCGTAGGTATCGCAAGCGAGACGTCCAATACGTTGAACGCGCACGGGTTTGCTTTATCGTCTTATCCGTGGATGTCCTGTCCGACGTGATCACCACCATGCGCACCGGCCGGCCGCACTCGGCCCGCGTCGACCGCAGCGTCCCGTTCGGCCGCAGGTTCCCCTCGAGCGACGCAGCGGGATTTCACGTGGTCCTGCAGGGCGCTGCCTGGCTGATCCCGGACGAGGGTGATCCCGTCCCCCTCGGGCCGGGAGATGTGGTGTTCCTGCCTCGTGGTGTCGGGCACGCACTGGCCGACAGCCTCTCCACCCCGCTTGCCGGCGCGCCGGTGCCGCCGGCGGAACCGCCGTCCCATGCGCAGGAGGCCCGTGCGCCGGGCAGCGCCCCGGACACGGTCATGCTGTGCGGGGCCTACCTGCTCGACCGCTCACGCACGCATCCACTCCTGCAAGAGCTGCCCGACGTCGTCCATCTGCCGGCCCGGGTCGGCAGCCGCCCGCACCTGCGCGCGGCACTCGATCTCCTCGGCGGAGAGCTGGAAAGCGACCGTCCGGGCAGTGACGCCATGGTGCCCGCACTGCTGGACGTGCTCCTCCTGCACATCCTTCGTGCCTGGTTCGACGAGCGCAAGGACACCCCCACCGGCTGGAGCGCCGCCTTGAACGACCCGCCCGTCGCGGCCGCCCTGCGGGCCATGCACGGCGAGCCGCAACGGCAGTGGAGCGTCCAGGAGCTGGCCAGGCATGCGGGGCTGTCACGGGCGGCCTTCGCCCGGCGATTCACCACGCTGGTCGGCCGGCCGCCGCTGGCCTACCTCACATGGTGGCGCATGACCATCGCCGCGAGGCTCCTGCGTGCCTCCGACGTGCCCGCGAACGCGGTGGCGGGCAAGGTGGGCTACACCTCTGAGTACGCGTTCGCCCACGCCTTCAAACGCGCCTACGGCCGGCCTCCGGGGGCGTACCGCAGGCAGGGCCCTCACCATCAGGCGCCCGCACGGTGACAGGGACCCCCGTCCAGGGGCGCTCAGGCCGTGACGAAGTCGATCAGTTCTTCCACGCGGCCGAGCAGCTCGGGCTCAAGGTCGGCGTAGGTCGTGACCCGGCCCAGGATGTGCCGCCACGCCTCCTGGGGGTCCATCCGCCAGCCGAGGGCCGCGATCACGCCCTCCTTCCAGGGCACGCCGCGCGGCACGTCCGGCCAGGCGGGGATGCCGAGCGCCCGGGGCTTGACCGCCTGCCAGATGTCCACGAACGGATGCCCGACCACGAGCACGTCGTCGCCGGACACCCGGGCGGCGATGCGGCTCTCCTTGGAGCCGGGCACCAGGTGGTCGACGAGCACGCCGAGCCGCCTGCCCGGTTCGGGGGCGAACTCCTCGACGATGGCCGGGAGGTCGTCCACACCCTCCAGGTATTCGACGACGACCCCCTCCACCCGCAGGTCGTGTCCCCAGATCTTCTCCACCAGCGAGGCGTCGTGGACGCCCTCGACGTAGATGCGGCTCTCCCTGGCGACCTGCGCGCGCAGGCCCTCGACCGCGATCGACCCCGAGGCGCTCCGCAGCGGCCCCTTCGGGCCGCCCTGGGGACGCACCAGCGTCACCGGTTTGCCTTCGAGGAGGAATCCGGCGGGCGTCAGCGGGAACACCCGCCGCCTGCCGAACCGGTCCTCCAGCGTCACGGCCTCCTTGTCGCAGGCCACCACGGCGCCGCAGAAGCGGCCCTCGGCGTCCTCGACCACGAGGTCGGGCTCGGCCGGGATCTCGGGGATCTGCCCCCGCCGTGGCCGCCGCCAGTCTCCGGAAAGCACGTCCCGCCCGTACATGCGGGGAACGCTAGCAAATCACGCCATGCGACGGCGGGCCGCGGAGCGGCGCGCGAGCACGACGATCGTCACGATCAGCGCGGCCAGGAAACCGACGGTGGGCAGCGCCAGCAGCGCGACGGCGCCGCCCACCAGCATGCCGCCGGTGAGCTGCTTGCCGACGCCGAACCGCGCCCCGTCGCCCTCGCAGGCGAGCGGGTAGGTGCCCGCCTCCGGGACGCCGGCCTCGAATAGCAGCTCCCAGGTCGTGCCGTTCAGCGTGACGGTCTGGGAGACGGCCGGCCGGGTCAGCCGCACCCGCGCGTCGGCGCCGTCGCCGAGCCGGCACCTGACGTCGGTGGGCTGGTCGACGGCCGCGTAGATCGCCGGCTTGTCCGCGGGGTCGAGCGCGACGTTCACCGACTGCCCGCCGGAGAAGATCGTGGCGGGCGCGGCGTCGCCGAGCGTGGCGAACAGGCCACCGGCGAACCCGCCGACGCCCGCCACCAGCAGGACGACGAAGAGCGCCCAGGAAAGGAAGATCCACAGCAGCCGGGGCCGGATCGGCCGGGTACCGGCGTACGGCGGGGGAAAGGGGTGCGGCATCCGCAAGGTCGCGCCGGGCGGCGCCGGGGGCATCGGACGGGGCACCCGCACGGTCACGCCGGCCGGCGCGGAGGTCTGGTTCTCGTGCATGGGGTGAAGAGTCGACCATGCGGCTTGCGGTCGATTTGCAGCTCGCTTGTCCTGGTGCCCTGCGCCGTCTTGGTGCCCTCTGCGTTATCGCACCACGTGGGGTGGTAGCCGTACACTTGGCACTCGGGAACACAGAGTGCCAGAGTCGGTGTTTCCAGGCACAGGGAGGTGACACATTGCTCGACGACCGCAAGCTCGCCGTCCTGCGCGCCATCGTCGAGGACTACGTGTCCACCAACGAGCCGGTGGGGTCCAAGGCCCTGGCGGACAGGCACAACCTCGGCGTCTCCCCGGCGACGATCCGCAACGACATGGCGGCGCTTGAGGAGCAGGGATACATCACCCAGCCGCACACCAGTGCCGGAAGGGTGCCGACGGACAAGGGATACCGCCTGTTCGTCGACCGGCTGTCGCAGATCAAGCCGCTGTCGAGCGCGGAGCGCAGGGCCATCGAGACCTTCCTCGCCGGGGCCGTGGACCTCGACGAGATCGTCATGCGCACGGTGCGGCTGCTCGCGCAGCTCACCCGGCAGGTAGCGGTGGTGCAGTACCCTTCGCTCACCAGGTCGTCGGTGCGCCATGTGGAGATCGTCCCGCTCGCGGAGCGCCGGGTCATGCTGGTGCTGATCACGAACACCGGGCGGGTCGAGCAGCGTGTGGTCGACCTGCCGGAGGCCATCGCCGACGACCGGGTCGCGAACCTGCGGGCCGTGCTCAACGCGTGCCTGGACGGCTGCGGCCTGTCCCAGGTGCCGGAGACCGTGGCCGACGTTCCCGAACGCCTGCCTCCCGAGGACAGGCCGGTGGCGGCCACGATCCTTTCCGTGCTGCTCGAGACGCTCGTGGAGCGGCACGAGGAGAAGATCGTCTTCGGCGGTACGGCCAACCTGGCCGCCGCCGACTTCAGCATCGGCCTGCGGGACGTGCTGGAGGCGCTGGAGGAGCAGGTCGTCCTCATCCGCCTGCTGGGGGAGACCGGCGGGCTGTCCGAACTGACCGTCCGCATCGGATCCGAGAACCCCTACAGCGGGCTGCGCGGCACCTCTATCGTGGCCGCGGGATACGGTTCGGGCGACAGAGAACTGGCCCGGCTCGGAGTGCTGGGCCCGACACGAATGGACTATCCGGTGACGATGGGTGCGGTGCGCGCGGTGGCGCGTTACGTCGGCCAGATCCTGGCGGGGTCATAAGTGTCCAACGACTACTACGCGACCCTTGGCGTACGGCGCGACGCCAGCCAGGAAGAGATCAAGAAGGCGTACCGCCGTCTCGCCCGCGAGTTGCATCCGGACGTCAACCCCGATCCGGAGACCCAGGAGCGGTTCAAGGAGATCAACCAGGCGTACGAGGTGCTGTCCGACGCGGGCAAGCGCCGCATGTACGACATGGGCGCCGATCCGTTCGGCGGTGCCGCCGCGGGGGCCGGGGCCGGCGGCTTCGGCGCGGGCTTCCCGTTCAGCGACATCATGGACGCCTTCTTCGGCTCGGCGGGCGCCGCGCGGGGGCCCCGCTCCCGCGCCCGCCGGGGCCGGAACGCCACCATCAGGGTCGAGCTCGACCTGTCTGAGGCGGCCTTCGGCACGACCCGCGAGATCGTGGTCGACACCGCCGTGGTCTGCGAGGTCTGCCAGGGCTCCGGGGCGGCGGCCGGCACCCACCCCGACACCTGCGACATGTGCCACGGGCGCGGCGAGGTCTCGCAGGTGACCCGTTCGTTCCTCGGCCAGGTCATGACCTCCCGTCCCTGCCCCCAGTGCGGCGGGTACGGCAGCGTCATCCGGCACCCCTGCATGGAGTGCTCGGGCGAGGGACGGGTCAGGACCCGGCGCACGATCAAGGTCAGGATCCCGGCCGGCGTCGAGGACGGCACGCACATCCAGCTCGCCGGCGAGGGCGAGGTCGGCCCCGGGGGCGGGCCTCCCGGCGACCTGTTCCTGGAGATCGTCGAGCGACCGCACCAGATCTTCGAGCGGCGCGGCGACGACCTGCACTGTACGGTCCACATCCCGATGACCGCGGCCGCGCTCGGCACCTCGATCACGATCGAGACCCTCGACGGAGCCGAGGAGATCGACGTGCGGCCCGGCACCCAGGCCGGCCAGGTCATCCCCCTGTACGGCAAGGGCGTCCAGCGGCTCAACGAGACCGGCAGGGGCGACCTGCTGATCCACGTGAACGTCGAGACGCCGACCAAGCTCGACCCGCAGCAGGAGGAGCTGCTGCGGGAGCTGTCGAAGCTGCGCGGGGAGGAGCGGCCGCCCGGCAAGTTCTCCCCGGGCCAGCAGGGCTTCTTCTCCCGCCTGCGGGACGCCTTCAACGGCCGCTGAGCTGATCGCATGAGTGTTCCCGTGTTCCTGTCGGACGCGGCCGGCCAGGCGGTGGACACGATCGTCCTCGACGGGCCGGAGGGGCGGCACGCCGCCGCCGTACGCCGCCTGCGGCCGGGGGAGCGGATCGACCTGACCGACGGCGCGGGGCGGGTGGCCGAGTGCACGGTCACGGCGGCGGGCAAGGACTCGCTGACCGCCGAGGTGCTGCGCCGGTTCGAGGTCCCGCCGCCCCGGCCGAGGCTGGTGGTCGTCCAGGGCCTGCCCAAGGGCGACCGGGGCGAGCTCGCGGTCGAGATGATGACCGAGGCCGGGGTCGACGTGATCGTCCCCTGGGCCGCCTCCCGTTGCGTGACCCAGTGGAAGGGCGACCGGGCCGCCAAGGCGCTCGCCCGCTGGCGCGGCACGGCCCGAGAGGCGGCCAAGCAGGCCCGGCGCTTTCACCTGCCCGAGGTGACCGAGCAGGCCACGACCGCGGCGGTCGGCTCGCTCGTCTCGGCGGCGGCGCTCGCGGTCGTGCTGCACGAGGAGGCCGCCGAGCCGCTGAGCCGCCTGCCCCTGCCGGAGGAGCCGGGCGACATCGTGATGGTCGTCGGCCCGGAGGGCGGCGTCACCGAGGAGGAGATCGCCGCGTTGCGGGCCGCGGGAGCCACGCCGGCCCTGCTGGGGCCGACGGTGCTGCGCACCTCGACGGCGGGCGTGGCCGCGGCGGCCGTCCTGCTGTCCCGCTGCGGCCGCTGGTGAGGACTAGCCGAGGAAGCTCACCTCGGGGAACGCGGGTCTCGGCCCGTCGAACAGGGGAGTCTCGCGGCCCTTCAGATGCAGGTCGAGGAACGCGGCCACGTAGGCACGCTGGGCGGTGACCGAACGGACCGGGTCGACGGTGCCGACGATCTCGGACGGCGTGCCCAGGCGATCGGAGATCCGCGGGACCAGCGCCTGCAGGTCGGAGAAGGAGTAGTGCCGCGCGCCGGCGAGCCGCAGGTCGCGCTTCCAGCCCCGGCGCTGCTTCCTGAACGTCTCCCAGGAGGGGTCGTCCCGCTCGTCGGCGGCCAGCTGGAGGAACGGGCCGTCGAGGCCGCGCTCGGCCACCTCGCCCAGCAGCGAGCCGTCGAGGTTCACTCCCGCCTTGACCCGGTGGTCGGCGTACATCAGGCCCGCCGTCGCCGCGCCGCCCATCGAGAAGCCCACGGCCCCCACGCGAGTGGTGTCCAGCGCCTTGTACAGCCAGGTGGGCAGCCCGCCGTGCCTGGTGCTGATCACGTCGAGGACGAAGCGCAGGTCCGCCACCCTGACGTCGAGGGCCTTCATCGCGTCGGCCATGCTGTCCGCCCGCGCCTTGGCCCGCTCCAGCCGCCCGCCGGGGAACTCGACGGCGGACACCTCGTAGGTGTGGTCGACCGTGACGACCACGTAGCCGCGCGAGGCCAGGTCCTCGGCCGCGAGCGTGCCCAGCGAACGCGGGACCATGTAGCCCGGTGAGTACAGCACCACCGGGTAGCCGCCGGCCCTCGGCCGTACGGGCGCCTGCAGGCGGGCGTGCGTGCGGGTCGCCGCCCAGTCCACCTGGCCGGGCCGTACGCCGAGGAGGACGGGCGCCGACGTGGCGTCGAGGTCGGCGGCGACCAGCGGCGGCAGGTGGGGGGACACCGGGCGCCGCTGTGCACGGGTGGCGGGGTACCACACGCTCGCCATCAGCTCCCGGTAGGGCCCTCCGGCCACCCAGGGGTCGGGACGCGACCGGTCCACCAGGCGCACGGAGACCGTGCCGACCGGCAGCGGCCCCGACGGGGCGGGCAGGGAGAGCCGGATCCCGGTGACCGTCGAAATTCCCGGCGCCGCCGTCACGGCCGCCGACGCCGGAACCGCGGCCGTCATGGTGAGGGCCAGGGCCGCGCCGAGCGCGCCCACCCGCTTCCGCCACACTTCGGGCATGTCTCGCCTCTTTCGATCCTGATCGCTGTCAGTTGCGTGATCAGGATTCCAACGAGGAGGCGCGACGCCCTCCGGCCGTGTGACGATCTCCCGGTGCGACCCCCGGTGATCGGGCGAGCACCGGTCATACCCCAGGATGACCGGCGGGCCGGGTCAGGGCGAGGGCGTCCCGGTCGCCGAGTCGAGCGTGGCCGTCTCCGTGGGCGTCGTGCTCGGGGTGACCGGGGGCGCGGACGTCGCGGGCGGAGCCGTCGAGGGACGGCGCGAGGCCGAGGGCGTCACCACGGGCGGCTGCGTCACCGACGTCGGCGAGCACGTCGGCGGGAGGGCCTGGTCGGGCTCCACCACCCCGGGCCGGGGAGTGGGCGTGACGCAGGGATCGGACGGCGACGGCGACGGCCTGGTGGTCGCGCCCACCTTGTGCGTCGGGGACGGGACGGGCCGTCCGCGGGACGGGCTCGGGGTGACGGGCACGATCACGACCGGCCGCGAGGGCGCCTGGTTGGGCGGCCGGTTCACCGACGAGGTATCCGTCTTGTCCACCTGCTCGTCGCCCGCGTTGGAGATGCCCGTGGACTGCGCCACCTGGTCCCGGAGACCGGGGACGATCATCACGACCGTGCCCGCCACGAGCACAGCCCCAGCGGCGGCCGCTCCGATGCGCCACCACAGCATGTTCCGCAGGCCGCGCAGACCGCGCCGGTCGATCCGCCCGCGGATGATTTCGAGTCCTTCGGGAGACGGCACGACCGAGTCCGCCTCCGCGCGCAGGGCACGGCGGAGCAACTCGCCGTACTCGTCGTCGGGCGGGAAGGTCATGAGAACTGCTCCAGTGCCATCCGTAGTGCGGCCATGCCGCGGGCCGTGTGACTCTTCACCGCGCCCTTGCTGATCCCCATCGCGTGTGCGATCTCGGCCTCCGACAGGTCGCCGTAGTATCGCAGCACCAGCGCCTCGCGCTGGCGGGTGGGTAAGCCGCGAAGCGCCTCGATGACGGCCGAACGCTCCAGTTCACCGATAGCGCCGTTCTCCGCGCTCGGCGCGTCCGGCAGCCCCTTGGGCGCGTACTTCTCGACGACCGCGCGGTGCCGCAGCACGGAACGCGATCGGTTCACGACCGATTGGCGAAGGTAGGCCAGTGCCTTGTCGGTGTCTCTCAGCCTGCGCCAGGCGCCATGGAGGGCGACGAACGCGTCCTGAACGACCTCTTCCGCGCTGGCCACATCACGCACCAGCAGCACGGCGAGACGCACCAGTGACCGATAGTGAGCGCTGTAGAGCGCCGTCACGGCCATGTCGGCATCCCACCCGACGGGCACCGTCCCCAACGACCTGTCGGCCACGAGGGTCTCGGTGGTCACATCAATAGGACGCTCGTCATCCCCGGGGGGTTTACGTTCTTCCGAATCATGAGGGGGCATGGCCCAGCGGTGTCCTCGCCCGACACTAGGGGGGTTTTCTGGTGCAGTCTCGCACACTCACACTAGCCGGGGGGATCATTGCAGTCATCAACTAGCGCCGACGGCTAGGCTTTCGCGGGTGAGCGACTGCCTCTTCTGCAAGATCGTGGCCAAGGAGATCCCGGCGGACATCGTCCTTGAGGCCGGGCGGGCGCTGGCCTTCCGCGACATCAACCCGCAGGCCCCCACCCACGTCCTCGTCGTGCCCAAGGCTCACCACGAGAACGCCGCCGCGCTGGCGGCGGCCGACGACGGCCTCGCCGACGACCTGCTCAAGGCCTGCCACGCGGTGGCCGTGCAGGAGGGCGTGGCAGAGACGGGGTACCGGATCGTGTTCAACACCGGGGAGGGGGCCGGGCAGACGGTCTTCCACGTCCACGCGCACGTCCTCGGGGGCCGAGGCCTCACCTGGCCCCCCGGCTGAGCGGCAGTGCCCGACCGACAAGATTTGCCCGGACGGGGCGGTGTCCAGAGTGGTGCATCGCAAGGCGGAGGAGGAGCCGATGACGGAGTCATCGGCGACGACCCCGGGCCCCGCGGAGATTCCGAGCCTGCGAGGAATCTTCGTGGGCGGGGCGACAACGCGGCGAGGTGCCGCTCTGGGCGACGCGCCGGGGCAAAGATTGGAGGGAGGGCACTAACATGAGAGGGAACTAGGGAGGCGATCAGGGCCGC
Source organism: Microbispora sp. NPDC046973 (assembly GCF_040644495.1). Taxonomy (NCBI): domain Bacteria; kingdom Bacillati; phylum Actinomycetota; class Actinomycetes; order Streptosporangiales; family Streptosporangiaceae; genus Microbispora; species Microbispora sp. NPDC046973. The sequence goes on along the minus strand of NZ_JBEYWQ010000022.1, from coordinate 38,957 downwards.
AAGGGCCGCCCATGTCCGAGTCACAGCACATCCACAAGACCCAGGCCAAGGTAGTCATCCCCGAGGGGCAGCCGATGGTCAGCCTCCTCGGGTCGGGTGACGAGCTGCTGCGGGTCATCGAGGGCGCCTTCAGCGCCGACATCCACGTGCGGGGCAACGAGATCACGATCACCGGCAGTCCCGAGGAGAGCGGCGTCGTCGTGCGCCTCTTCGAGGAGCTGGTGGAGCTGGTCGGCTCGGGTGCCGAGTTGTCCCCCGACGCGGTCGAGCGCAGCATCCACATGCTGCGGCAGGCCACCGACCGTCCGGCCGAGGTCCTGTCCCTGGACATCCTGTCCGCGCGGGGACGCACCATCCGCCCGAAGACGGTCAACCAGAAGCGGTACGTCGACGCGATCGACAGGCACACCATCGTCTTCGGCATCGGCCCCGCCGGCACCGGCAAGACGTACCTGGCGATGGCGAAGGCCGTGAAGGCCCTGCAGAACAAGCGGGTCAACCGGATCATCCTCACCCGCCCCGCCGTCGAGGCGGGGGAGCGGCTCGGCTTCCTGCCGGGCACGCTCTACGAGAAGATCGACCCGTACCTGCGGCCGCTGTACGACGCGCTGCACGACATGCTCGACCCCGACTCGATCCCTCGCCTGATGTCGGCCGGGACGATCGAGGTCGCGCCGCTCGCCTACATGCGCGGCAGGACGCTCAACGACGCCTTCATCATCCTGGACGAGGCGCAGAACACCTCGCCCGAGCAGATGAAGATGTTCCTGACCAGGCTCGGGTTCAATTCGAAGATCGTGGTCACGGGCGACGTGACCCAGATCGACCTGCCCGGCGGCCAGGACAGCGGCCTGAAGGTCGTCCAGCACATCCTCGAGGGCATCGAGGATATCCATTTCAGCAGGCTGACCAGCGCCGACGTCGTACGGCACAAGCTGGTGAGCGACATCGTCGACGCCTACGGCCGTTACGACGCCGCGATGGCGTCCGAGCCGCGCGCGATCAACAAGCGGCCGCGGAACAACCGGCGGTGAGCGCGACCATGACGGGTGAGGAGACCCCGTGAGCATCGAGGTGGCCAACGAGTCCGGCGTCGAGGTCGACGAGTCGGCGCTGGTCGAGCTGGCCGGGCACGTCCTCGGCCGGATGGGGATCAACCCTCTGGCCGAGCTGTCGATCCTGGTGATCGACGAGGCGGCGATGGCCGAGCTGCACGAGCAGTGGATGGGGGAGCCGGGCCCGACCGACGTGCTGGCCTTCCCCATGGACGAGCTGCGGCCCAACGTCGGCGGCCGGGACGAGGACGCGTCCCCCGACCCGGCGCTTCTCGGCGACGTGGTGCTGTGCCCCCAGGTGGCGGCCAAGCAGGCCGCCGAGGCCGGGCACAGCGCGCAGGACGAGTTGGAGCTGCTGTGCACGCACGGCATCCTGCACCTGCTCGGCTACGACCACGCCGAGCCCGAGGAGCACGCCGAGATGTTCGGGCTGCAGGACGAACTGCTCGGGGCGTGGCGGGAGGTGCGGCGTAAGCCGTGAACAACGGCTGGCTGCTCTCCGCCGTCTTCCTGATCGTGGCCGGCGGCCTGCTGGCGAGCGCGGAGACGGCGCTGACCCGCATCTCCAGGGTGCGCGCGGAGGAGTTCGTCAAGGAGGGCCGGCGCGGCGCGGTGCGGCTGCAGGCGATCGTCGCCGACCCGCCGCGCTACCTCAACCTGGTGCTCCTGCTGCGTCTGAGCTGTGAGCTCGTCGCCACGGTGATCACGACGCTGCTGTTCATCGACTGGCTCGGCGACCGGGGGCAGGCGTACGCCCTGGCGGCCGTGGTGATGATCCTGGTGAGCTACGTCATCGTCGGGGTCATGCCGCGTACGCTCGGCCGCCAGCACGCCGAGCCGGTGGCGCTGGCGAGCGCGCCCATCGTGTACGGCCTGACCCGCATCTTCGGCCCGCTGCCCGAGCTGCTGATCCTGCTGGGCAACGCGCTCACCCCGGGCAAGGGCTTCCGCGAGGGCCCGTTCACCTCGGAGGCCGAGCTGCGCGACCTCGTCGACCTGGCCGAGCAGCGCCGGGTCATCGAGCCCGACGAGCGGGAGATGATCCACTCGGTCTTCGAGCTCGGCGACACGCTGGTGCGCGAGGTCATGGTGCCGCGCACCGACATGGTCTTCATCGAGCGCGGCAAGACGCTCAACCAGGCGCTCTCGCTGGCCCTGCGCAGCGGGTTCTCCCGCGTCCCCGTGGTCGGGGAGAACGAGGACGACGTGGTGGGCATCGCCTACCTCAAGGACATCGTCCGCCGCATCCAGGACACCGGCGACGGCGGCGTGCGGGTGGACGAGCTCATGCGCCCCGCGACATACGTGCCGGAAAGCAAGCCGATCGACGAACTGCTGCGCGAGATGCAGGCGCGGCAGATCCACCTCGCCATCGTCATCGACGAGTACGGCGGCACCGCCGGCCTCGTCACCATCGAGGACGTCATCGAGGAGATCGTCGGCGAGATCGCCGACGAGTACGACCAGGAGGCCCCCCGGGTCGAATGGCTGGACGACGGGGCGGTGCGGGTGACCGCACGGCTCCCGGTCGACGAGCTCGGCGAGCTGTTCGAGACCGAGATCGAGGTCGAGGACGTCGACACCGTCGGAGGCCTGCTGGCGCACGCCCTGGGCCGGGTGCCGATCGCGGGCTCGGAGGCGGTGGTCGGCGGCCTGCGCCTGACGGCCGAGAACCTGGCGGGACGCCGCAACCGGATCAGCACGGTCGTCGTGCGCCGCGAGGAGCTCGCGACGGGCGATGAGGTCGTGGCCGCCGGCGCCGACCACGAGTGACGCGTCGCCGTCCCGGACTGCAAGCGTCTTTCAACCGAGCTGCAAGCGCGCCCGGCCACTGTTGTCCCAGGCGCTCAGAAGGGGTTCGGGGCGCCTCGTTGGGGAGTCCGGCGCGCCGGGAGGGGTTCGCGGCGCACCGGAGCCTCCCTTGGGGGATCCGTGATCGGTGCGGGGCTCTCACCCGGTTCAGGGTGGGAGCCCCGTATTGATTACGCAATGTGATTACCCGCTCGCGGTCCGGGGAAGGAAGACCTCCGGCAAAGCGGGGAGGCGGGTATGCGCATCGTCCACGCGGCCGTCGCGGGCTGCCTGGTCCTGTCCACCGGTGCCTGCGGCACGGGCGCGGTCACGTACGCCGCCGTCCGGACACCCGGCAAGCCGGCGGACGCGAGCCGTCCGCCGGTCGTGCTCGGCAGGATGGACGGCCTTCCCGACGGGTTCTTCAGCCACGCGCGGGCGCCCTGGCGTCCGCCGTTCCGTCCCCGCGCCCGCGCCTGCCGCCTGCTGTTCGACGCGGCCGCGGGCAGGCTTCCGCGCGAGGGGCTCAGCGGCACCGCCGCCGCCACCTACCAGGGCGCGCACGCGGGCGAGCTCGCCGGGGTCGGCGTCGCCGTCTACGACGGCGGCGAGGCGGCCGGGCATCTGGCCGCGCTGCGCGACGCCGTCTCCCGCTGCGCGACGGCCGACGGCGGCACGCCGTACGACCGCCTGGCGGCCGCGCGGACGCCGCTGCCCGGCATCGGCGGGCCGGACGCGGCGGGCCGGGCCCTGTCGGGGAGGGTCGGCGGCTACCCCTACCGGATGCACGTGGTCGTCGCCCGCTCCGGCCATACGCTCATCGCGCTCGTGCACGCGGGCCTGACCCCGCCCGACCCCGCCCGCACGGCCGAACTGGCACGGCTGCTCGTCCGCGAGGTCGGTACGCTTGACGCGTGACACAGACGCTGGACCCCGAGGACAACAAGATCATCACGCTGGCCAGGTCGGCGCGGGCGCGCGGCGGCACCCCCGAGGGCGCCGCGGTGCGCGACGAGACCGGCCGGACGTACGCCGCGACCACGGTGGCGCTGCCCTCGCTCCGGCTCTCGGCCCTCCAGGCGGCCGTGGCCATGGCCGTGTCCAGCGGGGCGAAGTCCCTGGAGGCGGCGGCGATCGTCACCGAGGCCGACGACCCGGCGGAGCAGGATGTGGCCGTCATCGAGGACATGGGCAACGGCACACTGTTCCTGGCCGCCCCGGACGGTTCGCTGAAGGGCCGGTACATCTGACGTGGACGCCGAATCGAGCGGTTTCCGTGCGGGCTTCGCCTGCTTCGTCGGCAGGCCCAACGTCGGCAAGTCCACCCTGATGAACGCCCTGGTCGGCACCAAGGTGGCGATCACCTCGTCCAAGCCGCAGACCACGCGGCGGGCCATCCGCGGCATCGTCCACCGGCCGGACGCCCAGCTGGTGATCGTGGACACCCCCGGATTCCACCGTCCCCGCACGCTCCTGGGGGAGCGGCTGGACAGTCTGGTGCTGTCCACGCTCACCGAGGTCGACGTGATCGGGTTCTGCGTCCCGGCCAACGAGCCGATCGGCAAGGGCGACCGGTTCATCGTCGACAAGCTCGCCGCCGTCAAGAAGACCCCGGTGGTGGCGGTCGTCACCAAGTGCGACCTCGCCACCCGCGAGCAGGTCGCGCACCAGCTTCTCGCGGTGTCCGCGCTGGCCGAGTTCGCGGAGATCGTCCCGGTGTCGGCGCAGGGCGGCGAGCAGCTCGACGTCCTCGCCGACGTGCTCGTCAAGCGGCTGCCGGAGTCGCCCCCGCTGTACGCCGGCGGGGAGCTGACCGACGAGCCCGAGCAGGTGCTGGTCGCCGAGCTGATCCGCGAGGCCGCGCTGGAGGGCGTGCGCGACGAGCTGCCCCACTCGATCGCGGTGGTCGTGGAGGAGATGAACCCCCGGGAGGGCCGCGACGACCTCCTCGACGTGTACGCGCACATGTTCGTCGAGCGCCCCTCGCAGAAGGCGATCGTGATCGGCCCGGGCGGCACGAGGCTCAAGGACGTGGGCACCCGCGCGCGGCAGCAGATCGAGGCGTTGCTCGGCACCCGCGTCTACCTCGACCTGCGGGTCAAGGTCGCCAAGGAGTGGCAGCGCGATCCCAAGCAGCTGCGGCGTCTCGGCTTCTACGACTGACGGCCGTCACCGGCGGCGCAGCAGCGCCGCGGCGGCGAGCACGGCCAGCGCGACCGAGGCCAGCAGGCCGGCGAACCAGCCGTACTGGATCGTCGGGTGCACCCGCAGCAGCCCGGAGACCTGGAAGTCGAGCCGGCCCACGAGGTCGCGCGGGTCGGCGAGGAACATGGCCAGCGCGAAGGCGGCCACCGCGCCGGGCAGGATCGCCAGCCCGGTGAACAGCCAGTTTCGCGTCGCGCCGAGCACGCCGAGCAGCATCGCCGCGATCCCGGCGCCCAGCACGAACCAGCCGGGGCCCGCGTCCACGCCGCGCACGGCGTGCGTGAGCGACGCGTTGAGGATGCCGAACTCGGCGGTGAGGCCCGCCCACGGGAGCAGCGCGGTCACGGCCAGCGCGAATCCCGCGACGAACACGCCGGCGGCCCGCAGGACGCCGGCCACGCTGGTGCCTCGCCGCGGCCTGCCGGGATGCTGCGTGGGTTCCGACACGATCACCAGGCTACGGCGCGAGGCGGCCGGTTTCAGCCCTTGGCGTGCCTCGGAGCCGGTCCAGGCCGGCCGGCGGGGCGCCGGGCGCCGAGCCGCACGCGGCGGCCGCGGCCTCCTCGCCGCGCCGCAGCCGCTCCCTGAGCTGGACCGCGTCCGCGCCGAGCGCGCACACCTGCACGCCGGGACCGGCAAGCGGCAGCGCCGCCCAGCCGTCCCCCACCACGGCCCGCCGCTCACGCTTGACGTCCGGCACGGCGGGCGGGGCCCAGGCGGGTCCCGCGATCAGGGTCGCGCCGACGCACCGGGCGTCGCCGTAGACGGCCGGGCTGCCGTCCACCGCCTCCTCGCCCACCAGGAGGTCCTGACGGAGCAGGGGCCGTCCGGCCACGGTCGCGTCGAACCGCGCGTGGCCGCGTCCCGGCCGTTCGCCGTGCCGCCCGAAGACGATCTCCTCCCGCCAGAAGACCGTGGCGTCCTCGGCGAGCGAGAGCCGTACGACGAGGCGGTGGGCGCATCCGGCGGCGAGGACGGTCGGCTCGGGGGAGAAGTGCAGGGTGGCGCCCGCGCCGACCCGCGCCCGCACGACCATGACCGAAGGGGCGTCCGCGAGACCCGGCAGCACCAGCGTGGCACCCACCGAGCGGACCTCCAGCGAGGTGCCGGGGGCGACGTCCACGCCGAGGTCGAGGTGGTCGCCGCGCAGCGGGCCCGCGCCCGTCGAGACGAGGTGGACCCGCTGCGGGCCGGTCTGCCGCAGCGTCAGCGGCGGATCGGACCGCAGCGTCTCCAGGCGGGTCCGGCCGCCGCCCGCGGCCTCCGTCCTGATCAGCGCACGCGCGGTGACGGCCGTCATGCCGGTCAGGACGCCGGAGCCTGCTGGACGGCGCTCGGGACGGCGTGGCGGTGCGGCTCGCCGTGCTCGTGCTGCCAGGCGTCGACCATGTGCGTCACCCACTCCGCCACGGTGTGGGCGCCCTTGTCCTCCCTGATCGACGTGAACAGCACCGGCTTGCCGTCCCGTACGGCCGCCGCGTCGCGGGACATCACGGTCAGGTCGGCGCCGACCATCGGCGCGAGGTCGGTCTTGTTGACGACGAGCAGGTCGGCCGAGGTCACGCCCGGCCCGCCCTTGCGCGGCACCTTGTCGCCGCCCGACACGTCGAGCACGAAGATCTGCCGGTCGGCCAGGCCCCGGCTGAACGTGGCGGTGAGGTTGTCGCCGCCGCTCTCGACGATCACGAGGTCGAGCGGCCCGAACCGCTCCTCCAGCGTCTCGACGGCGTCCAGGTTGGCGGCGATGTCGTCCCGGATGGCCGTGTGCGGGCAGCAGCCGGTCTGCACGGCGAGGATCCGCTCCGGGTCGATGACCCCCGCGCGGCGCAGGAAGTCGGCGTCCTCGGTGGTGTAGATGTCGTTGGTCACGACCCCGAGCCGCAGGGACGGCCCGAGACTGCGGCACAGCGCCGCCACCAGGGCGGTCTTGCCGCTGCCGACCGGTCCGCCGATGCCGAGGCGGAGCGCCCGCCCGTGTGGCTCGGCCGCGTCGTGGAGGTCGTCGTGGTGAGCGCCCATGTGGGTACCTGCTCTTTCTCGTGCGGTGGCCGGTGCGAAGACGTCAGGAGACGAAGAGCTTCATTGGGTTGGTCAGGTGTCCCTCCGCCAGGAGGTCGAGCGCGGGCGCGCTGTGCCCCGGCAGCGCGCGCCATCGCGCGTGCCAGGCCGCATGCCGCCCATGGGGGTGTCCAGGCTGCTGTCCCGGGTGCCGTTCTGAGATGTGTTCCGGGTGGTGTTCCGTCTCGCGCCCGTCCGGCTCGTCATCCGCCGGGGCCGCGTCGTCGAGCGCCGCGCAGGCGGCGCGGGCCGCGTCCTCGAGCGCGGGGGCGAGGCCGGCGAGCAGGCGGTGGACGGTGACCGGGTCGAGGCCGAGGAGCCGCACGGCCGCCGTGGCCGGGCCGGTGACCGAGGTGTAGGCGGCGGCCAGCGCGGCCTGGCGGGGCGCGCACCCCGCCGAGGCCGCAGCCGCGCCGAGCGCGACGGGGTGGTGCGGGCCCTCGGGCACGGCCCGCGCGAGCGCGTCCAGGGCGGCCGAGGGCCACAGCCGGCGGGCCGTGCGCAGCAGGAGCCGTCCCTGCGTGCGGGCGGCCTCCCGCTGGGCGGGCGAGGCGGTCCTGGCGTCGGCCTCGGTGTCCAGCCGCCGCCACAGCTCGATGCCGTCCGCGGCGTCGTCCGCGGGCGGCACCTTCGGGTCGCGGGCGGCGCCGAGCTGCGGGCCTGCACCGCCGCCGTACGCGGCGGGCGCGGCGGGCGCGGTGGCGGCTCCGGCGCCGGCTTCGGCGGCGGCCAGCTCGCACGCGGTGGCGGCGAGGGCGGCGGTGACGAGGCCGGCGGTGGCGAGCCTGCCGCGCAGGAACCGCGCCAGGTCGCCGGTGCCGGTGACCGTGCCCCGCCGTACGGCCTCCTCCACGCCGCCCGAGTGGGCGTGCCCGCCCGCGGGCAGCCGCGAGTCGGCGAGCAGCAGCAGCGCCGCGTCCCCCTCCATGACGGGCATCAGAAGAGGAAGTAGCGCTGCGCCATCGGCAGCGACTCGGCCGGGGCGGGCTCGATCAGCTCGCCGTCCACGCGTACGGCGAAGGTGTCGGGGTCCACCCGGATGTCCGGCAGGGCGTCGTTGAGCGGCATCGCGTCCTTGCGCCGGGCGCGTACGTCGGCCACGGGGACCAGCCGCCTGCCCACGGCCAGGCGGCCGGCCAGGCCGTCCTCCAACGCGAGCGGCGCGACGAAGTGCAGCGACGTCGCGGCCGCGGTGGCCGGGGCCGCGCCGAACATCGGCCGGGGAAGCACGGGCTGCGGCGTCGGGATCGACGCGTTCGCGTCGCCCATCTGCGCGTAGGCGATGACGCCGCCCTTGACGACGAGGTCCGGCTTGACCCCGAAGAAGGCCGGGCTCCACAGGACGAGGTCGGCGAGCTTGCCGGGCTCCACCGAGCCGATCTCCGCGTCCAGGCCGTGGGCGATCGCCGGGTTGATCGTGTACTTGGCGACGTAGCGGCGGGCGCGAAGGTTGTCGGCCGGGCCGTCGCCCGGCAGCGCGCCGCGGCGCCGCTTCATCACGTGCGCCGTCTGCCACGTGCGGATGATCGTCTCGCCGATCCGGCCCATGGCCTGGGAGTCCGAGCCGATCATCGAGATCGCGCCCATGTCGTGCAGGACGTCCTCGGCCGCCATCGTCGTCGGCCGGATCCGCGACTCGGCGAACGCCAGGTCCTCCGGGATGGCGGGGTTGAGGTGGTGGCACACCATCAGCATGTCCAGGTGCTCGTGGTGGGTGTTGACGGTGTGCGGCCGGGTCGGGTTGGTGGACGACGGCAGCACGTTGGCGTGGGAGGCCACCGTGATGATGTCCGGGGCGTGGCCGCCGCCGGCGCCCTCGGTGTGGTAGGCGTGGATCGCCCGGCCGCCGATGGCCCGCAGGGTCGACTCCACGAACCCCGCCTCGTTCAGCGTGTCGGTGTGGATGGCGACCTGCACCCCGGTGGCGTCGCACACCCGCAGGCACGCGTCGATGGCGGCGGGGGTGGTGCCCCAGTCCTCGTGCAGCTTGAAGCCCGACGCCCCGGCCCTGAGCTGTTCGAGCAGCCCCTCCTCGCTGACCGTGTTGCCCTTGCCGAGCAGGGCCACGTTGACCGGATAGGTGTCCAGCGACTCCAGCATCCGGCCGAGATACCAGGTTCCGGTCACGGTCGTGGCCTTCGTGCCCTCGGCGGGGCCGGTGCCGCCGCCGACGACCGTCGTGACGCCGGAGGCGAGCGCCTCGTCGAGGATCTGCGGGCAGATCAGGTGGACGTGGGAGTCGACGGCGCCCGCCGTGACGATCTTGCCGTTCGCCGCGAGGATCTCGGTGGACGGGCCGATGACGAGGTCCGGGTGGACGCCGTCCATCGTGTCGGGGTTGCCGGCCTTGCCGATGGCGGCGATCCGGCCGTCGCGGACGCCGATGTCGGCCTTGACCACGCCCCAGTGGTCGAGGATCACCGCGCCGGTGATGACGAGGTCGGCCGCGCCCTCGGCCCTCGTGGTGCGCGCCTGCCCCATCGACTCGCGGATGACCTTGCCGCCGCCGAACACGGCCTCGTCGCCCGCTCCGGCGGGACCCATCGACAGGTCCTCGGTCACCTCGACGTACAGGTCGGTGTCGGCCAGGCGCACCCGGTCGCCGGTGGTCGGGCCGTACAGCGCGGCGTAGCGGGAGCGTTCGACGCTAGACATCGGTCCTCCCGTCGAGAGGCCCGGCCCACTCGGGACGAAGGCCCGGTACGACCCGGTGGCCGGCGATCGGGACCAGCGTGACGTCGCGCTCCACCCCGGGCTCGAACCTGACCGCGGTGCCCGCCGGGATGTCCAGGCGCGTGCCCCAGGCCGCCTCGCGGTCGAAATCGAGGCCGGGGTTGGCGGCGGCGAAGTGGTAGTGCGACCCGACCTGCACCGGGCGGTCGGCCGTGTTGACGACTCTCAGGGTGATCCGCTCCCTGCCGGGGTTCAGCGGCACGTCGCCGTCGCCGCATACGATCTCGCCCGGGACGCCGTGCTCACCGGTTCGCTCGCTTCGCTCGCTCATGTGATCGGGTTGTGGACGGTGACGAGCTTGGTGCCGTCGGGGAAGGTGGCCTCGATCTGGACGGACTCCAGCATCTCGGGCACGCCCTCCATGACGTCCTCGCGCCGCAGGACCTTGCGGCCGGCGTCCATCAGGTCGGCGACGCTGCGGCCGTCGCGGGCGCCTTCCAGGAGGAAGGACGCGATGAGGGCCGTCGCCTCCGGATGGTTGAGGCGAAGGCCGCGCTCCTTGCGCTCGCGGGCCACGCCCGCGGCGACGTGGATGAGGAGCCGTTCCTGTTCGTGTGGAGTGAGCCGCATGGCGGGACGATAAGTACCCGGCGTTTCCCCCGCGTTACCCGCTGATTTCGTATGCGTATCCGGACGGCGGTGAGCCTTCGCTAATGAGTTGTTAACCGCCGGGATTTCGGCGGGAAATACCGCGCGCTCACCTTGGCGGCAGACGGATCGGTGCGGGGACCGCGGCGGCAAGGGAGAGGCATTTGCGTAACTCATTATGGCGCACCGGAGCGGTGTTCACGCTCGCGGCTGTGACGCTCGCGGCCTGTGCCGGACAATCGTCCACGAATGACACATCGGCCTCGTCCGGCGGCTCCGACACCATCAAGGTGGGCATTCTTCACTCGCTCAGCGGCACGATGGCCATCAGCGAGGTGACGGTCAGGGACGCGGAACTGCTCGCGATCGAGGAGATCAACGCGGCGGGCGGCGTGCTGGGCAAGAAACTGGAGCCCGTGGTGGAGGACGGCGCGTCCGACTGGCCGACCTTCGCGGAGAAGGCCACCAAACTCATCGCGCAGGACAAGGTCGCCACCGTCTTCGGCGGCTGGACGTCGGCGAGCCGCAAGGCGATGCTCCCCGTCTTCGAAAAGCGTAAGGCGCTGCTGTGGTATCCGGTCCAGTACGAGGGACTGGAAAGCTCGCCGTACATCTTCTACACGGGCGCGACGACCAACCAGCAGATCGTCCCCGGGCTCGACTATCTGAAGGAGAAGGGCAAGAAGAAGCTCTTCCTCGTGGGCAGCGACTATGTCTTCCCGAGAACCGCGAACAAAATCATCAAGGCGTACGCCGCGGCCAACGGGATGGAGATCCTCGGCGAGGAGTACACCCCGCTCGGGCACACCGAGTACAGCACGCTCGTCAACAAGATCGTCGAGGCGAAGCCGGACGCGGTCTTCAACACCCTGAACGGCGACAGCAACGTCGCGTTCTTCAAGCAGCTCAAGAGCACCGGGATCAGCGCCGACCAGATGCCGGTCATGTCGGTGTCCGTGGCCGAGGAGGAGGTCAAAGGCATCGGGGTCGACAACGTCGCCGGGCAGCTCGTGGCCTGGAACTACTACCAGACGACCGACACCCCGGCCAACGAGAAGTTCGTCGCCGCGTTCAAGGCGAAGTACGGCGCCGACAAGGTGACCTCCGACCCGATGGAGGCCGGATACAACGCCGTCTATCTGTGGGCCGAGGCCGCCGAGAAGGCCGGGACCACCGACGTGGAGGCCGTCAAGAAGGCCGCCGGCGGCGTGTCCCTGGACCGGCCCGAGGGCAAGGTCACCATCGACGGCGACAACCAGCACGTCTACAAGACCGCGCGCATCGGGGTCGTCCAGCCGGACGGCCAGATCAAGGAGGTGTGGAACTCCGGCGAACCGATCAAGCCGGATCCCTACCTCAAGACGTACTCCTGGGCCGGCGGCCTGGTCTGACGGCCGACATGGAGGGAGTGCTCAACCAGCTGCCGATCGGGCTGTCGATCGGAGCGGTCCTGCTGCTCATCGCCCTCGGCCTGACGTTCACGTTCGGGCAGATGGGCGTGGTCAACATGGCCCACGGCGAGTTCATCATGGCGGGGGCCTACACGGCCTACCTGCTCCAGGGGGTGGGCTTCCTGATCGCCCTCCCGGCCGCGTTCGTGGTCGCCGGGCTCATGGGCCTGGTGCTGGAGCGCACGCTGATCAGGCGCTTCTACGGCCGCCCACTCGACACGCTGCTGCTCACCTGGGGCGTCAGCCTGATGCTCCAGCAACTCGCGCGAGACCTGTTCGGAGCGCCCAACGTGCAGGTCTCCTCGCCCGCCTGGCTGCGCGGCGGCATCGGGATCCTGCCGTACAACCGGCTGTTCATCATGGCGCTCGCCGCGGCGTCGGTGCTCGCGATCTGGGCGTATATGAACAGGACCGGCCAGGGGCGGCGCATGCGGGCCGTGATGCAGAACAGGAGACTGGCGGCCACGAGCGGCATCGACACCGGGCGGGTCGACCAGCGGACGTTCTTCATCGGCTCCGGCCTCGCCGGGGTCGCGGGGGTCGCCCTCACGCTGATCGGGCCGGTCGGCCCGACGCTCGGGACGTACTACATCGTGGACGCGTTCCTCGTGGTCGTCGCGGGCGGCCTGGGCCAGCTTCGCGGCGCGGTGCTGGCCGCGGCCGGCCTCGGCCTGCTGAACTCCTACGCCGAGTTCTGGAGCGACGCCAGCCTCGCCAAGGTGGTGGTGTTCGTGGCGATCATCGGCTTCCTGCAGGTCCGGCCGCAGGGGCTGTTCTTCGTCCGGTCGCGGGCGCTGACATGACGGCGCCGGAGCGGTCCGTACGCCGATGGCAGGGCCCGGCGGTGTTTGCGGCCGTGGCGGTGCTCGCCCTGGTGGCGGCGCCGCTGCTGCTGGAGCCGTTCCGCCTCGGCCTGCTGGCCAAGTATCTCTGCTACGCGATCGTGGCGCTGGGCATCGGCCTCGCCTGGGGACAGGGCGGCATGCTCACGCTCGGGCAGGGAGTGTTCTTCGGCCTCGGCGGCTACGCGATGGGCATGTATCTCAAGCTCAACGACGCCGCCGGGGACCTGCCCGACTTCATGGTCTGGAGCGGGGTGGAGAAGCTGCCGGCGCTGTGGACGCCGTTCGGCAACCCGGTCTTCGCGCTGGCCATGATCGTCGTGCTGCCGGTCGCGGTCGCGCTGCTGCTCGGCACGCTGGTGTTCCGCCAGCGCGTACGCGGGGCGTACTTCGCGATCCTCACCCAGGCGCTGGCGGCGGCGCTGGTGATCCTGCTGGTCGGGCAGCAGGGGCTGACCGGCGGCACGAACGGCCTGACCAACTTCTTCGACTTCTTCGGCCAGGACGTGGCGGCCGACGGCACCCAGCGGGGGCTCTATCTGCTCGTCGCGGTCGTGCTCGGGGCGCTCTACCTGGGCGCCAGGCAACTCGTCCGCAGCCGGTTCGGGCGGCTGCTGCTGGCCGTCAGGGACGGCGAGGACCGCGTCCGATTCCTCGGCTACGACCCGGCCACCGTGAAGACGCTGACCTTCGCCGTCTCGGCGGGCATGGCCGGCATCGCGGGGGCGCTGTTCGTGCCCGTGGTCGGAATCATCTCGCCGGCCCTGCTCGGGGTCGTCCCCTCGCTCGAACTCGTCGTCGCGGTGGCGGTCGGCGGCCGGTTCGCGCTGGCCGGCGCGGTGCTCGGCGCGGTCGTCATGGGATACGCGCGGACCTACTTCAGCGAGGAGCTTCCGGACGCCTGGCTCTACCTGCAGGGCGCCCTGTTCGTGCTCGTCATGGCGCTGGCGCCCAGGGGCATCGCGGGCCTGGCCGCCGATCTCGTACGGAGAAGGGAGGCACGGGCATGACCGAAGCGCTTTTGGAGATCCGGGCTCTGGAGGTCGCCTTCGGCGGCTTCCGGGCGCTCGACGGCGTGGACCTGACCGTCGGCCGGGGTGAGCTGCGCTTCCTGATCGGGCCGAACGGCGCGGGGAAGACCACCCTCATCGACGTGATCACGGGCCTGACCAGGCCCACCGGGGGCTCGGTGCGGTTCGAGGGGCACGACCTCGTGGGCCGCAGGGAGCACGAGATCGTCCGGCTCGGCGTGGGCCGCACCTTCCAGACCTCGGTGGTCTTCGAGGAGCTCACCGTGCTGGAGAACCTCGACCTCGCCGCGTCGTTCCGCCGCCCCCTCTGGTCGCTGCTGCGCCGCAGGCGCGGGGCGTCGGAGGAGGTCACGGCGGCGCTGGAGACGACCGGCCTGGCCGCGCTGGCGGGCAGCAAGGCCGGGGTGCTGTCCCACGGGCAGCGGCAGTGGCTGGAGATCGGCATGCTGATCGTCCAGCAGCCCCGGCTGCTGCTGCTCGACGAGCCGGTCGCCGGCATGTCCTCCGGCGAGCGCGAGCGCACCGGCGAGCTGCTCACCGAAGTCGCCCGCGACCACACCGTGGTCGTGGTCGAGCACGACATGGACTTCCTGCGCCGCTACGCCTCCCAGGTCACCGTGCTGCACGAGGGCAGGGTGCTGACGGAGGGCTCGGTCGAGCAGGTACGGGCCGACCCGCGCGTGCAGGAGATCTACTTGGGACGGGCGCGGGAGGGTGCCGAGGATGCTGTCCGTTGAGGGACTGGAGTCGGGGTACGGCCGGGCCCGGGTGCTCTTCGGCGTCTCGCTGGAGGTGCCCGCGGGCCGCCTCGTCTGCGTGATGGGCCGCAACGGGGTCGGCAAGACGACCCTGCTCGACACCGTCATGGGGGTGCTCCCGGCGACCGGCGGGAGGGTGACGTTCGAGGGCAAGGACGTCACCCGGCTGCGCCCGGACCAGCGCGTACGGCTCGGCATGGGCTACGTGCCGCAGGGACACGACACGTTTCCCCAGCTCAGCGTCGTGGACAATCTCCTGGTCACACTGGAGGCGTCCGCGCACCGGGACCGGGCGGCGCTGGAGGAGGCCCTGGAGGTCTTCCCCCGGCTCAAACCGCTGCTCAAACGGCCTGCGGGATTCCTGTCCGGCGGCCAGCAACAGCAGCTCGCGATGGCCCGGGCCCTGGTCACCCGGCCGAAGCTGCTGATCCTGGACGAACCGACCGAGGGCATCCAGCCGTCGATCATCGTGGAGATCGAGGAGGCCGTCGAACGCCTGCACGCGAGCGGTCTCGCGATCCTGCTGGTGGAGCAGTACCTGGACCTCGCGCTTCGGCTGGCCGACGGGTTCGTGATCCTCGACGCCGGGCGTGTGGTCAGGTCCGGCCCCGCCCGGGAGCTCCAGGACGAGGAGGTCCACCGGCTGTTGTCCGTCTGAAGCCGGCGCTTACCCTGGAGGGGAGGAAGCGATCGCACGTGTGAACGCCTTCGGCCGTGCCGGAGGCTCCGCGCAGCGGGAGCGGCGGGGGCCGTCCGGACCCGGCACTGCGCACGGCCCGACCGCTTCCTCCGTCGTCTCCTCCTCCGCCGCCCCGAGCCGGGGCAGGATGGGCGGATGGGTGAGGAACGGATCGACCGGACGGGGCAGTCCGGCGCCGAACTGCTGGCGGCGGCCCGCTCCGGGGACGGCGACGCCTTCGGCCGCCTGGTCGGGCCGTTGCGGGACGAGCTGCGCGCACACTGCTACCGGATGCTGGGGTCGGTCCACGACGCCGAGGACGTCGTCCAGGACACCCTTGACCGGGCGTGGCGCGCTCTCCCGCGGTTCGAGGACCATGAGCGGCACCGGGGCTCTGTGCGGGCCTGGCTGTACGCGATCGCGACGAACAGGGCGCTGACGCTCATCGAACGGCGCGGGCGGCGCGAGCTGCCCGCCGATCTGAGCCCGGGAGGCACGCCGGCGGCCGAGGCGGCGTGGGTCGAGCCGTTCCCCGACAGGCTGATGGGCTGGACGGCGGAGCTGGGCCCGGAGGCGCGCGTCGTGGCGCGGGAGAGCGTGGAACTGGCCTTCGTCGCCGCGCTGCAGCACCTGCCGGCACGGCAGCGGGCCGTGCTGCTGCTGCGCGACGTCCTCGGCTACGACTCCGGCGAGGTCGCCGGCCTGCTGGAGACGACCGTCGCCGCGGTCAACAGCGCGCTGCAGCGGGCCCGCGCCACGCTCGGCCGCCTGGTCCCGCCGGCCACCCAGCAGCGGACCCTCGGCCTGCTCGGCGAACCGGCGTGGCGGGAGACGGCCCGGCGGTACGCCGCCGCGTGGGAGGCCGCGGACGTGGACGCCATCGTGGCGATGCTGACCCACGACGCGAAGTACTCGATGCCGCCGCTGACGGCCTTGTTCCACGGGCACGACGGCATCCGCGGCTTCCTGCTGGAGACGGCGCGGAACCGGCGCTGGCGCTTCCTGCCGGCGCGGGCGAACGGGCAGGTCGCGTTCGGCACGTATCTCTGGGACGACGCCCGTGGTGTCTACGCTCCCGCGGGCCTGGACCTGCTCGCCCTGCGCGGGCCGCTGATCGCCGAGGTGGTCTCGTTCCTGGACGCCCACCTGCCGGCGTTCGGCCTGCCGGCGGAACTGTCCCCCTCGTAGAGCGATAAGTCCGGCGGTTCGCGCGGGTTGTAGGTGCTGACAGCGAACATCAGCACCTCGACCCGGAAGGACCGAGTCAGATGACCGACGACCACGAGCGGATCCGCGACCTGATCGAGCGCTGGGCCGAGGCGGTCCACCGCGGCGACATCGACGGAGTGGTGGCCGACCACGCCGACGACATCGTGATGTTCGACGTGCCGCCGCCGTACGAGGGCGTGCGCGGCCTGGACGCCTACCGTGAGGTCTGGCCGCCCTTCTTCGCCTGGCAGGCACAGGGCGCCTGCTTCGAGATCGAGTCGCTGGAGGTGACCGCGGGGGAGGACGTCGCGTTCGCCCACGCCCTGGTGCGCTGCGGCGGCCCGGAAGAGCTCGCGGCGAACCCGCGGATGCGCCTTCGGCTGACGCTCGGCCTGCGCAGGCGGGACGGCCGATGGGTGGTCGCCCACGAGCACCACTCGTTCCCGTACGCCGAGCCGGCGGTCAGCCGTCGCGCCCGGCCTCGGCCCGCAATCGCCGAACGTGGCCGAGTATCACCTTGACGACCAGTTCCGGGCGGTCCCGGTGGATGTGGTGCCCCGCGTGCTCCGCGACGACGTGTACGGCGTCCGAGGACAGCCGTACCAGGTCGGCCTGGAGCGGAGACCAGACGGAGTAGAAGCGGCGCTGTTCGGCGGCCGCCTTCATGTCGGTGCCCGGCGGTTCGTCCGGGCTGGAAGAGACGACGGTGAGCGGAGTCGCCCCCAGGCTTGACGCTCGCCGGCGCACCTGCACCGGGTTGACCGTGATCGCGGCCGCCGCCTCACGCAACTCCGCACGGCGTTGCCGATCGCTGAGGTCGAAGGCGATCCTGGCGGGAAGTAACTCGGACGGCAGGCGCCGGGCCTCGGCTTCGCGGCGGGCGCGGTCGCTCCATCCGGCGTCGAAGGCCAGGCGCCGAAGCCCCAGGGGTGTCAGGCGCGAGCGCAGCATCTCCAGGGCGATCATCGTTCTCGTCCGGTGCAGCAGGCGGATCTGCTCGGGATGGCTGGAATCCACAAGGACGACCGCTGCCACGGCGTCGGGCCTTTCGGCTGCGAACAGCCGGACGACGTTCCCTCCGGCTGAATGGCCCACCAGAACGTACGGGGGAGTGATCCCCGCCTTGTCCAGCGCGCGCCGCAGGTCGCGAGCGGCTCCCAACGCCGTTGCCGCCCGCGGGGACGGGTCGCTCCACCCGAGTCCGGCGCGGTCGTACAGGACGACCGACGACTCCACCGCCAGTTCGGGTAACAGCGCGGCCCAGTTCAAACCCGGCTCCCCCAGTCCGGGCACGATCACGACGGTCGGCGAGCCTGTGCCCGCGGTCCACAAGTGAATCCGCCGGCCGCCGACGTCGACCATACGTCCGGGAGGAGGGAATCGGCGGCGATCGCGCCACGCTCCGTAGGTCTGGTAGAGGGCGCTCAGGGCGGCTCCGGCGATCGCTCCCGAAACGAGCCCCGTCAGCGCCTTGACCATGATTCCCCTGCCGCGGATCGAGCGGTTCATCACACTCCACTTGCGCCGGTTCTCCGAATGATTTCCCCAGGAGGGACGGGAACGGCGGTCGCGCTTTGGATCACCGTGACACCGCTATTCGTACAGCGGTTCGGCCACCAGATCAATGACGATCGAAAGGGGCGGCTGAGGGCGTCCTACGTCCTGCGGAAGGCGTCGGCGTGGGCGTTCGCCCATTGCTCGAAGGTGCGGGGTGGGCGTCCGGTCACCTCGCGCACGGTGGGGTGGACTCGTGACTCGTCCAGCGTGCCGTCGGCGAAGAACCGGAAGAAGGCATCGACGTACTGCGCGGGCATCTGCGCCTCCATCTCGGCCCGGGCCTCGGCGTTCGTCAGGCCTTCGCAGCGCAGATCCCTGCCGAGCACCCCGGCGAGGACGGCGACCTGGTCGGCGGGCAGCAGCGCCTGCGGGCCGGTGACCTCGTGGATCAGGCCGTCGTGCCCGTCGTCCAGCAGCGCCCTGGCCGCGACGGCGGCGATGTCGAAGGGATCGACGGCGGCGGTGCGCACGCCGGCGAACGGCACGCGCACCACGTCGCCGGCCGCGAGCTGGGGCAGCCAGCGCAGGGCGTTGGACATGAACGACCTCGGCCTCAGGATGGTCCAGGGCAGGCCGGATGCCCGCACGGCCCGCTCGGAGAGGGTCATGTAGCGGGACACGGCGTTGGTCATGTCCTCCAGCGCCGCCGAGCCGCCCGTCAGCAGCACGATCCGCTCCACCCCGGCCCGGCGGGCGCGGGCCAGCAGGCCGGGCATGTCGTCGTAGCCCGGCAGGAGGAACACACCGCGGACACCGTCGAACGCCTCGGTCAGGCTCTCCGGCCGGTTGAGGTCGCCTTCGACGGGCTCCGTGTCAGGGGGCAGGGCGGCGTCCCCAGGGTTGCGGACCAGCGCCCGCACTCGTTCACCCGCCCCGAGCAGCGCCTCGACCAGTTCCGAGCCGACGTTCCCCGTCGCGCCGGTCACCAGGATCATTCCCATCTCCATTCGTCCGCAGAGGGGTCTACGCGGCCCGGATGAGTCCGGCCGCCAGGGCGATGAGCGCGGCCGCGAGGAGCAGGGCGCCGGTCCGCGTGAGCGCCGTGCCGTACGAGCCCCGGCCCTCCTCGCCGGCACCGAGGTGGAGGAAGAACCCGCCCGACTGGGCCAGCACCCCGGCGAGCAGGGCGGCGCCGCACAGCCATTCCAGGCCGTCCGGGAAGCCGGCGCGGGGCAGGTACAGCAGATAGACGAGTGAGAGCACCAGGAGCACACCCGCGTGCGCGTGGCCGGCGCGGAAGAAGCGCTCGCGGAAGGCTCCGAGCCTGTCGCGGTCGGTGGTGACGAAACGCAGCAGCGCGTGCCCGCCGAACTCGACGGTGACGATCGACAGGATCGCGACGATCGGCAGGACCTCGGTGGGCTCCATCAGCGTGCCCCGGCGCCTGCGAGGGCCTCTGCCCGCTGGGGCGTGGGATCGCCGGTCTTTCGCATGACATCTCCTGCTCACAAGACGGCACAGCCGCGGCACGCCGCGGAGGCCGTTCGGTGGATCTCGGTTCCACCGAGATGGTGGCAGGAGGCTGGAGGATGCCGTTAGTGCCCTGGTAACCCGGCGGACGTGCATTTTGCACAGGAGTCCGGGGTGCCTCAGCGGGGTGGGAGACAGGGCAGGGCCGTCGGACGCCTGCGTGGTCGTCGCGGAGCTCCCCGGTCAGATCCAGCCGGACTCGGTGGCGATCCGGATGGCGTCGACCCGGTTGCGGGCCCCCAGCTTGGCGACCGCTGAGGTGAGGTAGTTGCGAACCGTGCCGTAGGTCAGGAAGAGTCGCTCGGCGATCTCGGCGGGCTGCGCGCCCGTGGCCGACATGCGCAGCACCTCCGTCTCGCGCTGACTGAGCGGGCTTTCCGGCGCCTCCAGCGCGACCAGCGCCAGCGACGGGTCCACCGCTCGTCCTCCCGCCGCGACGGTCCTGATCGCCGCGGCGAGCTCGGCCGGCCGGATGTCCTTCGGAACGAAGCCCGCGACCTGGACGCCCAGCGCCCTGCGCAGGACGCCCGGTTTGGTCAGCGCCGTCAGGATCAGGACGGCGCATTCGGGCAGCGCCCTTCGCAGCTCGGCCGCCGCGGCCACGCCGTCCAGCCCCGGCAGGTCGATGTCGATCACGGCAATGTCGGGCCGGTGCTCCAGCGCCGCGGGCACGATCTCCAGGCCGGAGGCGACCCCCGCCACCACCTCGATGTCGTCGTGCAGCGACAGCAGCTCGACCAGCGCTTCGCGGAGGATGTGCATGTCCTCCGCGATGAGGACGCGAATCACGCCCATCATTCTCCCCGCCCTCGAACGAACGGCCTCGACCGGCATCCGATCGAGACGATCACGCCGGCGGTCTCAGGTGCGGGAGAGCCGGCGTGCCCGCGACCGGGTGGAAGCCCTCCGTACCGCCACCGGGTTCGGCCGGTGCCGGGAACTCGGCGAGCACCTCGAAGCTGTCCTCGGCGCGGTGTCCCGCCGTCACCCGCCCGCTGGTCCGCGCCGCGATGCTGTCGAGCCCGGTGCCGCGCCGTTCCGGCCGCTCCGATCCCTCCCGTACGGCGGCGCCGTCGTTGACCAGCCGCAGCCGTACGCCGCCCGCCGTGCCCGACACGGCGATCTCGCAGGTGCGGGCCTGACTGTGGCGCAGGACGTTGGTGACGCCTTCACGGAGCACCGTGGCCAGGGCGGTGTCGACCGCCGAGGGAAGCGGGCCCGTCTCGACCCGCACCACCGCCTCGATCCCCGCGTCCGCCAGCACCTCTCGGGCGGCGTCGATCTCGACGCCCAACCGCAGCTCGACCCGGTCGCCGGTGATGGAGCCGAGCTCCACCAGGGCCCGGTCGACCAGTGACCCGAGCGAGGCGATCTGGGTTCTGGCCCGGGCGGGGTCGGCGCCGAGCAGGTGTTCGGCCACCTCGCCCTTGAGGGCGACCGCCGACAGGCTGTAGCCCAGGATGTCGTGCAGGTCACCGGCGATCCGCGCTCGTTCGCGGCGCACCGCCGCCTCGGCGAGCTCGTGCCGGGTCCGCTCCAGCACGGTGAGCAGTCCGCTCAGCCGCCCGAGGCAGTACACCAGCCACATGATCATAATGTGGCCGCCGAAGTTGGCCAGTGCGGCGGGGAGGTCGTCGATGAACAGGTAGTTGCGGTCGATGCGGTGCAGGAACCAGGCGAGGTGCCCGCCCAGGACGACCCCGACGATCGCCCAGGAGCGCGGCGGCCGCACGTTGAGCAGCAGTTTGCCGGTGAAGACGCTCAGCAGGCGGTCCCAGGCGTCGGGGACGACAGGCAGCGGCAGCAGGATCAGCAGGCTCTGCGCGACCAGCACCGCCCGCGACTGCGGGAGCATCTGGAGGATCACGATGACGACGAGCAGGACCGCGGCGAGTGCGAAGGCCGGCCAGTCGCCGGGGCGGACATAGGCCAGGATCTTCAGGACGAGCAGGCATTGGATGACCAGGACCGCGAGCAGCACACGTCGCGCCAGCCGCGGCGACTCGATCCGCGGTGAGATCTTCCCGGGGGCGTCGGCGCGGTAGGCGCCGGCCGTGCCGCGCACCTCCGCCAGGGTGCGCCGCGCGAGTTCGATCCCTTCCCGGAGGGAGCGGCGCGCCTCCTCCGGCTCCTGCCGGGCCGCGGTCCGCATCCGGAACGCGATCGCGTGGAGTTTCCCGCCGAGCAGGCGCCGCAGCTCTCCGTCCAGCCGCAGCCGTTCCCTCGACAGGGCCGTCCGGGCCAGTTCCTCGCGGGTCTGGTGAAGTCTCGTGACGGCCATGACGAGCCTGGACAGGCCGAAGACGATGAGACCGTCGTCCGCCGTGACGATCATGTAGCCGACGCCTGCCTGGAACTCCTGCCCGGGATAGGCGTCGAAGCCGGGGAGGAGGACCAACGCGCCGGCCGCGGCCACGCTGAGGACGAACAGCGGCCAGGCGATCCGTGTGGGGAGAGCGCACAGCGCGGCGGCGGCCACGGTCCACGGCATCCAGTCCCAGGACTGGCCGGCGAACGGGAACGGCAGGAAGTAGAGCAGCACCACGGCGGCGAAGAGCCGGTATCGGACGGCTGGGCTCCAGCACCACAGCGACAGCGCGATGAGCGGCGGGTAGGACGCCATCGGGAGCAGCACGCCGAGCGGACCGGCGCCGTTGTCGAGGGCGCTGAACGCGCGGATGTAGACGAGGATGCCGAACGAGGCCCACAACATGGCCCTGGCCAGCCGGAGCGGAAGGTCGTCCGCGGTTCGCCCCACTCGCCGGGACCCTCCCGTGAACCGTGCGAAATGCACATCTAGCCGATGACGGGGACACTATCAGCCCCGCTTTCCCCGGTGTCATGATCCGGTACGCCCCGCGGCCGGCTCGCTGTGCACGAGCCCGGACCATCAGCGCGGCCACATCACCTCGTCCGCCGGCCCCTCCCCGCTCATGGAGACACCCATGCTGAAGAGACTGTCCCTGTCCGTCGTCACGGCCGCGGCCGTACTGGCTCTGACCGGCGCGCCGGCCGCCGCGACGGCGCCGGTCGTCGCGCCGGTCGCCCGGACCCAGAGCGCACCCGCCGATCCGCTCGCGCCCGGGCCGTTCCATCGCCGGCTCGACCCGCTGGTCGGCACGTGGAAGGCCACGAAGTACAACTACCTTCTCGGCGGCGACGGCAAGCCGGTCGTCTCCCGCGACATCACGGTCAAGACGCGGTGGATCGCCAAGACGGGCGGCCGGTTCCTGGAGGAGGAGGCCGAAGGCGTGCTCGGCGGCCACCCGTACTACCGGCTGGGAATCCTCGGCTTCTCCACCATCGACCGGCGCTACGAGTGGACCACCTTCGACAGCGTCACCCCCACCGCGATGACCTACCGCGGCCCCGCCCTCGACGAGGGCGGCAACGTGCTGTCGCTGCCCGGGACGTTCACCGACCCCGGGGTGCTCGGTCCGGAGTACGTCGGGAAGACCATACCGATGCGCACCGTGATCACCATCAGGTCGAACGACCGGCACACCTTCGACCTGTACTTCACCCCGCCGGGTAAGTCCGAACGGCTGGTCGACCGCGTCGTCTACACCCGGAAGATCAAATAAGCCCGCCGGCCCCGGTCAGATGTCGAGCTGCCACTGGTGCCAGGTGTCGAAGACCTCGAAGCCCATCGCCTCGTTGATCGCCAGCATGTGCGGGTTCGCGACGGAGTTCCATGTGATCACACGCTCGACGGACGGCTCGCACGCACGGAACCAGGTGATGTTGGCGAGCTTGAGCACCAGGCCGAGCCGCCGGCCGCGGTGCGGCGCGAGGACGGTCGTCGAGGCCTGGCGGCCCCATCCCTCCGGCCGGTCGGCGTCCACGACGAGCTGGGTGAACCCCGCCGGCTCTCCGCTGGCCGTGTGCCGGGCGATCATCGTGTACGTCCGCTGGCCCGCCCGCGCGAGCATCTCCTCGCGGGCGCGCACGCGGCCGGCGGTCCACCGCTGGTCCTCCATCGCGAGCTCGCCCAGCGGCTCGTCGTTCATGCCCTCCGCCAGGCGGGCCATGTCGGCGAGCAGGTCGTCGGGTGTCGGCCCGGCCCACCGTTCGAGCGAGTAGCCCGTGGCGTGCCGTACGGCCCGGGCCCGGAGGAGTTCGAGACCGGACCAGTCGGCCGTACGCAGGTCGAGCACCAGCCGGGTCTCCGTGGAGGCCGGGGAGAATCCGCGGGCCTTCGCGAACGGCGTGCCGGGACCGTCGGCCGCGGCCTCGGCGATCAGGACGCGCCTGCCCTCGGCGCGGGCCCGGCCGATCGCGTGGTCGAGCAGCGCGACGCCGATCCCCTCGCGCCTGCGGCCCGGATGCGTCATCAGCCGGAGCAGCGCGAGATGGGTGTTGTCGTCCTGAGGAAAGTGGAGGATGTAGCCGCCGACGACCTGGTCACCGCCGGCCGGGCCGATGATCTGGACGCTGTCACTTCGGCCGCCGTCGCGCGCCACCCACGCCTCGGCCCGCTCGCCGCCCGACCCGCTCCGGACGCTCTCCGCGAAGTGCCGCCACGACATCGCCGGACCCGGATGGTCGCATGCTCGCGCGATGTCGTACAGACCCGCCAGGGGGGAGTGGCCCGCCGGGCCGTCCGGGTCGTCTTCCCCTTGCTCGGCGTCGTTCTCGATGGGGGCGACGCGCTTCATCTGCATGCCGACAAGAATTCCGCACCCCTTGTCAGGGGCGCGACTGATTTTCACATCGTGGAACGGCGGCGGTATGGGTCCCTATTGCATGTAGTTCTCGACCTCGTTGACCGGGCGGGGGGAGGCGAAGTCGGGGTCCTCGCCCACGTTGCGCCGGGCGCGGCGCTGGCGCAGCAGGTCCCAGCAGCGGTCGAGCTGCTCTTCCAGCGAGGCGATCCTGTTGTGCTCCTCGTCCGAGGTCAGCTCGCCCGCGACGAGCCGTTCGCGCAGGGAGTGCTCCTCGTCGACCAGCTCGCTGATCCGCTGCAGGATCTCGTCGTCCTTCATATGGCCTCCTTCGTTCACGAGTCACCCTAACCTGGAGCTCCGTCTCGGAATGTGATCGGGTGTCTCGTCCGATTGAGGGCGTCTGCTAGTCTGCATGGCATGCTGCGCGGACTCCTTCTTATCCGCCGCGGCGAGGGCCTGTAAGAGGCCGGCTCCCTCGCCGCGGTGCGAGAGTCATGCGCGTCGGCCGCCCTGGTTTCATCCAACGGCGCCCCTCCCTAACGAATCGACGGCAACGTCGTGCCCGGGGCTCGCCGTGCGCCCGACGAGGAGCAAACATGAATGAGCAGCAGCCCAGCCCCATGCCGTTCCACCGCTACACGCCGTTCGAGCCCGTACGGCTGACCGACCGCACCTGGCCCGACAAGGTCATCACCAAGGCGCCCCGCTGGTGCGCGGTGGACCTGCGTGACGGCAACCAGGCGCTGATCGACCCGATGGACGCCGACCGCAAGCTGAAGATGTTCGACCTGCTGGTCCGGATGGGCTACAAGGAGATCGAGGTCGGCTTCCCGGCGGCGTCGCAGACCGACTACGACTTCGTCCGTCAGATCATCGAAGAGGGGCGCATCCCCTCCGACGTGGTCATCCAGGTGCTGACGCAGGCCCGGCCCGAGCTGATCGAGCGGACCTTCGAGGCGCTGCGCGGCGCCCGCCAGGCGATCGTCCACCTGTACAACTCCACCTCCACCCTCCAGCGCCGGGTCGTCTTCGGCCAGGACAGGGACGGCATCACCGCGATCGCCGTCGAGGGCGCCAAGCTGTGCAAGAAGCTGGCGGCCGAGATGGAGGGCACGGAGATCTACTTCCAGTACTCGCCCGAGTCCTTCACCGGCACCGAGCTGGAGTACGCCGTCGAGGTCTGCAACGCCGTCAACGACGTGTGGCAGCCCACCCCCGACCGCAAGGTGATCGTCAACCTGCCGGCGACGGTCGAGATGGCCACCCCCAACGTGTACGCCGACCAGATCGAGTGGATGCACCGCAACCTGGCGTACCGGGACTCGATCGTGCTGTCCCTGCACCCCCACAACGACCGCGGCACCGCCGTCGCCGCCGCCGAGCTGGGCTACATGGCCGGCGCCGACCGCATCGAGGGCTGCCTGTTCGGCAACGGCGAGCGGACCGGAAACGTCTGCCTGGTCACGCTGGGCATGAACCTGTTCTCCCAGGGCGTCGACCCGGAGATCGACTTTTCGGACATGGACGAGATCCGGCGCGTGGTCGAGCACTGCAACCAGCTGCCCGTGCACCCCCGCCACCCGTGGGGCGGCGAGCTGGTCTACACGGCCTTCTCCGGCTCCCACCAGGACGCCATCAAGAAGGGCTTCGAGCACCTGGAGCACGACGCGGCCGCCGCCGGGGTGCCGGTCGACCAGTTCACGTGGGCCGTGCCGTACCTGCCGATCGACCCCAAGGACATCGGCCGCTCGTACGAGGCGGTCATCCGGGTCAACAGCCAGTCGGGCAAGGGCGGCGTCGCCTACATCATGAAGGCCGACCACCAGCTCGACCTGCCGCGCCGCCTGCAGATCGAGTTCTCCCGCGTCATCCAGGCCCGTACGGACGCCGAGGGCGGCGAGGTCACGGCCGCCGAGATGTGGGAGCGGTTCGCCGACGAGTACCTGCCGAACCCGGCGAGCCCCTGGGGCCGCCTGGGCCTGCTGGCCCACCGGCACACCTCCACGGTGGACGACAAGGACGCGATCAGCGCCGACGTGCGGGTCGACGGCCAGATCCGGGAGATCGAGGGCGTCGGCAACGGCCCCATCTCGGCCTTCTGCGACGCGCTGGAGAACATCGGGGTGCCGGTGCGGGTCCTCGACTACACCGAGCACGCGATGAGCGCGGGCGCCGACGCCAAGGCCGCGTCGTACGTGGAGTGCGAGGTCGGCGGGCCGAACGGCACGCAGGTGCTGTGGGGCGTCGGCATCGACGCGAACACGACGAGCGCCTCGCTCAAGGCCATCATCTCCGCCGTCAACCGCGCGACCCGCGCCTGACGTCCCTCCGAACCTCGCAGTGATGCGGCAGGACCTGCGGTCTCACTGCCTGTGACCGTGCACAAAAAGCGCAAGCGAGTGCCCTGACGGCCCATAAGGCTGTCGTGAAACACGCGAAAGGCGGCAACCGGGAGATCCCCGACTGCCGCCTTTCGCATGTCCATCAATGGACGGCGGCGTCACCATTCACGGCCACAGGCACAATGGATCATGTAAAGATGTCTGACCACTCGGTTATCGGTTAGGACATTCTGCGCATGAGGCGATTAACTGCGGTATTCGCTGCCACGGCCGTGGCCTGCACTCTGCCGGCTCCCACTCCCGCGGAAGCCGCCACCGGCGATCCGGTGGCCGCGGTGCGGCGGCTGCTGTCCGCCCGGCTCACCGCCAAGGTGGCGGAGATGGGAGACGTCCAGCTGGGTTCGCGCTCACGGCTGATCAACCACACGGCCAACACCTTCCAGTACGACTTCGACCGCGCGGGGTCGATCCAGCTCGGGCGGACGGGGGTGCTCGCGTCCGACCTCAGCAGGCGCCTGCGGTTCAAGCGGGACGACTCCGCGGCCCTCGTGAAGAAGGACGCCGCCGAGGGCGATGCGGTGGCCAGGAGTCTCCTCATCCAGACGCGACCGCACCGTTCCGTGAGCGTGAACGGCAGGCTCTACACCACCGGATCCCTGTATGCGCCCGCATTGCCCAAGGGGAAGACCTGGGCCCTGCGTGGCGGGATCCCGAACGGCGGCGCCTTCACCGATCAGGTCGTCAACGTCTTCGAGCCGCAGACGCTGAAAACGCTGCTGTCCGACACCTATTTCAAAAAGCGCTCCGGCTTCAAGGACAGCAACGGCCGGATACACGAGAACACGATGCTCTACAAGGGGAAGATCACCTTCGCCGATCTGTACGCCGTCTCGCCCACCTTCCGGGCGCTTCTCGGGCAGAAGCCCGACGCCACCCTCGCTCCCGCCCTCGTGTGGTGGTGGCTGTGGACCGACAAGGACGGCACGCCCATGATGGTTGACTCCATTTGGGACACCTGGGTCAAGGGCGGGGCCGACCGGCCCCACGCCAGGGGAGCGGCGAGAACCGAATACCTCGCCTGGCGGCCTCGCGTCACGATCAAGCCGCCCTCGTCGTCGCTCGTCGCCAAGGTCGAGGGCCCGGCCGGCGGTCTGCCCGAAATCGACGACGTGGGCGAGGCCCTCAGGGACCGGCGGGGGTAGTCCCGGAGGAGACGCCCAGCCGGGTGGGCCGTACGGCGGGGCGTCCCGACGGCTCGGCGCCGGTCGAGGCGTTTCGCGGGCTGATATGTTTTACGAGTAAACCACCTGCGAAACAAATAGGAGATCATGAGGCCGGGCATGCGAGGTCGGCGGCTGCCGTTGCGGGGAGTGTTCCGGATCGGCGGGCTGGGGGACGTCTGGCACAAGCACGCGGTCAGCGCGGTCATCGCCCTCGCTGTGCCGGACGCGGTCCTTCTCCTGCTGCACCGCCTGGATCTGGCCGTCTACACCTCAGCCGGAGCCATGTGCGCCCTCTACGCACACGGCCTGCCCTACCGGGTCCGGGCCCGGACCCTGCTCGGCGTGGCGACGGGCATGGTCGCCAGCGTGGGCGTCGCGCTCACCGCGGCCGGGCTCACCCGGTCGGCCCCCGTCCTGGTCCTGGTGGCGGCGCTGCTGTCCGCCGCGCACAAGGTGGCGTGCGACGCCGCCCGGATCGGGCCGCCGGGGAACCTGATCTTCACCTTCATGAGCGCGACCTGCGCGTTCCTGCCGCAGCGGCTCGGGGAGATCCCCATCCACCTCGCGCTCGTCGCGTCCGCCGCGGCGCTCGCCTGGCTGGTGTGCATGGCGCCCGCGCTCGTACGGCCCGAAGGCCCGCAGCGCACAGCGGTGGCCCGCGCCCTGGAGGCCGCCGTGCGGCTCTCCCACGCGGAGGGTCCGGCGGCCGCCCTCGCCCGGCACGACGCCGCGGCGGCGGTCAACGCGGCCTGGCACACGTTGCTCCCGTCGCCCGAGGGGCCGGGCAGGCGCGCGCTCGAACGCCTCCTGGCCCGGGTGGAGGCGTCCCTCCCCTCGGTGTCCCGCGACGAGGCGGGTCACTTCGCGGGCTGGGCTGACGACGTGCGGCGCAACCGCCCGGTGCCCGAGGTGAGTCTCGGTGAGACGGGGACCGCCGGGCTCACGGGGATCGCGCTGGAACGGGCCGCGCCGGGCGGGCCCGGCCTGTTGCGCATGTTCCATCCCGCCTCCCCTCTGTTCCCGATCGGCGTCCGCGTCGCCGTCGGGTCCGCCCTCGCCGGGCTGGTCTCGCTGGCGGCGGGTGTCGGCCACCCGTACTGGGCGGTGGTCACGGCGGCGTCCGTCTTCCAGGCCAACGCCACGCTGTCGTGGCAACGGGCTTTGCAGCGCGCCCTCGGCAGCGTGGTCGGCCTGCTCGTCTTCACGGCGCTGCTGCCGATCGGCCGTACGGGCGCGCTCGCCCTCATCCTGCTCACGCTGGCCCTCCAGTTCTGCACCGAGGCGCTGATGACCCGCAACTACTGGCTGGGCACGGTGTGCGTGACGCCGATGGCCCTCCTGCTCACCGAGCTGCCCGGTTATCAGCCCGGGTGGCGGCTGATCAGCGACCGCTGGCTGGACACGGCCGTGGGTGTCGCGGCGGGACTGCTCGGCTGCCTGCTCGTGACCAACCGCCGCAGCGCCGGGCGGATCGACGCCGCGCTGCGGCGCGTGGCCGACGCCCAGGCGGCTGCGCGGCGGCTGCTGGCGGCCGGCGCCGGTGAGCCGGGGGAGACCGCGCGGGTCCGCGGCATGCTCGTCGACGCCCTGGTGGAGCTGCGCCGGGCCGCCGACGTGGCGGCCGGCGAGTGGTGGCAGCGCGCGCTGCCGGAGGAGCAGGTCGCCCGGGCCGAGCACGAGGGGCACCGCCTGCTGGCGAGGCTGGCCGCGTCGGCTCGGGATAGAGTCGGCTGCGAACGGACCCAGGGCTGAGGAATCGGGGCGTGGAGGACATCGCCGAGGAGGCGCCCGAGAGCGTCGCAGAGGACGTCGTCGCGCAGGTGATACGCCAGTGGCGGCGTGTCCATCCCGAGCTGGACACCGCGCCGATCGCCGTGATCGGCCGCCTCACCCGGTGCGTCCTGCTGCTCCAGCAGGCCGGCGACGCGCCCCTCCGGGAGTACGGCCTCACCAGGCCCGAGTTCGACATCCTCGCCGCCCTGCGGCGGCTCGACGGGGAGCTCACTCCGGGCCGGATCGCCCGGGAGACCTTCGCCTCGGGGGCGGCCGTCACCAAGCGGCTGCGGATCCTGGAGGAGCGCGGCCTGGTGAGCCGCCGCCTCGACGACCGCGACCGGCGGGTCTCCCATCTCGCGCTCACCGAGGAGGGCCGCGCGCTCGCCGACCGGCTCCTGCCGCGGCAGCTGCGGTATGAGAGCGATCTCCTGGCGGCGATGGGCGCCGACCGGCGGCGGGAGCTGGGGGACCTGCTCGGCGAGCTGCTCCTCCTGCTCGAAGGACGCCTCGGCGCGCGCCCGCTCTGACCCGTGAGCCGTGCCGCCTACTCGGGCAGGCCGAGAAGGTGGCCCAGGCAGGTCATGTTGTGCTCGAACAGCTCGGCGCGGTGGGTGATCGTGTTGTTGAACTGGCCGAAGATCTCGAAGCTGACCATCCCGAACAGGCCCGTCCAGGCGGCGATCGCCCGCGTGACCACGTCGTCCGGCACGTCCGGCATCAGCGACCGTACGATCTTCGCGTCCTCGGCCAGGATCGCGGGCGGCGGCGGGCAGATCGGGGGTGGGGTGAGCCTGCCCGCGCGGTGGGCGTCGGCGACGATCCGCCCGTACACGGCCGTGTCCCGCACCGCCGGCGCGATGGTGTCCTGCGGAGCGGCGTAGCCCGGCACGGGTGAGCCGTACAGCAGGGCGTACTCGTGCGGATGGGCCAGGGCCCACTCGCGTACGGCCCGGCAGACGGCGAGCCACCGCCCGGTGAAGTCGTCGCGCGCGCAGGCGGCGTCGGCGCGCTCGACGGCCTCTCCGAGGGCGTTGTATCCGTCGATGATCAACGCCGTCAGCAGGTCGTCGCGGCTGGGGAAGTAGCGATAGATCGCCGAGGAGACCATCCCCATCTCGCGGGCCACCGCCCGCAGGGACAGGCCCGTGGCCCCCTCCGTCGCCAGATGCCGCCGGGCGATGTCCGTGATCTCCCTGATCAGCTCCGCTCTCACCCGCTCGCGCGCGGTCCTGCTCGCATTCATGAGGCCAGGCTAACAGAGCACGCGAGCGATTAGAGAGCGGTGCTCTTGACGGAGAGCGTGCCGATGGGAGAGCATTGCTCTCGAAACGGAGCAATAAACGCAAGGGGTGCAGATGCTCGCCGTGGCCAAGGGATCGATCGGGGCAGTGATGTTCTTCCTGGAGCTGGGAGTGCTGATCTCACTGGCCTACTGGGGCTTCACGCGGGAGGTCAACATCCTGGTGAAGATCCTTCTGGGGCTCGGCGGCCCGGCCGTGTTCGCCACGCTCTGGGGGCTGTTCATGGCGGGCGGCAAGGCGCCGCACCAGCTGCACGGGATCGCCCGGGCCGCCTTCGAGGTCGTGTGGTTCGGTGCGGGGGCGGCCGCGCTCGCGGCCTCCGGGCTCGTCACCGCCGGTGTGGTGTTCGCGGTCGTGTACGTCGTGGACGGCGTGCTGCGGCTGCTGACGGATCAGGTCTGAAGGAGAACCGATGGGCAGGCATGTGATCGTCGGAGCGGGACAGGTCGGCGGAGGTCTCGCCGAGACGCTGGCGGAGCGCGGGCACGAGGTGACCCTCGTCACCCGCTCGGGCTCCGGCCCGGAGCGTCAGGGGATCTCGCCGGTCGCCGCGGACGCGGCCGACGCCGCCGTGATGCGGCGGCTCACCGAGGGGGCCGACGCGCTCTACAACTGCGCCAACCCGCGCTACCACCGGTGGGCCCTGGACTGGCCGCCGATCGCGGCCTCGCTGCTGGCCGCCGCGGAGTCGTCCGGGGCCGTCCTGGTCACCCTGGGCAACCTGTACGGGTATGGGCCGGTGGACGGGCCGATGACCGAGGATCTGCCGCTCGCCGCGACGGGCACGAAGGGCATGGTCCGGGCGCGGATGTGGGAGGAGATGCGGGCGGCCCACGAGGCCGGCCGGGTCCGGGTCACCGAGGTGCGCGGCTCGGACTACTACGGGCCGCGATCGTCCGACCAGTCCTACCTGGGACCGCGGCTCCTGGAGCCGCTGCTCGCGGGCAGGCCCGCCACCGTCGTGAGCGACCCCGACATCCCGCACAGCTGGACGTACCTGCCCGACGTCGTGCGGGCGCTTGCGGCGGCCGCGGAGGAGGAGCGCGCCTGGGGCCGGCCCTGGCACGTCCCGACCGCGCCGCCGGTGACGATGCGGCGGTACGCCGAGATGGTGTGCGAGACCGCGGGCGCCCCGGCGCCGCGTCTGCGGCGGCTGCCGGCGTGGACGCTGAAGGCAGGGGGCCTCGTGTCGCCGTTCCTGCGCGAGCTGGGGGAGACCCGTTATCAGTTCGACCGGCCGTACGTGCTCGACTCCTCCGCCTCCCAGGCGGTCCTCGGGTTTGTGCCGACGCCGATCGAGGACGGGGTGAAGGAGACGGTGGCGTGGTGGCGGGGGCGGTGAAAGGCGCCGGAAGGACGGCGATAGTCTCCCCGGCATGAGAGTCGGGATCATCGGCCTGGGAGACATCGCGGAGAAGGCGTACCTGCCGGTGCTGGCCGCGACGCCGGGCGTCGAGCCGCTGCTGTGCACCCGCGACCGGGCGGTTCTCGACCGGCTCGGCGACGCCTACAGGATCGGCGCGCGCTTCACCTCCGTGGACGGCCTCGCCGAGGCCGGGATCGACGCCGCCTTCGTGCACGCGGCCACCAGCGCGCACGTCCCCATCGTGACCACGCTGCTTGAGGCGGGCGTGCACGTCTATGTGGACAAGCCGCTCGCCTACGACGCCGCCGCCTCCGCCGGGCTCGTACGGCTGGCCCGCGAGCGCAACAGGTCGCTGATGGTCGGGTTCAACCGCAGGCACGCCCCCGCGTACGCGGCCCTGCGCGGCCTGCCGCGCGACGTGGTCGTGATGCAGAAGAACCGGCGTGACCTGCCCGGCGACCCGCGGACCGTGGTCTTCGACGACTTCATCCACGTGGCCGACACGCTGCGCTTCCTCGCCCCCGGGCCGGTCACCGACACCGCGATCAGGACCAGGGTGCGCGACGGCCTGCTCGAACACGTGGTGCTGACGCTCGGCGGCGACCACTTCACCGCCGTCGGCGTGATGAGCCGCACCAGCGGCGCGGCCGAGGAGACCTGCGAGGTCATGGGCGGCGGCGGGAAGCGGCGGGTCGTCAACCTCGGCGACCTGGTGGACCTCGGCGAGGGCGAGATCCTCACGAGGCGCGGCGACTGGGTCCCGGCGACCCGGCAGCGCGGCATCGAGCAGATCTGCCTGGAGTTCCTCGCCGCGGTCAGGGAGGGGCGGATCCTCGCGGCCAACGACGCCCTGGCGACCCACGAGCTGTGCGAGCGGATCGTGCTCGCCGCCACGGAGACGGCGGCGACGGCCTGACCGCCTCCCGGAAGCCGCATATTCCCGGGAGGCGGTCGTCGTCGCCGTCTCAGATGGGCGTCAGAGGCGTCAGGGGTAGAGGCCCCGCATCCGGTGGGCCTCGGCCACCCGCCCCACGCCGATCGCGTGGGCGGCCTGGCGGAGCGTGAGGTCACGCTCCGCGGCCAGGTCCGCGACCGCCCGGTAGGCGTTCTCCATCAGGTCGCGGAGCTTCACCTCGACCTCTCCGGCGCTCCAGGAGTACGCCTGGGTGTTCTGCACCCATTCGAGATAGGACACGATCACCCCGCCGGCGTTGGCCAGGATGTCGGGGACCACCGTGACCCCGTTGCCGGCCAGGATCAGGTCGGCCTCGGGCGTGGTGGGGCCGTTGGCGCCCTCCACGACCAGGCGGGCCCGTACGCGCGGCGCGTTGTCCGCCGTGATCACGCCTTCGAGCGCGGCCGGCACCAGCACGTCCACGTCGAGCTCGAGCAGCTCGTCGCGGGAGAGCGGGTCGGCGTCGCGGTAGCCGTGGACCGACCCGGTCTCGGCGGCGTGGGCGCGCAGCGCGGCGACGTCGAGACCCGAGGGCCGGACGACCGCGCCGCCCGCGTCGGAGACGGCCACCACACGGCAGCCGGCGTCGGCCAGATACTGGGCGGCGAGCGCGCCCACCTTGCCGAAGCCCTGCACCGCCACCGTCACGCCCTCGGGGGATCGCGCCCCACCCGCCTGGGCCAGCGCCTGCAGCGCGGCGATCTGCACCCCGCGCGAGGTCGCGCCCGCGCGGCCCAGCGAGCCGCCGAGCGCCGTGGGCTTGCCGGTCACCACGCCCGGGACCGAGTAGCCCGCGTTCGCGCTGTAGGTGTCCATGATCCAGGCCATGGTCTGCTCGTCGGTGCCCACGTCGGGCGCGGGGATGTCCTTCTCCGGGCCGATGAGCGGCAGGATCTCGTTGACGTAGCGGCGGGTGACGCGTTCGAGCTCGCGGGTGGTCAGCGTGGCCGGGTCCACCGCGACGCCGCCCTTCGCCCCGCCGTACGGGATGCCGACGAGGGCGCACTTCCACGTCATCCACATGGCGAGGGCGGTGACCTCGGCGAGATCGGTGGCGGGGTGGAAGCGGATGCCCCCCTTGGCCGGCCCGCGCGACAGGTTGTGCTGCACGCGGTGGCCCTGCACCACCTCCAGGCGGCCGTCCTCGCGCCGTACGGGCACGGAGACCGTCAGCGAGCGGCGGGGGGTGGCGAGCATGTGGTGCAGGCCGTCGTCGAGGCCGAGGAACCGGGACGCCTCGGCGAGCTGGAAGCGGGCGGCGGCGAGGGCGCGCTCACCGGGTGAGGGGGTGCGGAGGCCGGGGATCGGAGACCGAACCCCCGACGCCGTTGTCGGGAAGTCCGTGATGGTCATTTCTGCTGTTCTCCTGTCGGAAGCGTGGTCGTCCCCCGGACCCCGCGTGCCGTCGTCGTTGACGGCCGCGAAAGGCGGACCGGAGGAGCGACATCTGGATCAAACCGTGCGCCGGGTGATCGCGATATAGGCCAATACGGCGATCGCCGCGCGGGATTTCGCCGTTCCGGCGCACGGACGGTGAACGGCGCTGGACAGACAGGCATAAGTCGCGCTTTGCCGTCCTTTTGCAGTAGACAGGTCTCGTGCCGGAACTTGTGCTGGGCCCGCTGCTGCGCCACGTGGACACGGCCGCCGCGACCGTCTGGGTGGAGACCTCCGAGCCCTGCACGGTCCGCGTGCGGGCCGGCGACGCCTGCTCCGAGCAGCGCACCTTCACCGTGCACGGCCACCACTACGCCCTGCTCGACGTCGGTATCGAGGGCCCGGTGGCCTACGAGGTGGAGCTCGACGACCGGCGGGTGTGGCCGGAAGAGGGCCTGCCGCCCAGCGTGATCCGCCCGCTGACCCGCCTCGACCGGCTGATCTTCGGCTCCTGCCGCACCAGCGTCCCGCACGAGGAGCCGTACGTGCGCACACACGGCCCGGACGTCCTGCGGGCGTACGGGCTGCGCCTGATGGAGTCGCCGGACGAGCGGCCCGACCTGATCCTGCTGCTCGGCGACCAGGTGTACGCCGACGAGCTCACGCCGGACATGAAGGAGTTCATCGCCGGGCGCAGGGACGAAGGCCCCGAGGAGGTCGTCGACTTCGAGGAGTACGCCGAGCTGTACCGGCAGGCGTGGTCCGACCCCCCGGTCCGCTGGCTGATGGCCACGGTCCCCACCTTGATGATCTTCGACGACCACGACGTCAGGGACGACTGGAACACCTCGAACGTATGGCGCGAGCAGATGGCCGAGGTGCCGTGGTGGGAGCGGCGTATCGTGTCCGCGCTCGGCTCGTACTACATCTACCAGCACCTGGGCAACCTGCCCCCGGCCGAGCGGGAGGCCGATCCCGTGCTCGCCGCGCTGCGGGCGGGCGGCGGCGACGAGGCGCTCGACGCCTTCGCCCGGCGGGCCGACAAGGAGCCCGACTCGGTGCGCTGGAGCTACCACAGGGACCTGGGCGGCAGCCGGCTGATCGTGCTGGACAGCCGCAGCGCCCGGGTGCTGGAGCCGGGACGCCGGCGGATGCTCGACCCCGGGGAGTGGGACTGGTTCGACAAGCACGCCACCGGCGATTTCGACCACCTGCTCGTCGGGTCCTCGCTGCCGATCCTGCTGCCCGCCGGTATCCACCACGTCGAGAGCTGGAACGAGGCGGTCTGCGACGGCATCTGGGGCCGCAGGGCGGCGCGGTGGGGCGAGCGGGTGCGGCAGTTTCTCGACCTGGAGCACTGGGGGGCCTTCCGCCGGTCGTTCGAGGAGCTCGCGCACGTGGTGCTGGAGGTCGCCTCGGGCGGCCGGGGCAGGCCGCCCGCCACCGTCCTGCTGCTGTCGGGCGACGTCCACTACTCCTACATGGCGTCCGTACGGCGCCGGGGCGGCGGGCGCGTCCACCAGATCGTCTGCTCGCCGATCCGCAACCCGCTGAGCCGCACCCTGCGCTTCGCCAACATCGTGGCGTCGTTCGGGCTGGCGGGCGTGCTCGGCGGGGTGCTGGCCAGGGCCGGGGGCCTGCCCCGGCCGCCGTTGCGGTGGCGCATCAGCAAGGGACCCTGGTTCCCCAACATGATGACCGCCATCGACCTGGCGCCCGGGGAGGCCACGGTGACGTGGTTCACCGACACCGGCGATCAGGACGCGGTGCGGATCAGGCCCGAGCCTCCCGCAGCACCGCGCTGAGCTGGTCCGCGGCCCAGGCCAGGTCGTCCTGCGAGACGACGAGGGGCGGCGCGAGGCGGATCGTCGAGCCGTGCGTGTCCTTGACGAGCACGCCGCGGCGCATGAGCGCCTCGCTGATCTGCCGCCCGGTGCCGAGCGAGGGGTCGATGTCGATGCCCGCCCACAGCCCGCGCCCGCGCACCGCCACCACGCCGGGGCCGAGGTCCGCCAGGCGCGCGTGCAGGAACGCGCCGAGCTCGCGGGCCCTGGCCTGGTATTCGCCGGTCCGCAGCAGCCCGATCACCGCGTCGCCGACCGCGCACGCCAGCGGGTTGCCGCCGAAGGTGGAGCCGTGCTGGCCGGGCCCGATCACCCCCATGACGTCGGCGTTCGCGACGACCGCGGAGACCGGGACCACGCCGCCGCCGAGGGCCTTGCCCAGCACGTAGAGGTCGGGGACGACGCGCTCGTGATCGCAGGCGAACGTGTCGCCGGTGCGGCCGAGGCCCGACTGGATCTCGTCGGCCACGAAGAGCACGTTGTTGTCGGTGCAGATCTCCCTGACCGCGGCCAGGTAGCCGTCCGGCGGGACCAGTACGCCGGCCTCGCCCTGGATGGGCTCGAGCAGCACGGCCACGGTGTTCTCGTCGATCGCCTCCCTGACCGCCTCGGCGGAGCCGTACTTGACGATCCGGAAGCCGGGGGAGAAGGGGCCGAAGCCGTCGCGCGACTCGGGGTCGGTGGAGAAGCCGACGATGGTGGTGGTGCGGCCGTGGAAGTTGTCCTCCATCACGACGATGTTGGCCTGGTCGGGGGCGACGCCCTTGACCTCGTAGCCCCACTTGCGGGCGACCTTGACGGCGGTCTCTACGGCCTCCGCGCCGGTGTTCATCGGCAGGACCATGTCCTTGCCGCACAGCTCGGAAAGACCGGTCACGAACGCGGCGAACCGGTCGTGGTAGAACGCGCGGCTGGTCAGCGTCAGCCGGTCGAGCTGCTCGCGGGCCGCCGCGAGGATCGCCGGGTTGCCGTGGCCGAAGTTCAGCGAGGAGTAGCCGGCCAGGCAGTCGAGATACCGCTTGCCCTCCACGTCGGTGACCCAGGCGCCCTCGGCCGAGCTGATCACGACGGGCAGCGGGTGGTAGTTATGCGCGCTGTGGCTCTCGCTGAGCCGGATCAGTTCCTCGCTGTTCATCGAATCTCCCTGTTCGGCCGGATCTCGAGGGTGCAGCACTTGGGACCGCCGCCGGCCTTGCGCAACTCGGTGAGGTCCACCGGGACGACCTCGAAGCCACGGCGCTTGAGCTCCAGGACCAGCCCGGTCGCCTCGGCGTTGACGACGACGTTGCGGCCGTCGCTCACCGCGTTGAGGCCCAGCACCTCCGCGTCCGCGGACGTGGCGATCACGGCGTCGGGGAACAGCCGCCGCAGCACCTTCCTGCTGCCCTCGCTGAACGCTTCCGGATAGTACGCCACGTTGTGGCCGTCCAGCGGAAACAGGGCGGTGTCGAGGTGGTAGTACCTCGGGTCGACCAGGCGCAGCGTGACGACCGGGCGGCCGAGGAACTCCTGGGCCTCCATGTGCGCCGCCACGTCGGTGCGGAAGCCCGTCCCGGCCAGGATCATCTCGTCGAGCGTCAGGTAGTCGCCCTCGCCCTCGTTGGTGAAGGACGCCTCCAGTGTCTCGTATCCCCGTTCGACGAACCACCGCAGGTAGGCGGGGCCCTCGGCGGCGCGCTCCGGGTGGGCGAACCTCGCTCCGTAGACCCGCCCGTCCACGACGAGCGCGCCGTTCGCCGCGAACACCATGTCCGGCAGGCCCTCGATCGGGTCGATCAGGCTCACGGTGTGGCCCAGGCTCTCGTACGCCTGCCGGAGGCTCTCCCACTGCCGCAACGCCCTGGCCGTGTCGGCGCCGTTCTCGGGGTGCATCCACGGGTTGATGGAATACGAGACCGTGAAGAACTCGGGCCGGCACATCAGGAAATGCCGGGCCGTACCCGTACGACCACTGTCCGTGGTCTCGGTGGCTGGCGCGAGTGTCATCGTCGACTCCAAGCGGGAAACCGGGTGAACGGGACTTCAGCGTAGGAATCGGAAGGCGACAATCCAATGCGCCCGCGTTGCGATCACGTGTGGATCGGTTGCGTCCTTCACCCGTTGTGCAGCGATCCGTTAATCAGCCGCGACAGCACGATCGCGCTCTTGGTGCGCACGACGAACGGCTCGGCCGCCAGGCGTTCGATCACCCGCTCGACGTGCCGCACGTCGGTCGCGCGGATGTGCAGCAGCGCGTCGGCCTCGCCGGTGACCGTGCAGGCGGAGACGACCTCCGGATGCCGGGACACGGCCATGCCGATCTCCGCAGGTGAGGTCTTGCCCCGGCAGTACAGCTCGACGTACGCCTCGGTGGTCCAGCCGAGGGCCGACGGCTCCACCCTGGCGCTGAAGCCGGTGATCGCGCCGCTGGCGACGAGCCGGTCGACCCGCCTCTTCACGGCCGGAGCCGACAGCCCCACTTGAGCGCCTATCTCGGCGTACGTCGCCCGGGCGTCCTCCACGAGGGCCCGGATTATGGCGCGATCCAGCTCGTCCAACCTCACGTGGACCTGTATACAGCCGCCGGGCCCGGCATGCTCCCGGGCGTGCCACCGCGCCGCGCCGGGCACGCCCCGGGTGGCGGCAGGCAGCAGAG
The DNA here is from genome assembly GCF_040644495.1 of Microbispora sp. NPDC046973. Classification (NCBI taxonomy): domain Bacteria; kingdom Bacillati; phylum Actinomycetota; class Actinomycetes; order Streptosporangiales; family Streptosporangiaceae; genus Microbispora; species Microbispora sp. NPDC046973. The sequence goes on along the minus strand of NZ_JBEYWQ010000022.1, from coordinate 44 downwards.
GGCGCGGGCCCCCTCGCCGGGCCCGCGCCCTCTCCACGGCCGCG
>NZ_JBEYWQ010000021.1:0-157252 GCF_040644495.1 Microbispora sp. NPDC046973 | reverse complement strand
CACACCAGCGCGATCGGGAGGTTGCGCGCGAAGAAGTGCTCGGTGATGCGCCTGACGTCGGGGTCGACCCGGATCCACTCGGGGGCACGTCCCCCGGGGATGATGAGGGCGTCATAGCGCTCGACGTCGACCTCGGCCCAGGGCACGTCGACCGGCAACTTCCGGCCGTTCTTCTCCACGTAGGCGTCGGAGTTGGGGTCGAACTCGTGGATGACCAGCTGAACGTCACGCATCGTCCGTGACGAGACGTCGACGTCCCAGCCGCCCTCCTGCACGCGATAGTAGGGATACATGGTGTCGAGCTCCTCGGCGGCGTCGCCGGTAAGGAGCAGTGCTCTGGGCACCTGCTTCTCCTCGCATATGAGGCGGGTGAGGTGGATCCGATCCGATCCGATCCGGTTGAGTTAGCATTCCTCGGCCCCGTCCGCCCGTCAAGCCTTTACCGCGATTCCGTCCGCGTCCTTGACTTCGGCGAACAAACGCCGGAACCGCTCGCCGGACAGCAGGATGTGCCGGCGCATGGCGTAGGCGGCGGCGTCGGGGTCACGCGCGGCGATCGCGGCCACGACTTCTTCGTGCTCGGCCATGGCCAGGTGAGTGACCTGGGTGTCGTGGAGAAGCCGGAACAGGTGCACGTGCGTGTGCAGGCGAGCGAGCGCTTCGCGGATGACCTGGTTCTCCGCGCTCAGGGCGACGAGATCGTGAAAAGCGGCGTCGCGTAGCCCGAAGGCGCCATAGGCCATGAGCCCGTTGCCCCCCTCCAGCTCCGCCATCTCCTCCAGGAGTCGTCGCAGACCGGCCACCTGCTTGGAGGATGCGCGTTCGGCGGATCTGCGTGCCGCTGCCGGCTCGAGGAGCAGGCGGACCTCAAGCATGTCCTCGAATCGCTGACGGGTGATCTGGGGGGGAATGCGATAGCCGGCATGGGGCACACGCACGACCAGGCCCTCGGCCTCCATGCGGTTCAGAGCGTCTCGGATCGGCGTCTGCGAGACCCCCAGCTCTCGCGCCAGGGCGTCGATCGTGACGCGGGAGCCAGGCTCGATCCGTAGCGACATCAGCTGTCCGAGCAGCGTGTCGTACACCTCGTCGGCGAGCCGGCCGCGAGATCTTCCCGGCGGCGTTCCGCCCGTCATGGCCCCACGGCGCCGCGCGATCATCACTTCGTCGTCCATCGTGACAAGAGGTCCTTTCTTACGTTTTCCGGAACCTGTTGACTTCGGTCGCAACGCTGCGGGATGTTGACGCCCCCACTCAGATCGTATAGGAAAGGTGGCGGATGCCACCCATCCTTCACCCATCGCGGCACCCCCCGCCATCGCTCCGCTTCGATCAGTTGGAGCTGCCATGAGCATGCTCGACGTCCTACTCGATTCGCCACCGGGCTGATAAGGACCAAAGGACTTCTCGACTGCTTGAAGCTCCATCACGTCGCGGCGTACTCGTGACGCCGGTCTGCGGGCCAGCCCCTGCGACAGCCGGCAACACGCCTTAACACCCCCCAGCAACTGCTCGGCGAAGCACGCAGCAAGGCTCCAGAGGTCCCCACCCGGAAAGCAGGCAAGAAGATGCGGTATCCACAGCGAACAGGACGACTGTCCGTTCCCCGTCGAACGGTGCGGCTGGCGACGGCGGCCATGTTGGCGGCCACGACCATGGCGGCATGCGGCCAGGACGACGGCGCGCAGGCGAGCGCCCCCAAGGCACCGGCGACCGTCCCGGAGCTCACCAAGGACCCGCTGACCCTCAAGTTCATCTGGTTCGACTGGCCCCCCGCCCACGCGCTGGAAGACTTCGCGAACGCGGAGTACACCAAGGAGCGGCCGAACGTGACCATCAAGGTCAACACCGTGCCGAACGCGAACTGGCACGACGCGATGTTCACCCAGTTCGCAGCGCACAAGACCGACTTCGACATCCCGATCCTGGACTCGCAACACATCGGCGAGGCCGTGACGAACGGCAACATCCTCGACATCACCGACTTCGTCAAGAAGAACATCGACGTCAAGGCCTACAACCCGTACCTCCTGGCGGCCTACGGCCAGTACCCCCAGGCGGAGACCGGCAAGCGCGACGAAAACGCCAGCATGTACGGACTGCCGCTGCTCGGCGACACCTGGACGATGATCTACCGCAAGGACCTGATCGGCGACAAGCCACCGCAGACCTGGGACGAGATGATCTCAGTCGCCGAGAAGTGCCAGGCGGACCACCCTGGCGTCAGCGGGCTGGCTTTCCACCAGGCCAACGGCTCCGACGCCGCGGCCGTAACCTACAACACGGTCAACGGCGTCTACGGCGGCAACCTCTGGGACTCCAAGACGCGCAAGATCGACGGCGTCCTCAACGACGCTGCGGGCCAGGAGGCGATGGACGTCCTGGTCAACAAGATGAAGCCGCTGACCGCCAAGGGCTCCGGCAACTGGTTCATCGACGAGGTGAACGCGGCGGTCGCCCAGGGCAAGGCATGCATCGCGTTCAACTGGATCGCCGCGAGCGGCGGCCTGCTCGATCCGAAGCAGTCGACGCTCGGCACCACGCGGGAGCAGATTCTCGACAAGCTGGGTTTCGCCCCCCTGCCGAGCCAGAAGACGAACCTGGTGCCTCTCGGCGGCATGGGGATGCACGTGTCGGCCTACTCCCCGAAGGCGAACCAGGCGGAGGCCCTGAACTTCATGAAGTGGTTCGAGCAGGCTGACATCCAGAAGAAGTGGGCCGCGGCTGGTGGCGTGCCATCGCGTACGGACGCCCTGGAGTCGCCCGAGTTCCTCAATGCCGGGCCGTTCAACAAGGTGTACGCCGACTCGGTTCCGCGGATGCGGGACATGTGGAACGTGCCCGAGTACGCGCGCCTCGTCGACATCGAGAACACGAACGTGAACGCGGCTCTCAACGGCGCGAAGAAGCCGAAGGACGCGCTCGACGAGATCGCCAAGCAGCAGCAGAGCGTGCTCGACTCCGGCAACCGCAAGGGCGGCGGCGGACTGTGAGTGACCCCGCCCCTCTGACGACCGACCACGGGCAGGTGGCGTCCGCGACGCCGCCTGCACCGGGTCGGGCCCGCCGCTTCAGCGACCGCGGGCTCGCCGTAACCTTCATCTCGCCCGCGCTGCTGCTGTTGCTCGCGATGTCGGTGTTCCCGTTGCTGTGGGCGTTGTACCTGTCTTTCACCGACTACTCGGCGACCCGCGGGGGGCCGGCCCATTTCGTCGGGCTCGAGAACTACACCGCCATCCTGACTTCGGCGCAGGTCCACCTGAGGGCCTTGACGACGTTGATCTACGTGGTCGGCGCGGTCGCCCTGCAGACCGTGCTCGGTTTCGCCATCGCCTACCTGATCTCACGGCGCACGCACGGGCGAGGACTGCTGACCACTCTGTTCCTGGTTCCGATGATGCTGTCGCCGGTCGTGGTCGGGCTGTTCTGGCGATTCATGCTCGACGCGCAGTTCGGCGTGATCAACAGCATGCTCGGCTCGCTCGGCCTGGGGCAGGTGGAGTGGCTCACCCGGCAGCGAACGGCGCTGATTTCCCTGATCGTGGTCGACACCTGGCAATGGACGCCGTTCATCATGCTCATCGCACTTGCGGGCCTCACCGCGGTTCCCAAGTACCTGTACGAGGCCGCCTCGATCGATCGGGCGTCCGAGTGGTTCCGGTTCCGCACCATCACTCTTCCGCTGGTGTGGCCGCTGCTTCTCATCGCCGTGTTGTTCAGGGCCATCGAGGCATTCCGGCTGTTCGACCTCGTCTACATCCTCACCAACGGAGGTCCGGGGGTCTCCACCGAGACGTTGTCGTTCCACGTCTACAAGGTCGGGTTCCTGGGCTTCAACACCGGAACCGCCTCGGCGTACGGGATCCTCATGGTCCTCGTCGTCATCGTCCTTACGCAGCTCTACCTGCGCTACTTGAACAAGCTCAAGGAGGACTGATGGCCGTCTCCGTCGACGAGGCCGTGTCCACGGGTCCTGCCCGGGATCACACGCCCCCCGCGCGTCGCTTCGGCGGCCGGGGCCGCTCCGTGCTGGAGGTCGCGCTGCTGGCCGTGCTGGCCGTCGTGATGCTCTTCCCGGCGCTGTGGATGATCGAGACATCCATCAAGGAGAACCGGGACGTCTACGCGATCCCGGCCAAGTTCTTCGACTTCAAGGTCACTTTGGACCATTACAAGGACGTGTTCGTCGCCTCCGGCGGCCGCTCGGCCTTGTCCGTCTCGTTCCTCAACTCCGTCGTGGTCGCCGGGGTCTCCACGGCACTGGCCACCGTGCTGGGGGTCCCGGCGGCCTGGGCCTACTCACGCTTCGCCGTGAAGGCCAAGAAGGACCAACTGTTCTTCATCCTGTCCACCCGCTTCATGCCGCCCGTGGTGGTCGTGATCCCGATCTTCCTCATGTACCGCCAGGTCGGACTCATCGACAGCAAGCTCGGCCTGATCCTCATCTACGCCGCGTTCAACGTCCCGTTCACGATCTGGATGATGAAGGGGTTCGTCGACGAGGTGCCCGCAGAGTACGAGGATGCCGCCATGCTCGACGGCTACACCCGCTTGCAGGCGTTCCGGAAATTCACCCTTCCCCTGCTCCTGCCCGGCATCGCCGCGACGGCGGTCTTCGCGCTCATCTTCTCGTGGAACGAGTTCGTGTTCGCCATCTTCCTTACCTCCAGTGACAACGTGCGGACGGCCCCGCCCGCCATCGCCGGCCTCATCGGTGGAACCACTGTGGACTGGGGTCTCGTGGCCGCCGCCTCCGTGGTGTTCGCCCTACCGGTGCTCGTCTTCGCCTACCTGGTGCGCAAGCACCTCGTCGCCGGTGTGACGCTCGGGGCGGTGCGACGCTGATGGCGGGCATCGAGGTGACCGCCCTGCACAAGCGCTACCCGGACGGGACGGTCGCGGTCGAACACGTGGACCTGTCCATCCGCGACGGCGAGCTGTTCGTGATGCTCGGCCCCTCGGGTTGCGGCAAGACGACCACGCTGCGGGCCATAGCCGGCCTGGAGAGGCAGACGACGGGCGACATCCGCATCGGCGACACGCTGGTCAACGACCTGCCGCCGGCCGAGCGCGACATCGCCATGGTGTTCCAGTTCTACGCTCTCTACCCGCATCTCAGGACCCGCGACAACCTGGCGTTCCCACTGCGGGCCGAGGGACTGCCCAAGGCGGAGGTGCGCGAGCGGGTCGACGAGGCCGCCCGGCTGATGCGGCTCACTCCGCTCCTGGACCGGCGACCGCACCGGCTGTCCGGCGGGGAGCAGCAGCGCGTCGCGCTCGCCCGCGCCCTGGTGCGACGACCGCGCGCATTCCTCATGGACGAACCCCTCACCAATCTGGACGCGGAGCTGAGGGAGGACATGCGCACGGAGATCAAGCACCTGCAGGGGGAGCTGGGGGCGACGATGGTCTACGTCACCCACGACCAGGTCGAGGCGATGTCGCTCGGTCACAGAATCGCCATCCTCAACAAGGGCCGCGTCGAGCAGATCGGCACGCCGCTGGAAGTCTACGACCGTCCGGCGAGTCTTTTCTGCGCCGCGTTCATCGGCTCCCCGCCGATGAACCTGATCGAGGTGGAGGTGGCCGACGGGAAGCTTCGCGGTCAGGGCGGACTGGACCTCACGCCACCGCCGGGCCTGCCGCGCGACCGTCGCCTGGTCGCAGGCGTCCGGCCGGAGGCGCTGGAAGTCACAGAACCAGGGGCGGAAGGTTCGGTCCCGGCCCGCGTGGTCTCGGTGGAGTGGCTGGGCGACGAGATCATCTACGTGGTCGACCACGGCGGCCAGCGCGACGTACGGGTTCGGATGCCGCCGACTGTCCGTTTCGCCGCTGACGCACCGGTCGGGCTGCGGCACACCGGCGGGCCCCCGCCGGTCTACGACGTGAGCACGGAAGAGCTGGTGGCCTGATGGGAACCCTGGCAGTGCAGGGGCTGCGCAAGTCCTTCGGTAAGGTCCAGGCCCTGGACGGGGTGACGCTGGACGTGCCGGACGGCTCGTTCTTCGTCGTGCTCGGCCCCTCAGGGGCAGGCAAGACGACGACCCTGCGAGCGATCGCCGGCCTTGAGAAGCTCGACGCCGGGTCGGTGCACCTGGACGGGAGAGACGCGACCGCTGACCCCCCGGCTGCACGCGACCTGGCCATGGTCTTCCAGAGCTACGCCCTCTACCCGAAACTCACGGCGTACGAGAACATCGCATCGCCGCTTCGGGCACGCCGCTGTTCTTCGAGCGAGATCGCCGCTGCCGTCGAGCGGATGTCGAGCCTGCTGCACATCGAACGTCTGCTGCAGCGTCGTCCGGCGCAGATGTCGGGCGGTGAGATGCAGCGTGTCGCCCTGGCCCGGGCGCTGGTCCGTCGCCCGCGCGCGTTTCTCATGGACGAGCCGCTGACGAACCTCGACCTCAAGCTCCGCGTCGAGATGCGCACCGAGCTCACCCGCATCCACCGGAGCCTCGGAGCGACCTTCGTCTACGTGACCAACGATCAGGTCGAGGCCCTGTCCATGGCCGACCAGGTCGCGGTCCTCAAGGAGGGGAAGGTGCAACAGGTCGGCACGCCGGCCGAGGTGTACGAGCGTCCGGCCAACCAGTGGGTCGCGGGATTCGTCGGAAGCCCGCGGATCGGCCTGCTCGCCTGCCACGCCGAGGGAGATCGTCTGGTCGGGGCGGCAGGCTGGACGCTGCCGCGGCCCCGCTGGACCACGGCTGAGGACGGTCGTCCGCTGCTGCTGGGCCTCCGCGCGGAGGACCTGTCCGTCGAGCGGCGTGGGGACGCGTCGTTGCCGGGTGAGCTCTACGGCCTTGAGCCGCTCGGTGACCGGACGGTGGTCGACGTCCAAGTGGGGACGGAGATCTTCAAGGTCAAGGCACGACCCACCTTCACCGGTACGCCGGGCGAGCGGCTTCAGGTGACGGTCGACCTGGACCGTGCGCACCTGTTCGATGCGGGCACCGGGCTGGCGCTGTCCGAGGCCGGGAGGTAACCGCGCAGGGCGGCGACGGCACCATGCGCCCGTACGTGGCAATCGAGCCTCGGCGGACCGTCACCGGTGAGCACGGCCTGACGACGCCGAAGCAGCCATGGCCCGAGAAGGCGATCGGCGGCGCGGGGCGTCGCCCTGCGGCCAGGCCAAGGCCACGTTCGACCCGCTCGGCAACCTCGACCCCGACGAGGTCGTGTGACCCGTTCGTCAACGCGCGTGGCGCGATCGCCGCGGTCACGCCGGACATCACCAAGAACATCACAGGAGGCGACGCGATGAGTGACCCGATGAACGTCCTGGCCCCCGAGCACCGGCGGCTCCGGATCGGCGACGCCTGGCGTGACGCCGCCGGCGGAGCCACGTTTGCCGTCGAGGACCCGGCCACCGGCAGAACCATCGCCGAGGTGGCGGACGCCGGCGTCGTCGACGGGCTCGCCGCTCTGGACGCGGCGAGCACGGCGATGTCGGAGTGGGCGGCGACCCCGCCGCGAAAACGGTCAGAGTTGTTGACCGCGACGTACCGGGCACTGACCGAGCGATCCGAGGAGGTCGCCCGGCTGATAACGCTCGAGATGGGCAAACCCCTCGCCGAGGCTCGGGCAGAGGTGGCCTACGGCGCCGAGTTCTTCCGTTGGTTCGCCGAGGAGGCGGTGCGGGTCGAGGGGCGCTACAACACCGCTCCCAATGGTGGATATCGCATCCTCACCGTGCCGAAGCCGGTCGGACCGTGCGTCTTCGTGACGCCCTGGAACTTCCCGTTGGCCATGGGTGCCCGCAAGATCGCTCCTGCGCTGGCGGCGGGCTGCACGACGATCACCAAGCCGGCCGCCCAGACGCCACTCACCATGCTGTTCCTGGCCCGCATCATGGAGGAGGTCGGCGTTCCCCCGGGCGTCGTCAACGTCGTGACGACCAAGCGTTCCGGCGAGGTGGTCTCAGCGCTGCTGGCCGACCGCCGGACCCGCAAGCTTTCGTTCACCGGGTCGACCGAGGTCGGGCGCGTGCTGCTACGACAGGCGGCGGACAATGTGCTGCGCACCTCCATGGAACTGGGCGGCAACGCGGCCTTGATCGTGTGTGCCGACGCGGACCTGGACGTCGCGGTCGACGGTGCGATGGTGGCCAAGATGCGCAACATCGGGGAGTCCTGCATCGCGGCCAACCGAATCTACGTCGAGGAGCCGGTGCGCGAGGAGTTCACGGCGCGCTTCGCCAAGCGGATGGGCGCGCTCTCGCTGGGCCATGGTCTCGACGACGGCGTGGACGTCGGGGCGTTGATCGACGAGGCCTCGGTCAGCAAGATCGACGAGCTCGTCGCCGACGCGGTCGATCGCGGCGCCCGTGTCGTGGTGGGCGGCGAGCGTCCGGATGGGCCGGGCCATTTCTACCCGCCTACGGTCCTCGTCGATGTGCCCGAAGACGCGCGGATCCTGGAGGAGGAGATCTTCGGGCCGGTGGCGCCGATCATCTCGTTCACGTCCGACGACGAGGTGATCGCGAAGGCCAACGACACCGAGCACGGCCTGGTCGGATACGTCTTCACCCGTGACCTCCAGCGGGCGCTCCGGTTCACCGAGGGGCTGGAGACGGGGATGGTCGGCATCAACCGTGGTCTGATCTCGGACCCGTCAGCTCCGTTCGGAGGCGTGAAGCAGTCCGGGATCGGCAAGGAGGGGTCGCACGAGGGCATCCTCGAGTACCTCGACGTCACCTACGCGGCGATCGACCTACCGTGACCGGCCTGCTGCTCCGGGTGCCCGCCGAGGATCACCGCGCCCTGTGCACACATGACCTGACCGGCCTCCACCCGTGGGGCGGGACCCGGACCATGGCCGGCACGAATCCGCCGGCACCCGGGGACGGCGTCGACTCCGCCGGCGTGCGCGCCACGGACGCGTCCGCGGCGGTGGATGGGGCGATCAGCCCTTTCGGCGGTCCCAAAGGCCACACCCTCGGGCTCATGATCGAGGTGCTGGTCGCGACCTCGACTCGCGCCGCCCTTGGCGACGATGTCCGCGGGACCCTCGACCCGACCGACCCGCCCACCAAGGGCGATGTCTTCGACGCGATGGACCCGAGGGCGCCCGGGCACGACCGAGTCCGGGAGCCCGGCGCGCGCCTGCGTCACCCGGCGGCCAACCTTGCCGACGCCGTCCCGGTCTCGCAGGTGACCTGGACGTCCGCCCAGCAAATCACCGCCGACGTTCCAGAGAGGCACTGACATGCTTGAGACCGTCCGCGGACCACGCCAGCTGATAGTGGGCGAAGGGGTCGCGCAGAACATCCCACGAGTGGTGGCCGAGTGCGGCTCGCGAGTCCTCGTCGTGACCGACCGGGTTCTTCTGGGGCAGCCGGGCGTGGCCGAGATCGTGGCCGCCGTGCGGGAGAAGGTCGCAGTCGTCGGGGTGTTCGCCGACGCGACTCCGGACGTGCCGCTCGCCGATGTCGCCCTGGCCGTCTCGGCCGCCGCAGAGGTGGACGCCGACGTACTCCTTGCCATCGGGGGTGGCACGGTGATCGACCTCGCCAAAATCGTCGGCGTCATCCGGCGCCACGGTGGGACGCCGCGCGACTATTACGGCGAGTCGAAGGTGCCGGGGCCGACGATTCCTCTCGTCGCGGTCCCGACGACGTCGGGCACCGGCTCCGAGCTCACGCCCGTCTCGGTGTTGACCGACCCGGACCGCGAGCTGAAGGTGGGTGTCTCCAGCGTCCACATCGTGCCCGACTTCGCCATCGTCGACCCCGAGCTCACCTACACCTGCCCTGCGAGCGTCACTGCCCACTCCGGCATCGACGCGTTCTGTCACGCGGTGGAGAGCTACACCGCGCGACCCCGGGCCCACGGACCGCGCGACCCGGTGGAGCAGGTCTTCCTCGGCCGCAACCCGATCACCGATCACTACGCGCTCCTGGCCGCGGAGCGGATCGCCCGCAGCCTGCCCCGTGCCGTCAGGGACGGAGGCGACAAGGACGCGCGCGCGGACATGTCCTATGGGTCCTTGCTGGCCGGGCTCGCCTTTTCCCACGCAGGCACCGCGGCTCCGCACGCCCTCCAGTACCCCATCGGCGCGGCCACCCACACGCCGCACGGCCTGGGCGTCGGGCTGCTGCTGCCCTACGCGCTGGACGCGGCCAGGGATGCCATCGGCGACCGGTTGGCCATCCTCGCCAGGGTGTGCGGGCTCGACGTGACCGACGCCTCGGATGCCGAAGCCGCAGATACGTTCCTCACCTGGCTCGACGGGATGCTTGCCGACATCGGCATCCCTGCCACCTTGGCGGACATCGGCGTGGCACGCGCCGACCTCCCTCGCTTCGCGGAGATGGCCAGTGGCGTGACCCGCTTGATCCAGAACCATCCAGGCCCGAGCGACACCGCCAGCCTGACCGCGATCCTCGAAGCGGCCTGGATCGGGGACCGGACCCGACGCGTCCTGACTCCGGAGCAGAGATAGAGACGGGCCTTACACATGACGACGAGTTCCCTGCCCCACCCCGGGTATCGGAACCCCCGTAGAGGCTCCAGCTCCTCATCCGCGAACACCCGCGTCGCCGCGAACGACCTCCAGCCAGCCCCCACAGACCACCACCCCGATTGACGGCGAGTACTACGGTGACCCCAGTGATGCTCCGGCGTACGCTGGCGCAATGGAGCTGGCCGAGATCCGCAGGTATCCGGTTAAGTCGGTTTCTGGGTGGGTTGTTGATTCGGCGGTCGTGGAGCCGTGGGGGCTGGCGGGGGACCGCCGGTGGGCCGTGGTCGACGAATCAGGTGACCTCCACTGGGTCGGGGAGAATCCGCGGCTGCTCTCCGTCGTGGCCACCCCCACCGCCGAGGGCGGCCTCCTGCTTGAGGCCCCCGGTCTGCCGCAGCTGAAGGTCCCCCCGGCCACCGGGGAGCGCGTCCCCATCCACTTCGTGGAAGTGGACACGGTGGTCCTCGCCCATCCGGAGGCCCACGCCTGGTTCTCCCGATTGCTGGGGAAACCCGCGCGCCTCGTGTGGCTCGACGACCCCCGGCGCTGCGCCGTCCCGGCCTCCCACGGCGGCCTCCCCGGCGACGTCGTCAGCCTGGCCGGGGATGCCCCCTTCCTGGTGACCTCCCGTTCCTCCCTCCGCCGGCTCGACGAGTGGATCGCCGAGGGCGCCCTCGAACGTCAGGAGGATGTCCCCGCCCCCCTCGACATGGCCCGCTTCCGCCCCAACTTCGTCGTGGACGGCTTCGCCCCCTATGTCGAGGACACCTGGCGCGAGATCCGCATCGGCGCCCTCCGATTCCGCATGTCCGAACTCTGCGACCGCTGCGCCGTGCCCACCTACGACCCCACCACCTTGGAGAAGGGCAAGGAACCCCTCCGCACGCTGTCCCGCCACCGCCGCTGGGACGGCAAAACCTGGTTCGGTGTCCGCTTCGTCCCCCGCGACTACGGCGAAATCCACGTCGGCGACCCGGTGACCGTCCTCGCCACCCAGCCCTGACCCGGCAGGACGGGTCTCGGGAGGCGTCCGAACGCCGGCGCCCTCGACGGCCCGGCCGAGCACGTCCAGGGCGGGGATCTCCGTGCGGAGTGGTCAGTCTTTGATCAGGAGGCCCTGGAAGGTGACGTCGCCTTCGTCGCCGTCCCATCGGTAGGCGAGCCCTTCGCCGGTCCGGATCAGGGTGATCATGCCCGCGGCGCACGTGCCCAGCCGGAAGACGAGTGCCGTGCCGGAGCTGCGCGTCAGCGTCAGACCTCCCCGGCATGAGCTGTTGGTGTCCTTCCAGCTTCCGGTGCGCCCGCCCGCCTCCAGCACGATCTGGACGTCGGTCTCGCTGGCTCCCACGAACTGGTCGGGCTCGAGATGGCCTCCCCAGGTGCCGGCGAACGCGGCCGGAACCGTCCCGCCCGGCGTGGTGGACGGTGTGGGAGTGGTTTTCGGAGTCGCCGTGGTGTCGTCCGCGGCGCCGTCCGTCGTCCCGGCCTCGTCCTGCCTCGCGCCGGCGTCCGTGACGGTTTCCCCCGGCGTCGCGCCGGCGGGAGGCGCCGGTGAACCGGTGGCGCGCGAGACGGTCGCCGTCGGGGCGGCCTGCGACGCGGTGTCGTGCGATGGGGTGCCGTGCGGCGTGGCGGCGGGCGTTCCGCCGGACAGCAGGTGCGGCCCCAGCAAGGCGGCGGTGACCGACACCGCGGCCACGGCGGCCACCGCTCCGGCGACGATTCCGGTGCGGGAAGCCTGCCGGCGGCCGCCCGCCCCGGTGGTCTCCGGGCCCGGCGGGATCGTCCCGGCCGGACCGGGAGCCGGGAAGGCCGGGAGAGCCGCGGTCGTCCCGCCCTGCCGTACGCCTTCCGGCCTGGTGGTCGCCGCGGCCGCGCCCGCCTGAAGCGGGTCGGGAGCGGACCCGACGAGCTCCAGCAGCAGGTCGCGCGAGGCCGGCCGGCGCGCGGGATCCTTGGCGAGGCATCGCTCGACCACCTCACGCAGCGGCCGGGGCAGTGCCGACACGTCCGGCTCGGCGGTCAGGATCCGGTGCATGACCGCGGCGACACCTGCGGCGCCGAAGGCCGCACGGCCCGTGGCGGCGAAGACGATCGTGGCTCCCCAGGCGAACACGTCGGAGGCGGGCGTGGCCGGGCCGCCGGCGATCTGCTCGGGAGCCAGGTAGGCCGGGGTGCCCACCGGGCCCGCCGTGATCGTGTCACTCGCGCCGTGCCTGGCGATGCCGAAGTCCACCACTCGGGGACCGTCCGGCCCGAGCAGCACGTTGGCCGGCTTGAAGTCCCGGTGCACGATCCCGGCCGCGTGGACGGCCGCGAGCGCCGTGGCCGTGCCGACCGCGAGGCGTTCCAGCTCGCCGCCTTGCAGCGGACCGCCGGAGTCGACCCGCTGCTGCAGAGACGGCCCGTCGATGAACTCGCTCACCACGTACGGCATCCGCCCGTCGACCACCGCGGTCAGCACCCGGGCGGTGCAGAAGGGCGCGACTCCGCGGATCGCGTCGAGCTCGCGGACCAGCCGCTCCTTCACCGGCGAGTCGAGCCCCGACTTGAGCACCTTCACCGCGACCGGTTCACCCCGGGGCGACCGGCCGAGGAACACCACCCCCTGCCCGCCCTCGCCGAGCCGTCCGTTCAGCGTGAACTCACCCAGCACGCGCGGGTCGTCGGGCTCCAGGGGGGTGACCATGGCACCGCACCCTAGCGACGCGGGGGCGCGGTGCGGTACGCCTTGCAGCAGCCGGACGCCCGGCCTGCGGCCCGGACCTGCTCGTGCGGATCTCCCAAGTCGGCTCCAACCTGATCGCAAGTCGCCGTCACTAGAACAGCCGTCGGTATGTCACCCGTCGGTTGTGGGGGTCCGGTGTCGAGGCGACGATTGATCAGCGCGCTGTGCGTTCTGGGGATGATGGCGGGTCTGGTCACCGGCCTGCCGCAGAGCGCGTCGGCGGACGCACAACGGGACGAGGAGACCACCGCGCTCGTGTCCGCGGTCGAGCGCTTCGCCGCCGTCGGCAGGGGCATGGCGACGCTCGGTCCGATGGGCGAGCAGTTGCCCCTCGTCGGCCTGGTCCCCGGCGCCCAGGATGGCCTGGGCCTGGGCGACCTGTTCGACGTCGCGGTGTACGACCAGCTCAAGAACTTGACCAGTTTGGCCGATCTGGAGGACGAGTATCCGCTGTCCGGTCCGCGTACCGGCCGGTTGCTGGCCAAGGCGAGCACGCAGGGCGACGTCAGGCACCTCGATCTGACCCTGGAGGTGACCAGGACGGTCGCCGACAGGCCGGCCTCCGTCAGCAGCGCGCAGCCCAGGGTCTCACTGACCACCTCGGGCGGAGTGGACGTCACGCTGAAGCTCGGCGCGAAGCTGCCCTTCGCCTACGACCCCGCCACCAAGACCGCCTGGCTGGGCAAGGACGCCGTGGTGACGGTGCAGGCCGACGGGCGGCTGGCGGCGGGGGCCAAGCCCTCGGCCGCCTTCGGCATCCTCGGCGTCGACCTGTCCGCGGGCTCGTCGCTCTCCTTCACCTCCACGTTCACCGCCACCGCCTCGGACCCGGATGGTGACGGCAGGCTCGACCTGCGAGAGCTGGGCGCGGACGGCGCCGCGGCCGGGCTGTTCACCTTCTCCAGGAAGGGCTCGGCGACGGCCAGGCTCGCGGTCACCGCACAGCCGTTCGCCGGCGCCCAGGTCGAGGGCGCCACCGCGACCGTCGACGTGAACTGGCCCGACCTCGCCACGGGCGGGCCGCAGGTGAGCGTGAGCCAGCCCGACCTGGACCGGCTGAACCGCTTCCAGACGCTCACGCCGAAGGACCTGCTCGAGGGGCTGACGCATCTGTCCGGCGCGATCACCGCCGTGCAGCGGAGCCGCTGGGCCGGGCAGGGCGACCTGGACCTGCCGTTCATGCGGGGTTCGCTGGCCGACGCGGTGCGCGTCTCCGAGGCGATCGACAAGTTCGTCGCCGACAGCGTCGACCGGAACACGGGTCAGCCCACCTTCACCTCGATCCAGGACATGCTCGCCGCGCTCGGCAGGGCGCGCGGCCTGCCCGGCGGCGCGATCATCAAGGTCGCCGACGCGGGCTACGACGACGCCACCAAGAAGATCGCCTTCACGCTCGTGATCGACCGCCCCGTCAACCCCGCGCCCGAGCCGCTCAACCCCGCCGGCCAGGCCACCAGCGGCGCGGGCGCCGGCGTCACCTACACAGCCACGACGCTCAAGCACGCCGGCCAGAAGTGGACGCCCGGAGAGTTCGCCGGCCGCACGATCACCGCGGGCACCTCGACCGGCATGGTGGCCGACAACACCGCCGACGTCGTCACCCTGACCGGCGACGGCTGGCACGGAGGCGTGCCGGCGGCCGGGGCGGCCTACCGCATCGCCGCCGCCGACCCGATGATCGGCCAGGTCGCCTTCGGCGACACCTTCAAGGCTCGCGCGGGCCTCGCCCAGGCCAACGCGGCCACCTCGGTCGCCGGGGTGATGCGCGGCTACCACGCCGCCGCCACGGTCGTGCTCGACCTCGGCGACCCGGCCACCGGCCAGGAGTGCGCCACCCGGCCGGACGGCCAGCAGAAGGCGTGTCCCTACAAGCACATCAACCCCGACGGCAGCGCCACCGTGGTCACCGAGCTGCCCCGGCCCGCCGACCGGATCATGCTGCGTACCGGCCGTGACCTGTTCGGCGCGCGCGTGTCCGTCGTCACCTCGGTCAACGTGGACGCCGTCGCCGGCTACCTGGGCGTACGGCTCACCGGCGACCTGTCCATGTCGAGCCGAGCCGGTGGCGACGTGGTGAAGGTCGCGCTCAAGGACGTCGGGGACGTGCCGCTGACGCGGCTGTTCGAGCGTCTGGCGAGCGACCCCTCGGACATTCTCACCTCCCAGGTGGACGCCGCGGCCCGGGCCAGGCTGACCCTCGGCGTTCCCGGGCTGGCCGACTTCTTCGGCGGCAAGGTCACCGGCGACGTGGAGATGCCGGACATCCGTACGCCGGACACCCTGGTCTTCCGCGGCTTCGACCAGATCGGCAAGGTCAAGAACTTCGCCTTCGACCCCGACAACCCGCAGGCGCTGTTCGGCGCGCTGGTCAAGTCGCTGGGCGCGCTGGCCACCTACCTCGACCACGTTCAGCCCAGCGGCCCCGTCGGCACGGCGATGACGGCGAAGCTGCCGCTCCTCGGCCGCTCGCTGTCCGACCTCGTCGCCGCCGACGAGATGGGCTCGGGCCCCGGCGTCGTGTACGGCGACGGCGCCTGCGGAGGCGAGAACGGCTTCGTCACCGACCCCTCCCGGACGTTCACCCAGGGGCACATCGGGCGCGGCGTCGTGATCGGCACCCGCGTGCTGGCCGTCGCGGCCGTCTGCGGCGAGCACACCATGGCGTTCACCGCGAAGTTCGGCGAGGCCCGTCCCGAGCCGGGCACCGCGTACGCACTGCGTTCGCCGCTCAGGGACGCGATCGACCGGCTGACCGCGGCCCCGCCGGACACCGTGCAGGCGCTGGTGGCCGAACTGAACAAGGCGCTGGGCGGCCAGGTCCGCATCGGCTACGAGGACGGCGCGCTGCACCTGTCGCTCGCGTACGACAAGAAGGCGGCGCTGAAGGAGCCGCTGCGCTTCTCCTTCGGGGACAGCAGCCTGGTCGCCGCCTCGGGCTCGGGCACGCTCGACGCCTCCGTCGGCGGGCAGATCCGGCTGGGGATGCGGGTGGCGCTCAAGCGTGACTTCGATCTCGCCCGCGACCTGCTCATCGACACCGACTCCGGCCTCGACCTGGAGGCGAGCGCCCGGCTCGACGGCACGATCAAGGCGAACATCGGCCCGCTGCCCGTCTCCGTCGGCAAGGCGGACGACGACCCGATGCAGGCCAGGCTCGCGTACGGCGTGAACCTCCGCTATGACGGCGAGTCGCAGGAGGCCGTGCCGCCGGCCGACTTCTTCGCCGGGCTCGACCTGTCGCTCAACGAGACGACCGAGCCGGTCACCTGCGACCGCGACCCCCGGCGCGACGAGACCGACCTCGCGCTGTGCGCGGTGCTGCCCGCCTACGTCAACGGCAGCCCGATCACCGCGGACGGCAGGCACGCGCTCGTCCTGCGCCTGCCCAGGGCCGCTCCGCTCGCGGACATGTTCGACCTGACGAAGAAGCTGCCGGGCGACGTCGACCGCCTCGAGGTGCCCGACTTCGACTTCTCCACCCTGCCCGCGGGGCTGGAGCTCGACTGGACCAACCTGGGCGACGGCATCGACCGCTACCTCACCGCGCTGGAGACCGGCATGCGCACGGCCTCCTACGGCGGCAGGCTGCCCCTCGTCGGCGACGACCTGCAGCAGGGCGCGGATTTCGTCGGCGCCAAGCGCCAGGAGATCAAGACGGCGATCGCCAAGCTGCCGAACGGCGGCCGGGTGCCCACCGGCAAGGACCTGCGCGAGTGGTACAACGCCGAGCTGGCCCCCAGGGTCGGCCCAGGTGTGCAGCCGGTGATCACCTGTGTGCAGGCGCCGGAGCCGGCGGACCCCACCGCGTGCGACGCCGCCAAGGGCACCGAGCTGACCGGCGTGAAGTTCACGGTGAGCATCGGCCAGGGCGTGGTGGACCCGCAGCAGGGCTGCGTGGAGGGCTGCGCGGCCCTGGAACGGCAACTCGACATCGGCGTCCCCGGCCTGGCACTGCGTCAGGGCCCGGGCAAGGGCGTGCGGGCCGAGATCGGCTGGCACGTGCAGGTGACCGTGGGCCTCGACCGCGTCAACGGCTTCTACATCGACGCGACACCCGACAAGCGGCCGCAGGCCACCGTCGGTGTCAACGTGTCGCTGCCCGAGGAGATCAACGCCAAGCTGTCCATCCTGGACGTCACGGTGAAGAACCGCTCGCCGCAGTCTCCCGACCTGTTCGCCGGCACGTTCACCGTCGGGCTCAAGCCGGTCGGCCGGATCGGCCTGGCACAGCTCGCCGACGCCTCCGACCTGGTGGAGACGTCGCTGCACGCCAACGCGGCCGTCGACTGGCGTTTCACGGTGACGCCCGGATCGCCGATGCTGCCGGGGCTGTTCGGCGACTTCCACCTGGCCTGGGACCTCACCAAGGGCGGCTCTCCCGACCCCGCGAACCTGTCCATCGCCTTCACCGACGTGAACCTGGAGGCCGGCGACTTCTTCCGTACGGTCCTGGGCCCGGTGGTGACCCAGGTCAAGCGGGTCACCGACCCGGTGCGGCCGGTCGTCGACCAGCTGTACGCGCCCATCCCGGTGCTCTCGGACCTCAGCCGGGCCGCGGGCGGCGGCGACGTGAACCTGATGACGATCGCCAAGAAGTTCAACACCCTCGGCGGCAACAGCACGACCCAGTTCATCGAGCGGATGATCGAGATCACCAAGCTGGTCACCTCGCTGCCCGACTGCCGGGGTGAGCTGCACATCCCGATCGGGAGCTTCACCGTGGCCGGCGACAAGGCGCTCACCACGGAGAACTCGCCGGACGTGGCGGACTCCCTGATCGGGGACGTGTCACCGACGACGGACGACCTGTTCGCGGCGCTCGACCAGGGCGCCAGGACGTGCGACAAGGGCAAGGCCGCGAAGGCCGGGGCCGAGGCCGAGCAGGGGCCCATGCAGCACTCCGCGAAGGCCGGCTTCAGCTTCCCCGTGCTGGACAACGCCGGACGGTCGATCTTCAGCCTGCTCATGGGCAAGGACGTCGAGCTCGTCGCGTACGACTCCGGCCCGCTGCGCCTGGGCTTCACCTACAGCCAGTCGTTCGGCCCGGTGTACGCGCCGCCGCCCATCATGGTGGTCATCTCCGGCACCGCCGGGGTCGAGGCGCGGATCAGGGCGGGCTTCGACACCTACGGCATCCGCAAGGCCATCGAGCAGGGCAAGGTAGACCTCCAGATCCTCGACAGCCTGTATCTCAAGACCACCGACGAGCGGGGCCGTCCCCTGCCGGCGATCAGCCTGTACGGAACGCTGGAAGCGGGAGCCGGGGTCGACCTGCTGCTCGTCAAGGCAGGCGTGAGCGGAGGGATCTCCCTGGGCATCGCGATGCTCTGGGCCGACCCGACCAACGACGGCAAGTTCAGGTTCTTCGAGTTCGCGGGGATCCTGCTGCGCAACCCGTTGTGCCTGTTCACGATGGAGGGCAAGCTCAAGGTCTACCTCAAGGCCTGGGTCGAGATCGGCGTCTCGATCTTCAAGAAGCGGTTCGACTGGACGATCGTCGAGGCCACACTGCTCGACTTCTCGGCCAGACCGAAATGTGACGAGGCCCCGCCCAAGCTCGCCACGGTCAGCGGCGGCGCGCTGGTGCTGCACATCGGCCCGATGCGCGCGGCCAGGGGCGGCAGCACGGCCAAGCCGAGCGACGACGCCGAGCAGTGGACGGTCAGCCAGCTCCCCGGCGACGAAGGCTTCGTGGTCAACGCCCTCGGCGTACGCGAGGAGCACCACACGGCGGGCCTCGACCGGGTGCTGGCCGACGGCCGCGGCGCCAAGGGCGGTCTCAAGCTCGTCTTCCAGGGATACGCCGACGCCTCGGGCGCGCCGTTCCCGTTCGACCGGAAGATCGTCGCCTTCGGCGGCGACGGTGACGACATGATCCTCGCCGGGTCCGGGAGGAACGTGGTCGACGGCGGCAAGGGCGACGACCAGATCACCAGCGCCGACCAGTACGGCGAGCAGGGCGGTGCGGCCCCGATCGTGGCCGGAGGCCCCGGCGACGACTACCTGACCGTGGGCGGCGCGGGCGGCTGGGTGGCCGGCGACGGCCGCATCACCCCCGCGACCCGGAAGGTCGGCACGGTCGAGGTGGCCGACTGGACCGCCGACGGCCTGCCCGGCGCGCCGGACGACGGCCCGGGTGACGGCGACGACCGGATCGCCGCCGGACTCGGCGCGAACCGGCTGTGGGGCAACGGCGGGAACGACACCATCGGCGTGGCCTCCGACAACCCGCTCGCCGCCACCGACCCGTCGCCCCGCTACCGCGCCCAGCCGAGCCTGCTGGTCGGCGGCCCCGGTGGCGACACCCTCACCGGCGGCTCGGCCGCCGACGAGATCTACACAGGGCCCCGGGAGGAGTTCGGGCCCGACGAGACCGGACCTGCCGACTCCGGGCCGAACTACGTCGACACCGGCGCGGGCGCCGACAAGGTGTACGGCGGCCGGGCCGTCGACCTGGTCGCCGGGCACTCCCGGCCCGGCGAGACCGTACGGATCCTCGGCGGGGGCGGCGAGGACGTCCTCGCGGGCGGCCACGGCAAGGACGAGATCTTCGGCGGCCCCGGCGACGACTGGGTGATCGCCGAGCCGTCCGATGTGAGCGAGGCGCAGGGCCGTGACGACTACGGCCCGGCCAGGCGGGTGCGGCACCTGCCGCTGCCCGCGGGCGTGGAGCCCTCGGCCAAGCTGCTGGTCGGCGGCGACGGCGACGACCACGTCGTGGGCGGCGACGGCGGCGCCACGATCTTCGGCGACAGACTGCGCGAGGAGCCCTGCACGGACGCGGGCGCGGACGGCGACGGCCGCGACCTCGTCCTCGGCGGCTCCGGCAGGGAGACCGTCTCCGCCGGCGGGGGCGCCGACCGGGTCGAGGCCGGCGGCGGCCGGGACCGCGTCTGCGGGGAGAAGGGCGACGACGTCCTGTACGGCGGCGCGGGCGACGACGACGTCAGCGGCGGCTCCGGCGACGACACCGGCTACGGCGACGACGGAGCCGACGAGGTCACCGGGGGCAGCGGCGACGACACCCTGTACGGCGGGGCCCAGGACGACGTGGTCGCGGGCGAGGCCGGCGAGGACACCGCGTTCGGCGGCCTCGGCGACGACCTGCTCGTCGGCGGCAGCCGTACGGCGGGCAAGGCCGACGCGGGCGACACCCTCTACGGCGACGCCGGAGCCGACCGCCTCGTGGGTGACAACGGAGACGCCACCGGCTCCTTCGACCTGGACGGGACGCCGGAGGAGGCCGGCGGGCCCGACGTCATCCACGGCGGGGCCGACGCCGACACCGCCTTCGGCGGGATCGGAGCCGACGAGGTGCACGGCGACGCCGGTGACGACCACCTGGAGGGCGGCAACGGCGCCGACCAGGTCTTCGGCGAGGCCGGCGAGGACGAACTCGCCGGCGGCGGCTCCGGGCCGCATCCCGACGCGGGCGACACCCTGCTCGGCGGCGACGGACCGGACGTGATCGCCGGTGACAACGCCGTCCTGAGCACGTCCGGCACGGCCACCCCCGTCGCCGTACGGCCCGGGCAGCAGCACGCCCACCGGGTGGAGCCGCTGGCGGGCGGCTCCGGCGCGGACGTCGCCGACGGCGGCCCGGGCAACGACGCGATCTTCGGACAGGGCGGCGCCGACCGGCTGCGCGGCCAGGCGGGCGACGACTACGCCGAGGGCGGCGCGGGCGTCGACTGGGTCGAGGGCGACCAGGGCGACGACGACATCGTGGGCGGCTCGCACGCCGCGGCGGACGACGCCGCCGACGCGCTGTTCGGCGGCCCCGGCGACGACGTCGTCGCGGGCGACAACGCCGTGGTGACACTGGCGGGCGCTCCGGCCAGGGCGACGGTCCGCCTCGGCTCGGCCGGGGCGCCGATGACCCCGCGTGCGGTGAAGCTCCTGGGCGAGGGCGCGGGGGACGACCGCGTCTCCGGCGGCTCGGGCGTCGACGTGCTGTGGGGACAGGACGGCGACGACCACATCTCCGGCGGCGGCGGGGGCGACTACGCCGAGGGCGGCGGCGGTGCCGACCAGATCCGCGGCGACCTCCCGCTGTCGGCCACCTCCACGCAGACGACCAGCGAGCCGCTCGCCGACCCCGGGTGGAAGGGGAACGCGAGCGAACCCGCGGAGCTGGAGGGCGGCGACGCCACTCCCGGCCAGGACGACCTCATCGGCGGCTCGGCCACGCCGGGCGCACCCGACAAGGGCGACGCGATCGAGGGCGGCGGCGCGGCCGACGTGCTGCTCGGCGACAACGGCTCGCTCGTCCGCACGCTGACCGGGAACACCGAGCGCGTCTACACCGAGCGCTACGGTTCGGGACAGCCGCCCGTCGACGCGACGCGCAGCCGTACGCACGACCCGGCGCTGCCCGGCGACTCCACCCGGTTCTGCACCCAGGCCCAGCCGGCGTGCGAACCGGAGGGCTCCTTCGGCGCCGACCGCCTGTACGGCGACGCGGGCGACGACGGGCTGTGGGGCCAGGACGGCGACGACCGCCTGTACGGCGGCGCGGGCGACGACGACATGTTCGGCGAGCTCGGCGACGACGAGATGGACGGCGGCGACGGCGAGGACGCCATGCTGGGCGACCGCGGCGGCGTGGTGAACGAGCGCATCGACGCGGGCGACGCCCAGCGGCTCGGCTTCACCGTCAGCCTCAACGCCCCGCCGAAGGAGACCTACCGGGGCTTCCCGGCCGGCTCCTACGACCGCCGCACCGACCTGCTGCACGACGCGGACGGCGACACCTGGGTCGCCGCGGCCCTGCCGCACGACGGCTTCGCCAAGGGCGGCGACGACCGCATGCGCGGCGGGCCGGGCCGCGACAGCATGCACGGCGGCGCGGGCGACGACCTGATCAACGGCGACAGCGGCGGCGACGAGGTCTTCGGCGACGACGGCGCGGACGTCGTCTGGGGCGGCAAGGGCTGCGACCCCGTCCTGGACGCGGCGACCGCCGACTGCCTCAGCGGCGGTGTGTTCGACCCGGCCGCCCGGGGGACCGGTGACCGCTTCGTCGACCACGTCTTCGGCGGCGCCGGTGCGGACCTGCTCGACTACAACCCGCGCGGCTCCTACCCCGGTGACTGTGCCCCCGGCCGCATGCCGGAGGGCACGCTGACCACCGTCGTCGATCCGTGCCTGTGGTTCCGGATGACCGGCAAGGACAACGCCGACGCCGGCGACGACCAGCACCACCAGGGCGTCGACTGGCAGTACGGCGGCGCGGACCGCGACGTGCTGCAGGGCGACCGCACCGCGAACGGGCCCAACCCGGGCGACAAGATGATCGACTGGAACGGCTCGTTCAACCTCTACACCCACTGCGGCCCGGCCAACGGCGGCCACAACATCGTCCGGCAACACTCGCCCGCGATGCTCGGCTTCCTGGCCCAGGTGGCCTGGGGCGCGGGCGCGGGCCGGGCCCTGGACGACCCGTCGGCCGAGCGGGAGCTGGCGATCCCGGACAACGACAACGGTTCGCCGTACCCCACCTCACCCGGACACTTCGACTCGCCCGTGGCCTGCGCGGGCTGATCAGGAGACAAGGATGTTACGCCGACTGATGGCAGCCGCCCTGGCCGCCACCGGACTGGCCGCGGCGGGCCTCGCCGCGGCCCCGGCCCACGCGGCCCCCGCGAAGCCGCCCGCGTGTGATCCGGGGTACTGCTTCACCGTCGACGTGAAACTCGACCGTGCCCCGGCCGTGGGACAGACCGCGACGCTCACGGTGGGGGTCACCGCGAAGGAGGACCTGCCGAACGCGACGACGATCATCGAACTGCCGGAGACCCTGCGCTGGGTGCGCCCGCCCGCCGGGCTCGCCCACGCCCCGGCGACGATCGGGCGAAGCCCCGTGGACCGCGCGAGCCGTACGGAACGGGCCCGGCGCGGCACGCCGGTCCGGTACGAGGGCATCGTCACCGCGGTCGCCCCCGGTCCCGCCTCGATCCGCGTGCAGGCGCGCGACGGACGGCCCGGCCCGGGCAGTGAAGGGCTCGCCTATCTCACGATCGGGGAGCGGTCGTCCGTCTTCGGCATGCCGCCGGACGACCGCGGGCCTCGCGCGCAGGCGCCGGCGACGTCGGGGACCTGGGAGGACGACACGTGCGTGCAGGGGCGCGTCAAGCACATCCGGGCGGAGGACGGCGCCGTCAGGGGAGTGCCGGGGATACGGGTGACGGCGTTCGACGCCGACGGGGACGGCCCTGACCGGCTCGGGGCGACCTTCACCGACGACGCGGGCGACTACCAGGTGTGCTTCCCCGGTGCCGATGAGGACGGCACCGGCCAGGACGTCTACATCGAGGTGTCCTCGGCCAACGACTACTGGGAGATCGTGAAGCCGGGCGACGGGACCGATTACGCCGTCAGGAGCGACGTGAGACAGGACGTTCCCCGGGGCAGCGCCCTGTCGGTCATCGACTACGAGGCCGCGCCCGGCAGCCCTGCCGAGGGCGCCTTCCGGATCTTCACCGCCGCCCACGAGACCTGGACGGCGTACACGGGCTGGCTGAACCAGCCGGGCAACGAGTGCTGGAAACCTGGTGAGGCGTCCTGCCGGAAGGTGACGGTGATCTGGGCGCCCGACAGGGTCGTTCCCGTGTCGTACTACTGTCCCGGGGCCTACGGCACGGACTGCTCCAAGCGCTTCGAGATACACCTGGACGCGTCGGTCGCTCTGTCGAAGATGACGGTCGCCCACGAACTGGGCCACTTCATCATGGACTACGCCTACGACGGCATGCCGCCCTATGACGCCTCCTGCGACGAACACTACGTCAAGGACGAGACGACCCCGGCCTGCGCCTGGACCGAGGGATGGGCCGACTGGGTCGCCGTCCAGACCTACGACGACACGCACTTACGATGGGGACCCACCGACCCCGCGATCGACATCGAGAGCCCGACCTGGTTCAGTGAGGGCTGGTTCGACGGGACCGACGTCGAGGGTCGTGTGGCCGGCGCCCTCCTCGACCTGGCCGACTCCGGCCCGCGCGACGAGAAGTACTGGGACGTCGGCGGCCTGGGCCCCGCCGGGGTCGTGGCCGCCTTCAGGAAGGCGCCCGCCGACGACATCGACCAGTTCCTGGGCGGGCTGAGCGCGCAGGACAAGGTTCTCGCCGAGCAGGTGCTGTTCCAGAACGCCATCCGCAACACGCGCTACGAGGACCTCTTCGATCGGAAGATCGCGCACTGGCCCTCCAATGAACATCTTCTGCCGGTCTTCCCGACGACGGCCGGCAAGTGGTCGGTGGTGGCGACGGTCGCCTCTCCGCCGAACGGTGCGAACGTCGACCTCTACACATACCCTGTCGATCACGCCAAGGTGCCGTTGGCCAGCTCGGACGGGACCGCCTCCAACGCGGACTTCATCGCTGTGCAGCCCGCCTCCGACGACGACGTCTACGTCGCGCACGCCGCCTCGGACGTCGACTACCAGGAGTACGCGCTGGAGGTGGCCGAGGCGCCCGACGGCGACCTCCAGAAGGGAACGCCGCAGGAGATCAGCATGGGCGCCGACCGGCTGGTCGAGATCCGTACGGCCCGGATCGAGCAGGGCGAGCCCGCGACGTTCATCGCCACGCCCCGCGACGGGCAGGACGTCGACCTCTTCGTGATGGCACCGGACGCCAACCGGTGGGGCATGCCGCGCTCCGCCGCACGGCGCTCGACGAGCGGCGGGCCGAACAAGGCCGAGCGGATCACCATCGCGGACCCGAAGGTGACCGGCGTCTACGCGGTCATCGTGATCAGGAAGAGCGGCGAGGGAAACCTCCTGCTCACCCACACCTGATCGGTCCACGAGCGG
The DNA here is from genome assembly GCF_040644495.1 of Microbispora sp. NPDC046973. Lineage (NCBI taxonomy): Bacteria > Bacillati > Actinomycetota > Actinomycetes > Streptosporangiales > Streptosporangiaceae > Microbispora > Microbispora sp. NPDC046973. Next base: position 132,239 of record NZ_JBEYWQ010000021.1, on the reverse strand, counting down.
CGGCCTTCCCCGGTAGACGGGGGAGGGCCGCCGCTTCGCCTTCTTTCACCTGATCAGCTGCGCAGGGTCCACTTCTGGTTGGCCTGTCCGTTGCAGGACCACAGGATGAGTTTCGTGCCGTTGGCGGTGCCGGCCGCGTTGGCGTCGAGGCACAGCCCGGACTGCACACCGGTGATGGTGCCGTTGGAGTTGACGTTCCACTGCTGGTTGGCCTGGCCGTTGCAGTCCCAGATGATCACCTGGGTGCCGTTGGCCGTGCCCTGCCCGTAGGCGTCCAGGCACTTGTTGCCGTACACCTGCAACTGCTTGCCCGAGGTGTAGGTGAACCGCTGGTTGGTGCCGCTCCCGCAGTCCCACAACTGCACCTGGGTGCCGTTGGCGGTGCTGGAGTTCGGCACGTCGACGCACCGGCCGGACTGGCCGCCCACGATCTGCACGCCCTGCTGCGGGTTGCCGCCGCCCGCGGGCGCGTAGCCGGCGGCGGCGATGTTGGCCTGTACGGCGTCCTCGGTGGCGGCGCTCGGATAGCCGGAGGTCAACACGCCCTCGAAGAAGGTGCCCCGGCCGGAGACGCTGTTGTCGCCGCCGATGCCGAGCAGGATGGCGCCTTCCTTCTTCATCGGGTTGTAGCCGTTGGGGCGCCGTCCGTCGAAGTAGGTCGTCAGGCCGCCCGACTGCGCGTCCCCGCCCCGGATCGCCCAGTGGTTCGGCTCGCCCTTGACGATGGCCGTGACGAAACGGTGGTTGATCGACGGGAGGTTGTTGTAGCCCGCGTTCACCCCCGAGAAGAGCCCCCACTCCAGGTCGGCCATGATCCAGGGACCGGCTCCGGCCCCGTAGCCCCACTGCTTGTCGGCGCCGAAGTAGACGGTCTCCATGATGGCGGGGGAGTCGGCCTGGCCGTCCGTCTGCGCGTTGCCGTAGTCGAAGCAGCACCACTGGTTGTAGTGCGTGCCGTCGACGACGGCGTAGATGCCCTCGGGCTGGTCGCCGGTCGCGACGCCGTTGGTGTTGTTGTTGCGGTAGCCGGTGCCGGGCTCCACGCGGACACCGTACGCCTTCTGGCCGCCGATGGTGATCGGGGCCGCGGTCGCGTCGGCGAGGTTGTCGTATCCGCCAGGAGCAGGGCCCTTCCAGTAGCCGGGAGGCGCCTGGGTGAGGCGGTTGTTGCGGCCGGACTGGTCGTAGATGATGGTGATCACACAGGTCGTGCCGGCGCAGAAAGAGTCCTGCGTTGCGGCGTTGACGACGCCGCCCGCGCTCAGGACGCCGATGTCGCGGGTGGTGTTGTCGGACGAGCGCCTGACCTGGTAGAGCGGGCCGTTGTAAGCCGCGTACAGGGCGCGCGTGGTGCTGTGCGCCGCGACACACGGCGTACCGCCCGCGGCGTAGATGTCACACGGCTGCGACGTCGCGGCCTGGGCCGTACCACCGCCGATCAGGCAGGCGGTGGCGAGCAACGCGCTCGCCCCGGCCGCGAGCGCCCTTCTCAGGCTCCCGGAACGCATCATGCCTTCTTCTCTCGCTCAGGAATGACGACCGGACGGCACCGAGACGGCAAGCCTTGCTAGGCCATGTTAGCGCTAACATTGATGGGCCGTCCGAATCGATTCGACGGTCAACGGTAGTTGCGGAGTCAATGCAATGAAGGTCCCGGCGTCAAGCATGTGGATCACATCTCTCGGACGTCCGGGGGTGCTGTCGGCACACCGCCAGGGCTCTTACGGCGACGCGTTCGCACCGCTGCGATGAGATGTCATGAAACTTTCATCCCTCGCGTCCGCCGGGCGGTGAGCCGTCGCCCGCCTCACCGGACCGCCGTCCGGCGGCAGTGAGCGGGATGCCTGGCTGCTTAAGGGCACTGCGGGGCTACGGTCGCGCGTAGCCCCATCACGTGGCCGGGGGTCGCAAGCCGAGCCACTGCTCGGCGTCCCAGGCCTGGAACCGCTCGACCTCGGTGAACCCCAGCTTCGCCGCGAGGCGCATCGAGCCGACGTTGGCGGTCTGGGTGGTGAGCACCACCGGCTCGCCGGGAAGGGCGCCGTCAAACCAGTCGAGTGCCGCCGCGCAGGCCTCGGCGGCGTACCCCTGCCCCCAGGCCTTCGGCAGGAACAGGTAACCGAGATCGGCCTTCCCCGCGGCAGCCGGGCGACGGTGCCCGGTCGCTCTCCTGAGCAGGATCTGGCCGATCATCGCCCCGTCGAGCTCGACGACGAAACTCCCGGGCCATCGCTCGGGCACCTCGGGCATCTCACGCTCAAGCTCGTCACGCGGGCGGGGACCGCCGAGGTAGGTGTGCACCTCTGGCGAGGCGAGCAGCTCGATGAACGTCGTGCGGTCCCGCGCCTCGGGCTCACGGAGCACGAGCCGCTCGGTCCGGATCGGCTCAGGCGGCCACGCCACATGTCCCAGGTCTGACATGCGCGCACGCTAACAACCCTGTAGGACGACGTTCAACTTGGGCATCAACGCGTCACTCGCCGGCCGAGCTGTGAGCGCCCCGAGCACGGCGTAGTCGCGCGGCTCGCGAGCGCCCTGTCTCCCGGCTGGTGGGGGAGTCAGGGCGCTCCTGGGATCGTCCGGTTCACTCCCACGGCCGACATGGCAGGGAGGGATCGCCGCGGCGCGTACCGCGTGGACGCTCACTGTTGATGATCGTGTTCCCTGATCGCGGCCTCCACGAGGGCGCGGGCGGCCCAGGTCATGGCCTCCTGCTCGGCCTGGGGGTCGAGCCCGCGGACGTCACGCAGGGCTATCTGCGCCTCCCAGCCGACCACCATGGTCAACGCGGAGATGAGGCGCTGGTAGGAATGCTCGCTCAGGGTGTCGCGCAGTGGTCCGCAGGCTTCGTCCAGCCATTCGATCCGGCGTTGGCTGCGGCGTGGGCCGAGCGGCTCCGGGGCACCGTTCAGGGGCGGGTCGACGGTCAAGCGGATCATGCGGCGTCCCAGGGGCAGTGACTGTGGCGAGTACTTCAGCAGCGTCTGGATGAGCACGTCGACCCGGCTTACCGGGTCGTCGGCGAGCGCGGGATCGGACAGCGCCGCCTTGACCGGTGGCTCGTTGAGCGCGCCGGCCGTCGCGTCGACCAGTAGCTGGTCCAGGGCCGGGAAGTGCATGTAGATCGTGCGTCGCGACACGTCGGCTGCGGCCGCGATCTCGTCGACGGAAGGCGTCGCGCCGCTGGCGCTGAGGCGTACCGCCGCATCGACGATCGCCTTGCGGGTGCGGCGGCGCTGCGCTTCCCGGCCGCCGCTGCGGGCTGCTTTGTCAGTGGTCATCGGGGTGCTGCCCCTCCTCGGGTCTGGTGGTCACCACCGTCTTGACGGCGTTTCCGTCATGAGTATACCGTTGTGCATCAGTTGCACAGCAGTGCAATGAATGCACAAGAGGGCAGTCATTGAGTCCCCGCGGCCATCCAGCTGGCGGCCGGGCTCAAGGGGTGCACCCAGGGCGCGGTGGCCGCGAGCGGCACCGCCCTTGAAGGCAAGAAAAGGTGAACCAGGAGCTGACATGAGAGTGCTACTGGCAGGAGCGACCGGGGTGATGGGCCGGCAGTTGGTGCCGCGGCTGGTCACCGCGGGGCACGAGGTCTTCGCCATGACGCGGAACGAGTCGAGCAAGGCCAGGCTGTCCGAGCAGGGCGCGGTGCCGATCGTCGCCGATGCGCTCGACCGCGGCCAGGTCGAGGCGGCCGTGCGCGAGGCGAAGCCGGATGTGATCGTTCATCAGCTGACCGCCATCGGACACATAGACACACGCCACTTCGATCGCAGCTTCGCCGCCACCGATCGGCTGCGGATCGAGGGCACCGACAATCTCCTCGCGGCAGGGCGCGCGGCAGGTGTGCGGCGCTTCGTGGCGGCGAGCAACGGGGCGTTCACCTATGCCCGAACGGGTGGGCCGGTGAAGACCGAAGAGGACCAGCTGGACCCGTCGCCGGTCCGCCCGATGGCCCCGATGATCGCCGCGGTCGGGCATCTGGAGAGAGCCGTGCTGGGTGCCGACTGGACCGAGGGGATCGTGCTTCGCTACGGCGCGTTCTACGGACCGGGCACCTCGATGGAGCCGGGTTCCCAGCAGCTCGAGATGATCCGCAAGGGGAAGTTCCCGATCGTCGGCGAGGGCGGCGGGGTGTGGTCGTTCATCCACATCGCCGACGCGGCTGAGGCGACGGTCGCGGCGATCGAGAACGGCGCCCGAGGCATCTACAACATCGTCGACGATGACCCCGCCCCGGTCGCCGAGTGGCTGCCGGAGCTGGCCCGGAAGCTGGGCGCCAAGAAGCCGATGCGCGTGCCGCGATTCGTCGGGCGGCTGGCCGCCGGAGAGGCCGGCGTCGTGCTGATGACCGAGCTTCGCGGCGCGTCGAACGCCAAGGCCAAGCGTGAGCTGGGCTGGCGCCCGGCGCACCCGTCCTGGCGCCAGGGCCTCGAGGTGTCATGACTCCAGGCCGATGTCCACGCCGCCCGCGACTCGACCGTCTCCGGCACCGGCCCCGGGGGCCTCGGTGGTGGTGATGCGGGCGGCGTGGACCCGGTGCGCCCTGCGCCCTGCGCTCGGCCGCTCCCGGCCGCGAGGCGGACCGAGTAGCCCTGGCCTCGGCGGATGTCGGCCTGGCCGCCTGACAGGGGGGCTGGTTGTGACGATTACTGAGGAGTGAATTCGGGGCGCAAGCCCCTGGCGCGTACCTCGCCGGCCGGTGGGGAGGGGACGAAAGGCTCTGCCTCGATCAGGTGCCGGCGGAACCACTCGGCCGCGAGGCTCATCGCGTGGCCGAGTCCGGGTTCCACGGACAGGCCGCGCTCGTCGTACGGCAGGATCTCCAGGCGTTTCGGTTCGCGGGCTTGGTCGTACGGACCTCGTCGATCGCCCGCGTACCCGCCCTGACGTGGTGGCCGCCGATAAGGCGTACTCATCCCGCGCCCACCGCGCCTACCTGCGCCGACGCCGCATCCGGGGCGGTGATTGCCGAGAAGGCCGACCAAGCGGCCAACCGCAAGAAACGCGGGTCGCGCGGCGGCCGACCGGGACCTGCACAAGGAACGCAACACAACCGAGCGCTGTATCAATCGGATCAAGGAGTGGCGTGGCCTGGCCTTCCGCTTCGACAAGACCCCGGAGAGCTATCTCGCCGGTCCGAACCCCGTACAGGCCCTAGTCGCGAGTGCGCAGCGCCTGTGAGAGCGCGTTGACGGTCACGCCCACAACGGCCTGGAGCTGCGCCGGGCTCGCCCCAGCTCTGCTCATGACGGCGAGAGACTGGTTCACGGCCGCCACGTGTTCAGCGAAGACCTCGGCGTCCTGGTCGGTCAATCGGCCGGCCTTCAGCGCGGCGCGTAGACGCAAGCGCTGGAAGCCCAGCGCCTTCTCCACGTGTGCCGCGACGCTCGGGCTCAGCACCGGAATTGCCATGGCCGATTGGGCAACCAGGCATCCATCTGGCAGTTCGGGATCGGCGATGCGTCCGAGGGTGACGTCGAAGAACGCACGAACGGCTGTAAGGGGCTCCGAGGCTGCACACGACAGGGCGGCGTCGTACTTTTCGCCATAGCGCGCGGCATAGCGATCCAAGCAGCGTAGGAAGAGCGTGTCCTTGTCGCCGAGCGAGGAGTAGATGGAGCTGCGGTTCAGGCCGGTTGCCCGGGACAGATCGTCCAGTGACGTGTCGGCGTAGCCGGCGCGCCAAAACTGGATCATCGCGGCGTCAAGTGCCGTGTCCATGTCGAACTGCTTCTTGCCTGCCACGTGGCACTTCCTTGCCGGTGTGTCGATGTCTCGGGCTGCGCTGCACAGCATCCCATCTTGAACTAATCAGTTCAAGATGTGCTAGCGTCCGAGCATGGTCATAGCCGGGGGGCACCATCGCCGCGGGCCTGCTCGCGCAGTTCGTCCAGGCGCCAACCCGCACCGCGTTCTGGTGCTACCTGGTCGTCCGTGCCGTGGCGAGCATTGCCTGGCTGACAGTCCCCGAGACTTCGCATCGAAGGACGCGCCTAACCCTCGGGCGAAGCACCGAACCAGCACACCTGACACCGATGGAGGATCCCCGTGACCGACCCTGCGACCAGCGCTGGGCACGCCTGCGAAAGCAACCCTGTCCGCGATCTGCCCCTGCACGACCTGGCGGGATTCGCCCACCGCTGGGTCGACGCCGACGGCGTCCGCCTTCATGCCGTCGAAGGCGGCCAGCCGACCGGCCCGGCCGTTGTCCTGCTTGCCGGATTCCCGCAAACCTGGTGGGCATGGCGAAAGGTGATGCCCAGCCTCGCCGGCCGGTTCCACGTCATCGCGATCGACCTGCCGGGTCAGGGCCACTCCGAGCGTCCGGAGCGCAGCTACGACACGCACACGGTCGCCGCGCATGTCCACGCCGCCGTGAAGGCTCTCGGAGTGCCGACTTACTGGCTGGTCGCCCACGACATCGGCGCCTGGGTCGCTTTCTCCCTCGCACTCAAATTCGAGAGCCAACTGCGCGGGGTCGCTTTGCTCGACGCCGGAATTCCCGGCATCACCCTCCCCGAAGCGATTCCCACCGAACCGGATCGGGCGTGGAAGACCTGGCATTTCGCGTTCCACCTTGTGCCCGACCTGCCCGAGACGCTGCTTGCCAGCCGCGAACGGGACTACGTCGGCTGGTTCCTGAAAATGAAGGCCCTCTCTCCCGACACGTTCGACGACGCCGAGCTCGACCACTACGCAGCGGCCGTCGCCGTCGACGGTGGCCTCCGCGCTTCCCTCGCCTACTACCGAGACGCCGCCGAGTCGGCGCGCAAGAACCACGAGGCGCTCAAGCGGCAGCACCTGACTGTGCCCGTCCTCGGAATCTCCAGCAGCCATGGCTCCATCCCGGACATGGCGGCCTCCATCAGCCCATGGGCCGACGACGTCACCGGAGTCGTCGTGCCCGACGCTGGACACTTCATCCCCGATGAGCAGCCCGAAGCCGTCGCTGCCGCCATAGCCGATTTCATCGTGGACGGCGGCTGACACCGGTTGAACCCCGTTCCTGATCGCCGAGGCGATGGCGTCCGACATCGGCGGCACCGCGACTCTCGTCGGCGACCCGCCGAACATCATTATCGCCTCCCGCGCCGGGCTGACCTTCAACGACTTCCTCGTCCACCTCACGCCACTGGTGATCGTGCTGACGGCGGTCTTCATCGGACTGTGCCGGCTGCTGTTCCGCAAGGCGTTCCGGTACGACCCCGAGCGGGCGGCCATCCAGGACAAGGTCATGCTCGTGCAGAGCCTGTCCGTGCTCGGCGTGGTCATCGCGGCGTTCGTGCTGCACCCGGTGCTGCACTACGAGCCGTCCGGCGGCGACCACAACGTCCTGTGGTGGGCGCTCGCGCTCGGCGCCGACCTCGGCGGCAACGCCACCGCCGTGGGCGCCTCCGCCAACGTCGTCATCCTCGGCATCGCCGAGCGCAACGGCGCGCGCGTCAGTTTCTGGCAGTTCACTAAGTACGGCCTGGTGGTCACCGTCGTCACGGTGGCCCTGTGCGTGCCGTACCTCTGGTTGCGCTACCTGCTCTGAGTCCGAAGTACGTGAACACCATGGGGCATCAGCAGGGGGAGGGTCCCGGCGGCCTGGGCGCCGGAGCACGCCCCCGAGCACCTCATCGCCCGGACGATCGCCCGACAGCTCCGGCAATTTTTCCTATATGCGCATTTCGGCCTGATTGCCGAAATCCCCACCCCTGGTCCGCTCATCGGACCAGGGAATTGCGGTCGCGCATACGAGTAGGGGGATACTTAGGCGAGCTGACCGCGATTATTCGTAACGTCTCTTCGAGAAGCCCGTCATTCGGGAAGCCCGCCCCCGTTCCCTTCGGACAACCCGGCGCGTCCCGTCCGGGCGACCCCGACCCGTTCCCTTCGGACAACCCCGACTCGTTCCGGAGACGATGATGCCGGTACGCCTGATCGTGGCTCTCGCCATGGCCGCCGCCGCGTTCTGGGCCACGCCGGCGCAGGCCGCGAGCTGCCCACCCCCGCCCAACGTGACCGGTCAGACGTACGAGCAGGCGTACGAGACGCTCCACGACCATTTCGGCTATGGGGTCGTGACCGTGCCCGATCCCGTTCCTCCCGGGACGAGTTTCGTGAGCAGCGCGGAGACGGTGTCGTGCATCGAATTCAAAATCAGCGGGGTCCGGCTTTACCTGGAAGGGCAGGTGCCCGACCTGACCGGGATGACGCTGACCGCGGCCACCGCCGAAGCGGAGAAGGCCGGGTTCGGCGTGACCACCCGGCAGCCGGAGGCCACCGGCGAGTGGAAGGTCGCCCAGCAGACTCCCGCGCCCGGCGGGCGGCTCGCCTACGGGCAGGCCGTCAGCCTGCTCCTCGACGGCTCGACCGAGGTGCCGTACCTCATCGGCCGTACAGTCGAGGAGGCGCGGCAGATGGCGGCGGACCAGGGGCTGACGCTCAGAGGAGCGGAGGACGCGCGCGACGACCAGATCGTCGAGGACCAGAACCCTCCCGGCGGAGGCGAGCTGACCATCGGCGATGCCATCGACGTCGTCCTGAGCGAAGTGTCCCCCGTGAGCCCGTCCGTGAGCCCACCGGTAAGCCCACCTGTGAGTCCACCGGCGAGCCCGGACGACAGTCCCTCACCGAGTCCACCGGAGTCGCCGCGGTCGGAGGAGTCGCCCGAGGCGAGCCCTGAGGCGGTGCCGACGGTCGCGCTCTCCGGCGAGGAGACGGGCTCTGACTTCGGTGTGCCGCCGGGGCCCGCCGTCGTCGTGGTCGCCGCCGCGCTCCTCGGCCTCGCCGGATGGAAGGCCCGGGGCGGCTGGCGCGCGACTGACCGGGACCGCGACCGCCGCCGGGAGGTGCGTCTCGTCTCCCGCGCCGACCCGTCCCCGAACGTGCGGATCCACGAGAGCCGCGACTCCCGCCCGGCCGTACGTCTTCACGTTGTCCCGGACCCGGGCCGGCAGGAGATCCGGGAAGGCCTGTCATGAACCTGACCATCAACCCGAATCCGGGCACGGCCGCCCTCGCGCTCTATGACAGCGCGCGCGGCGCGGTGGCGGCGGCGGCAAGCCTCGTCCGCGACCCCCAGGTGATGAGTACGGTCTGCCGCGACGCCCCGGTCCTCGCCGGGCAACTCGTCGCTCAGCTGCCCGAGGCCGGCGCCGGCCTGCTCCACGGGATCACTCTCGGGCCAGTCCTGGCGGCCGGGTGGCAGAAGTCCCGCGAGCTGCGGGCCGCCGCGGTGCGCAGTCACGAGGCGGGCTTCCGTGGGAAGACCAACCAGGCCCGTCTGGCCGCGCACTCGATCACCTCGGAGCACCGCCCGTACGTCGAGGTCTACGCCGACGAGCGCAAGGTGCTCACGATCACGTTCTCCGTCGACCTGACGTTCACGATCGGGCTGCTGTACGCGGGAATCCGTGACGGGCGGCTGGTGACCCTCCATCCCGGCGGGGACTGCGAGGTCGCCGTGAGCTGGGGAATGGAGGGATTCAAGATCGGTGAGAAGAAGATACCGATCCGCATCCCAGCCGTCGCCGTTCCCCTCGGCGCCGGAATCCTGCTGGCCCGGCCACCCTCCTGACCGCGTCCCCCGCCCTCCCGCCTGAGCGTCTCCGGCCGGTTCGCGTGATGCCTGAAGAGTGCGAGGCCAGCGCTACGGTGACCGGGCACACGATGCATGCTGGACCCCATGCGGGTGTACAACGAGCCCTGCGACATGGTCACAGCGGATACGTGCGCGAGGTCGTCGCCGACCGAGCCGGGGGGTCGAGCGCTCTGCTCGGCGGCCTGGGATCGCACCTGCCCGTCGGGTAATCGCCGGCTGCGGTCGTCGGCACCAGCGGCGCCGTTGTGCCCGTCGGGAGGCGGGTGCCCGTCCCGATGCCGCTCATGTCCTCTTCTCCTGCTCGTCGGTTATCCCGTCTCCGGCATCGGCGGTGCCCGGCGTGGGGCCATCGCCGACGACAGGTAGGCGCCGGGTGAGCTCGGCCAGCATGCCCTGCACGCCGTCCATGTACGCGTGCTCGGCGGCCTCGGCTCGCTGCTCGGCTGCGCGTTGGGCCGCGCGCGGCCGCCAGCTCAGCCTGGGCCTGTTCCACCTGCCGGCGTCGGCCAGCGCTCTGGTCTCGACCACGAGAAGGTCGCGCGCTTGGCTCTCGTCCTTCCGCGCCCGCTCCAGCTGGCGGGTGAGGTTCGTGACTTGCTCGTCGTGCTGCCGACGGGTCGCGGCAAGCTCCTCCCGGAGGCTGGACAGGTCGTGATCGAGAGCGTGGCTGCGCTCCTCAAGCGTTGCCTGACGCTGCTGTGACAGGGCGAGCTCGCGCTCCAGCTCGGCGATGCGCGCCCGCGCGTCGTCGCGGTCGCGGTCGAACTGCTGCCGCAGCCCCTCCAGGTCGGCGGCGTGCTGCCTGCGGTCAGACTCGCGGCGCTGCGGCTGCGCACCGCCGCACTACTGGGCATCATGCTCACCGAAGGCGTGCGCGTGTCGGAAATCTGCAGCGCCGATGTCGCCGACCTCGGCTACAACCGCGGCTGGCGCACGGACCGGCCGGAGGGAGTCCGCCCATCGCCCTGTGTGGTGGTCGTACGCGGCTGCGCTGCTGGCGGCGACGACCGAGTCGGCAAGGTCCGGCGGCCGAGAGTATGACTTATTTCAGGCCGATGCATGGGAGGGCGGCACCTGACGCATGCGACTCATCGGGTGATCCCTGGCAGGTAAGAGGCATAGTCGCCCAGGTCGCGGACGGGGGCAGACAGATGGTCGTGGCGCGAAGCGGGGGGTGCGGGCCCCGTAAGTACGCTTATGGTCTTGACGTGTCTCCGGCCCGGGACCGTAATTAGTACTTATCCTCCGGGACATCCCTCTCGGGGCCTGCTTCACGATCCGACCATGGGGGCGGTATGGGCGCGCGCTCGGGCAGTCCTCCGTGTCGTGGCCGGCCACGCCGCCGGCCATGCCCCGCCCCCACGACACCCCATGTAGCGCACCGCTCGTGGGCGCCGCGCGTCTTCTTGGAGCAGCCGTGAGCGCTCCGAACAGACGGTGCGCAAGCGGCCGGACGAGGAGCCCTCGTACGCCCGCCTGTGCGAGGAGAACCCGGTATCGGGAGCTGACCACCCCATCACGACGATCCGGCTGACCCTGGAGCCGGATCCGCACAGCCGACCGCCGTCGTGCACCACCCGTTCGACGGCGGGCTTCACCTCAGGAGGGCGAGACCCGCCTCATGAATAGGGCGTGACCTGACCACACCCCTACCTCCGTAAGGAAAATCCGTGCATCCATCCTCACCCCTCGCGGCGTTGAAACCGGTCATGGCCGGCCTCGTCGCCGCGGTACTGACCGCCGTGCTCGTCGTGGTCGCCCCGGCCACCCAGGCGCTCGCCGCCACCACGACTCTGTACGCGTCGCCGTCCGGCAGCGGCACCGCCTGCTCCGCCACCCAGCCGTGCTCCCTGGCCGGGGCGCAGGCGGCGGTACGCTCACAGAACGCGTCCATGTCGGGCGACATCGTCGTGCAGCTCGCGGACGGCCAGTACCGCATCACCTCTCCGCTGACGTTCACCGCCGCCGACTCGGGAAACAACGGCTACACGGTGATCTGGCAGGCCGCGCCGGGCGCCCACCCCGTCATCAGCGGGGCCAGGCAGGTCACCGGATGGACGGTCGCCGACTCCGGCAGGAACATCTGGAAGGCCGGCGTCGGCACCGGGATCGACACCCGCCAGCTCTACGTCGACGGCGCTGTGGCCACCCGGGCCCGCACCACGCTGAACCGGGCGGACTTCACCGCCACCACCACCGGTCTGCGGTTCTCCAACAGCGCTTTGAGCTACCTCAACAACCTGGCCGACCAGAACCGGATCGAGCTGGAGGGCATCGGCTCGTTCACCGACCGCTACGTGCCGGTGCAGAGCATCAGCGGCAACTCCATCACCATGCAGCAGCCGGCATGGAACAACAACATCTTCGGGTACGACACCATCGTCAACCCCTACCGCAAGGGCCCGATGTACCTGGAGAACGCCTACGAGTTCCTCGACTCGCCCGGCGAGTGGTACCTCAACACCACGACCGGCGTCCTCTACTACATCCCGCTCGCCGGCCAGAGCATGAGCACCGCCGACGTCGAGCTCCCGCTCGCGCAGTCGCTGCTGCACGTCGCCGGCACCTACGACGCCCCCGCTCATCACATCACCTTCTCCGGCATCACCTTCTCCGGCACCAGCTGGCTGAAGCCCAGCAGCAACCAGGGCTGGGCGGACCAGCAGACAGGCGCCTACATCACCGGCAACTGGAACTGGCCGAGCGACCCGCTGAGCTCCTGCCAGTACGGCTGCACCCAGTTCGAGTCCGTCCGGCCGCACTGGTCCCAGATGCCCGGCGCGGTGCAGGTCTCCGCGGCCAACACCATCAGCTTCATCCGCGACCGGTTCCTTAATCTCGGCCAGACCGCGCTGGGCATCGGCAACGACGCCAACGCCCACGTCTCGGGCGTCGGCCTGGGCGCCAGCTCCATCACCGTGACCGGCAACGTCTTCGCCTACAGCGCGGCCGGCGCGGTGGTGGCGGGCGGGGTGCAAGCCGACGCGCACCACCCCAGTGACCAGCGGATGGTCAACAAGGACATCACGTTCAGCAACAACCTCGTGCACGACATGGGCGTGGACTACCGGGGCATCACCTCGTTCCTGCCCACCTACGTCACCAACGCGACCATTTCGCACAACGAGATCTACAACATGCCGTACCTGGGCGTGGCCTTCGGATACGGATGGGGCTCCAACGACGCCGGTGGAAGCTCCGACTACACCAACCGCGGACTGTACAACTACCAGCCGCGGTACTCGACGCCCACCACCGCGACCAACAACAGGATCACCGACAACTACGTGCACGACGTCATGCAGCAGATGAACGATGGCGCGTGCATCTACACGCTGTCGGCGAACCCGAACGCGATGATCAGCGGCAACTACTGCCTGCGAGCCGGCACGGGCCAATTCGGTCTGTACTTCGACGAGGGTTCGCGGTACCTCACGGCGACGAACAACGTCTTCGACGGCAACTGGTGGATGTTCGCGCACGCCAACACCCAAGGCGGCAACAACACCGGCAACCTGACGCTCACGAACAACTGGACGACCAACACCTCCACCGACGTGGTCAACGGCGACCGCAGCAACACCGTCTACGGAAACACCGGCGTCACCAACGGCAACTGGCCGTCCGGCGCCCATGCCGTGATGGCTGCGGCCGGACTCCAGCCGGAGTATCAGGACATCAAGAACGGAGGCGGCCCCTCGCCCTCCCCCTCGCCTTCGCCCTCGTCCTCTCCTGGCACCACGACCGCGATCAAGGGTGTGGGGTCGGGCCGGTGTCTGGACGTCAGCGGAGCTTCGCAGGCGAACGGTGCGCAGGTGCAGATCTGGGACTGCAACGGCCAGGCCAACCAGCGGTGGACCTCGACCAGCGCGGGTGAGCTGCGGGTGTACGGCGGCAAGTGCCTGGACGTGAACGGCGGCGGCACGGCCGACGGGACCAGCGTGATCATCTGGGACTGCAACGGTCAGAACAACCAGAAGTGGCGCCTCAACTCCGACGGCAGCATCACCGCCGTCGGGGCGAACAAGTGCCTGGACGTCTCGGGCGCCGGCACCGCCAACGGCACCAAGGTCCAGATCTGGACCTGCCACGGCGGAACCAACCAGCGCTGGACCCGAGTCTGACACCCCTGTGAGAACGCGCCTCCGCCGGGGTGACTCATCGCCCCGGCGGAGGTCATCACCCCTGATGCACAGATCATGAACAGCAGCCCGGGTGACGGGGACGGACGTTCGCGGGCAGCGGCCCGCAGGGCGGGCCCGGGCCGCCTCGCCTACGCGACGGGAGCGGCGGCCCGCAGGACCCGGAGGTACGCCCGCATCCAGGCCGGGTGGTCGGGCCAGGCGCGCCCGGTCACCGGGTTCCGGTCGACGTAGGGCCTCGCTGTCGAACCACTCGGCGCCCGCGAGCTCGGCGTCTCTCGAGGCAGGCCGGGTAGGCGCTGCTCTCCCGCCCTCGCAGCACGCCGGCGGCGGCCAGCACGAGCGGGCCGCGGCACAGCGCCGCGATCGGCTTGTCGGGCTCGGCGAAGTGCCGGACGATCTCCTGGACGTCCCGGTCGTCCCGGGTATGCTCGGGCGCCCGGCCGCCCGGGATCACCAGAGCCGCGTACTCCTAGTACTCCAGCCGTCGATCGTGATCTTCTTGCTGGAGTGCGGTGGAGAGGGGCAGCGGTCAGTCGTCGACGAGATCGAGCTGGGCAGCACAGGCGTCCGCTACTCGAGTCCTTCGAGACGGCGGGCATCTTTGATCTCGCTGATCCTGGCAGCCGTCATCGGGGTCCACTCTCTCCTCTCTCCAGCGGCACGGAGGGCTTGTCCAACCTCGCTGAGCTTCACGGAGGACAACACGCCCGCCCGCTCGATCAGGTCGTCCCTGGCCACGGTGGTCAGCCATGTGCACGGAGTAAAGCCTGGACGCGGGAACGCGAACCGCAGCACGCCTTCGAAGGGCAGTCCTTCCGGGGCTCCTACTGCCACTTCAACGCCCAGGCCGCTGATGTCGACGCCCGCCGGCGCAACGATCTGCATCGCCTGAAACCCGGATGACTCCTCGTCCGAGAGCAGCACGACCGGGCGTCGCTCATCGAAGTCGACCCACCAGACTTCGCCGCGTTGCATGTGTCCTCCTGGCACGAGACGGCGGGCGAACGCTGCGTGCCCCGTGCGGGACACGGAAGGGATGCGGCCCCGTCTTCGCAGGTCGTGACCGAGGGGCGGTGAAGACGGGCGCGGCACCGTTGATCACCGGTGTGTGAAGACTGAAGATCATGCGGTGGCCGCGAGTCACAGCGTAGATCCTGCCCGCCGGCAGGAGGCGTTCGAGGTCCTGATGTCCGGGATAGCGGGCCGGTTCGCGCGGGTTGAACCCCCGCGTCGGGTGCGGGACTTGGCGCTGGGGCTGCTGTCGGACCTGCCGCGCAAGAACTGCTGGAGCATCGCCGAGTGGGCCGGGCAGGCCAGTCCGCATGGAATGCAGCACCTGCTCGGCCGGGCCGGTTCCTTGACGCCGGGCACCGTGTGGGCTGGGTCGCGGGCGATGAGGTCTACGGCGGCAACCCCAAGCTGCGGGCCGCGCTGGAAGAGCGCCAGGTCCCGCCTCGGCAGCCACCAACTGCTGATCCGCCGCAACCGCACCACCGGTGAACTGGCTTACTACCGTTGCTGGTCGCCGGCTGCGGTGCCTTTGGCCACGCTGGTGCGGGTCGCCGGATCGAGATGGCGGGTGGAGGAGACCTTCCAGTCCGGAAAGGGCCTGGCCGGACTGGACGAGCACCAGGTCCGCCGTTTCACCTCGTGGTCTCGCTGGGTCACCCTGGTCATGCTCGCCCACGCCTTTCTCGCCGTCGTCCGCGCTGACGAACACGCCCGCCATTCCCCCGGACGGGCTGATCCCGCTCACCTGCAACGAGATCCAGCGACTATTCACCACGCTCGTCGTTCGGCCCGTGCACGGTGCAGCCCACCGGCTCGGCCGGTCCGACTGGCGACGCCGCCATTAGGCCCGAGCCCAGGCCAGCCATTACCGCCGACAAGCCGCGAATCAGACCTGAAGATCACGATCTACGGCTGGAGTACTAAGCCGCTGACACGCCGTGAGGAGCCCGCTGACGGTTGTGACGAAACGCCTGCCCAACTAGGTGACCACTCTCAGCGGCGGCTGCGGGTGTCTCGGAGAGGGGAGAACCCACTCGGATAACTTGCGAGAATTACCCATCTCCCAAGTGATCCGAGTGGCATCCGTGCACAACGGATCACTCTTTCTGATTTTCTATTTCCAGAAATACAGAAATTCGCTACGCTGGGCCGCCGTGACGACCTCCGTGACCATCACCGCGTGCAAGCACTGCGGCGCGCCCATCGAGCAGCCGGCCCGGCGGGGCAGGCCGCGGGAGTACTGCCCGGACGGCGACTGCCAGGCGGCGGCCAAGAGGGAGCGGGAGCTCCGGCGCGCGACACCGGGCCTGGAGGGCGCGCTGGCGCGCGTGGAAGACCTGTACGAGCGCATGGAGAAAGGGCTGGCGGCGGCGATCGAACCACTGGCGCAGGTGCTCGCCCAGGAGCTGAGCCCGGCGGGAGTCGAGGCGAAGCTGAGCGCGATCCAGGCCGAGGCGCACACGAGCGTCGCCATCGCCCGCGCCGAGCGCGAGCAGGCGCTGGAGCAGGTACGGCTGGCCCGGGAGGCCGCCGAGGAGGCCCGGCGGGAGGCGGAGGAGGCCCGCCGCCGGATGGAGGAGGCCTACACCGAGCGGGACACCGCCTTCAGCGACGCGGAGACCGCCCGCGAGCAGGCCCTGGCCGCGCTGCGGGAGGCGGCGAGCACGGAACGCCGGGCCAGGCAGGAGGCCGACCAGGCCGCCCGCCGGGCCGAGATCGCCGAGTCCGCGCGCGAGCAGGCCGTACGCGAACTGGCCGACCGGGTGGATCGAGCCGCGGCCGAGGTTCGCGTGGCCCGGGAGCAGGCCGAGCAGGCCGTTCAGGAACGCGACGAGGCGCAGGCCGACGCACGGGCGGGGCGGGCGGAGGCGGAGCTGGCCCGCCGTGCGCATCGTGAGGCCGAGCAGTCCAGCGCCGCCGCGCTGGCCCGCGCCCAGGCGGCCGAGGCCGAGCGCGACCGCGCGGTCGCGCGTGCGGAGGCCGAGCGCGATCGGGCCGTGGCGCAGGCCCACGATGAGCGTGACCGGGTGCTGGCCAGGGCCGAGGCCGCGGAGGCGGCCCGCGAGCAGGCCGTCGCGGAGGCCGCCCGCCTGCGCGCGGAGGCGGCGCAGGCCGAGGCGCGTGCCGGCGCGGCTGCCGCGCAGGCCGCCCAGGCGGAGCAGGACGCCCGGGCCGCCACGGCGGAGCGGGAGCGGACCCAGGCGGAGCTGTCGCTGGAACGGGCCCGGCTGGCCGACCTGCGCGCGCAGCTCGACGTTGCCAGGGCGGAGGCCGCCCAGCTGCGCGAACGCGCGGTCGCCGCCGAGTTGCGGCTGCGGCAGGAGGCTCCCGAGCCCCCGCCCGGGCCGTGACGACGCCCCGTCGCATCCTCAGGCCGACTGCCTTGGTCGTTGCCCGCTGGTGGGGCACGCCTGGCCCAGGTGGCGAGGGGTCAGGCCGCGGCGCAGGGCCGGTAGGCCCGCAGCGTGACGTCCAGGCGTGGTATCGGCGGTGACGCCGGGCTCGGCGCCACGGATGCACGTCACGCTGCCGGGCAGCGCGCCTGCGGTAGGCCCGGGACCGGCACTGGTCCGAGCAGTACTTCGCGTCGCGTCTGCGGCCGGCGGAGGCGAAGACGGGCCGGTGGCACTCCGGGCAGGTCAGCTGCCGCAGCGTGCGGCGGTCGCCCTGCCTGCCGCGCGGCTCCGATCAGCACCAGCAGCGCGAAGCGCCGCTCGGAGTCTTGCGATCTGGGCTCGGCAGGCTCCGTCGCAGTACCGGCGGTGGGCCGGCGCTGTGCGGGGAGCCGGGCACTGAGACGTCACCGGCTCCCGGCGGTCGAGGCCGCCGCGTCAGCCGTCCGTTTACATAAACTATGAATATAAAAATGTTATGCTTCGGGCATGAGTCGTCAAGACATCGCTCCTGGCGCGTCCGCCGCCATCGGGGCAGCCCTCTACGGCCTGGCCATCAGGGCCGTGAGACGCCTACCCCGGGACATGAGCCTGACGTCCGCCGCCACCCTGGCCACTCTGGAACGGACCGGCCCGCGGCGCATCACCGATCTGGCCGCGGTCGAGGGCGTCACCCAGCCCGCGATGACTGCCCTGGTCCGGGTGATGGAGGAGTCCGGCCTGGTCGAGCGGCGGGGCGACGCGTCCGACAAGCGGGTCACGCTGGTGTGCCTGACCGAGGCCGGCGCCTCCTATGTCCGGACGCGGCGCCAGGCGGGCGTCCACGCGTTCGAGCGGTTGATCGGCGAGCTCACGGGCGACGAGGTCGAGGCGCTGGTGGCGGCCCTTCCGGCGCTGAAGCATCTGGCGGAGCTCGAAAGCCAGGACCGCGAAGGGCCGAAGCAGTGACCGGGCAGCCGGTCGGCGGGGTCGCGGGGAAGGCGTTCCCGGTGGCGCGGTCCGAGGCGCGGCTGCTGGTCGCCGCCCTGATATTCATCGCTTTGGTCGTGGCGGCGGTCGCCAGCCTCGGGACGCCGCTCATCACCAGCGTGGCGACCTCGTTCCACGTCTCGCTCGGCAGCGCGCAGTGGACGCTGACCGTCGCGCTGCTCAGCGGCGCCGTCGCCACGCCGGTCCTGGGCCGGCTCGGAGCCGGGCCGCACCGGCGGGCCACGATCCTCGCCACGCTGGCGGTCGTCGTCGCCGGCAGCGCGCTCACCGTGCTGCCGCTGCCGTTCGCGTGGCTGCTGGCCGGCAGGGCGGCCCAGGGCGTCGGGCTCGGGCTGACGGCGCTGATGATGGGCGTGGCCCGGGACCACCTCCCCGAGGAGCGCAGCGCGGCCGTGATCGCCCTGATCTCAGTGGTCTCGATCATCGGGGCCGGCGTCGGCTACCCGCTGGCCGCACTGCTCGCCGAGCTCGGCGGGGTACGGGCCGCCTACGGCCTCGGCCTGGTCGTCACCGCCGCCGCCCTCCTGACCGCGTGGCGCTCCATGCCCGAAGCCCCCGAAGGCCGCTCCGCCCACGTGGACGTGGCAGGCGCGGTCGTCCTGGCCGCTGCGCTGCTCCTGGTGCTGTTCCTCGCCGGCGAACGGAATCTATGGAGCCGGCACCTCGCCGTGGCGGCGGGCCTCGCCGTCGTCGCGGTGGTGCTGCTCTGCGTCTGGGCCGTCATCGAGCTGCGCAGCACGATGCCCCTGGTAGATGTGCGGGCGGTGCGGCACCCGGCGGTCGCCGGGGCGAACCTCGCCATGTTCGTCGGCGGGATCGGCATGTACCTCCTGCTCACGCTCATCACCCGGTACGCGCAGACGCCGCACGGCGCCGGCTACGGCTTCGGGCTGACGACCTTCGTCGCCGGGCTGGTCCTCATCCCGTTCTCGGTGCTGGGGTTCGTCGCCGGCAAGCTCACGCCGCGGGTCCGGACGCGGATCGCCGACCCCCTGCTCCTGGCCGGCAGCGCCGTCGTGGTCGGCGGCGGGTTCGCCCTGTTCGCGGCGGCCCGGTCGGATCTGGCCGAACTGTTCGCGGCGATGGGCGTGCTCGGCTTCGGCGTCGGCGGCTTCTCGGCCGCCATGCCCGGCGTCATCCTGGCCGTCACCCCCAAGAGCGAGACGTCGAGCGCCATGAGCTTCAACTACGTCGTCCGCAGCGTCGGATACTCCCTGGGCAGCGCCATCGGCGGCCTGATCCTCGCCGCGGGCACCGGCCCCGGCCACCTCTTCCCCGACGACAGCGCCTACACCACCGCGGCGCTGGTCGGCATCGGCGCCATGGCGATCACGACGCTGACAAGCCTCGCTCTCGCCCGCCGACGCTCGTCCGAGACCAACCCGTAAGTAAGATCCACTCATCCCAATACTGGAGGTTCCATGCCCAAGGGCTACTGGGTCAGCGCCTACCGCACCATTTCAGACCCTGAGAAGCTGGCTGCTTACAACAAGCTGGCCGGTCCGGCCGTCCGGGCCGGGGGCGGCCGGACCCTCGTCCGTGGCGGTCGGGTCGTGGCGCATGACGCCGGACTCGCCGAGCGCACCGTCCTGGTCGAGTTCGACAGCTTCGAGCAGGCCGTGGCGGCGTACGAGAGTGCGGCCTACCAGGAGGCGCTGGCCGCCCTCTCCGACGGCGTCGAGCGCGACTTCCGCATCGTCGAAGGCATCGACTGACCGAGGTCCAGTGTTCGGTGCAGGTGGGCAGCGCTGACCCGGGTGACGGCCTGGACCTCCTATAGCTACGATGAGCCGCCACCCTGGCCAGTCCTGAGGGCCGATGAGGCAGCCGCAATGAGGGCTGGGTCCGGCGGCACACCGACGCGATCTCACCCCTCACCTAGCCCGTCCGCACTCTATTTCGGTGCCTGGAAGCCGCCGATCTTCTGCTCGAGCAGTTCGGCCAGCCGCAGCGGGGTGCGGTCCTCGAACATCGGACCGATGAGCTGCACTCCGACCGGCAGGCCTTCGGGGGACCGGCCCGCGGGTATGGCGGTGGCGGGCAGGCCGGGCATGGTGGCCAGGCCCGCCCAGACGAGCTGGTCGAAGTACGGGTACTCGACGCCGTCGATGTCGATGCGCCGTTCCAGCGGATTGGGCTTGTGGTCGTGCGGGAACGCGGGCGTCGGCGTGATCGGGCACACCACGGCGTCGAACTCGGCGAAGAGCTGCCGCCAGCCGTGGCGGTGGACCTCGCGGCGGTTGTCGGCCTCGATCCAGTCGCGGTGGCTGGACACCATGGCGCGCAGCCGCACGGCGTCAAGACTCTGGTCGTCTGTGCTCAGTCCGGCGACGCGGGTCCGCAGCTGCTCGTGCGATTCGATGGGAAAACGCGCAACGGAACCCGAAATCAGCAACTGCATGTAGAGCATCGCGGCTTCGGTCAGATCGGGCAGCAGTGCAGTGTGCCGTTCGACGCGGGCGCCGCCGTCGACGAGCGCGGCGGCCACCCGGTCCACGCCCGCCCGCACGGCGGACCCGGTCGGAATGAGCGGATGCTCGTCGAGGACCAGGACCCGGAAGTCGCCGAGCCGCTCGTGACGGGCGGGCGGCAGCGTCACGTCGTACGCCACGCCGAGCGTCAGCGGGTCCGGTCCGGCCATGACGTCGAGCAGGAGCGTGAGGTCGCGGGCGGTACGCGCCATCGGACCGACGACGGCGAGGTCGAGGTCGGCCGGCAATGCCGGCTCGGACGGCGGGACCATGCCGCGGGTTGCCGCCAGTCCGAGTGTCGGCTTGTGCGCGTAGATGCCGCAGAAATGCGCGGGGGTGCGCAGCGAGCCGGCGAGGTCGGAGCCGATGGACAGCGCGCAGAATCCGGACGCCAGGGCCGCCGCTGATCCGCCGGAGGATCCGCCCGGCGTGCGATCGTGATCCCACGGGTTGTTGGTGGTGCCGTAGATCTCGTTGAAGCTCTGGATATCCTGCAGCCCCAAGGGCACATTGGTCTTACCGAGCACCACCGCGCCTGCCGCCTTGAGCCGCGACACCTGTACCGCGTCCTCGGCCGGCACATAGCCTCGGTGCAGCGGCATGCCCCAGGTCGTGGTCATCCCGGCGATGTTGTAGGACTCTTTGACCGTCACCGGAATGCCGAGCAGCGGCCGGTCCTCGCCGCGGGCGCGCGCCTGGTCGGCACCGCGCGCGGCGGCCCGCGCACGGTCGAAGTCCGGCACGCACACCGCGTTGATCACCTTGTCGTCCCGCTCGATACGGGCGATCGCCGCGTCGGTCAGTTCCACCGAGCTCACGTCACGGGCACGCAAGGCAGCTGCGAGGTCTTCGGCCGCCTGAAAATTCCATTCCATAAATCTGACTCTAACGGCCTGAGGCGGACGCTCATCCTCATACAAGTCGACCACGTCCGCCGGAAAATTCCTTCGCTGGGCCAAGCAACGCACTCATGTCGCCACCTAAGAAGGCCCGCCCCAGGTCAGCAGGGTCGGTGGCGGGTCGACTCCACTGGCAAGGGCATGGAATTACGCTTCACGCAACGAGATAGATGTCTCAATGCTCATCCTGTTTCTCTCCGGCCACTGACTATTCGCACGACCGCCGGCCACAGTGCGCGGGAATTGTCCAGTGGACGGGGTAATTCATTTTGAATTCGTTCTACCGAGATGGCTGAGGGTCAGGCGGGCCTCGAAGCGGGCGCTGCCGGCTCATTCACCCGGCGCCGCGCCGGCCATCACCGCAGACCGAGGCTCGCGCCGGGCGACGGCTCACGGCATCAGTCCCAGCTCGCCGCCGGTTGGCGATGACCTTATTGGCCTCACGCAGCGTCTCCTCCCGCACATGCCACTCCATCGTCCAGGCCGGCACGTCATAGGACACCCGCAGGCCTCGAACATCCGGGTCAACCGCGGCTGCCACCAGAGGCGACAACCCGTGGTTGTCGGCTCCTCGCGTCCGTTGTTGGCCCAGGCGATCCGCTCGCCGGTTTTATGGCCGTATGCGCAGATTGATTCCTACGGGAGATGCCTTGCGGCCGGTGGCGTTCGCCCAAGCCACCCAACCCGTGCCTGCCCCGGACGAGGTGCTGATCAAGGTGGAGGCGTTCTCCCCGAATCGCGGGGAGACGTTCCTGTTGGAGGCGCCGGAGCCCGGTCTGCTGCCGGGCAAGGACGTCGCAGGACTGGTCGTGCAGGCCGCCGCCGACGGTTCGGGCCCGCCGGCCGGAAGCCTGGTGGTGGGCCATCCGCCCATGGGCGGATGGGCCGAGTATGCGGCCGTGCCCACCCACTCGATCGCTGTGCTGCCCGACGGGCTCACCACCGTGCAGGCGGCCGCCCTGCCACTGGCCGGGATCACCGCGCTGCGGCTGCTCCGCACGGCCGGCGCCATGGCGGGCAGGAGGGTGCTGCTGACCGGCGCCTCCGGCGGAGTGGGGCACTACCTGACCGAGCTCGCCGCCGCGGCCGGGGCGGAGGTGACCGCGGTGACCGCCACGGCTGAGCGCGGCGCGCGCCTGCGCGAGCTGGGCGCCGCGGCGATCGTGCACGACGTGGACGAGACGGACGGGCCGTTCGACGTGGTGCTGGAGTCCACCGGCGGCAACGCGCTCCCGGCCGCGCTGGCCCGGCTGGTGCCGGATGGTCTGCTGGTGTGGTTCGGGCAGGCCAGCCGTACCCCTGCGACGGTGAACTTCTTCGATCTGCTCGCGGGGCCGCAGAACGCCGTGATCCGGCACTTCCACTACGCGGGCACGCCGTACGGTCGTGACCTGGCCACCTTGGTACGTCTGGCGGCCGACGGGCGGCTGCACCCCGAGATCGGCCGCACCGACGACTGGAGCCGGACGGCCGACGTCCTGGTCGACCTGCGGGAACGCCGGATCCGCGGCAAGGCCGTTCTGACGATCGGAGCATCGCGGTGAGCGCCGCGGACTTCGCCGCCGCCAACCTGTCACGCGCCACCGGAGCCGGGCTGGACCCGCACGAGTACCTGCGCGTCACCGGCGACCTGGCGGACCTGGATCAGTGGGGCGAGGCTTTCATGCGCGCCGCACGCGAGCACGTGGCGCGCGCCGAGCAGGCGGCCACGGCGATCTCGAGGGGCGAGCACCTTCGGACGGCGGCGCGCTGGTTCCACTTCGCCACCCTGGGACCGAACCGGGAGAGCGCGCTCGCGGCGGCCGAAGCCGATACCGCCATGGGACGGGCGCTGGAGCTGCTGGAGCCCCAGGCGCGCCGGATCGAAGGGCCGAGCTTCACCGGCTGGTTGCGCGGCCCCGCCGATGCCGCCGCGACGGTGGTCGTGGTTCCGGGGCTGGACTCCGGCAAGGAGGAGTTCCACGACGTCGTCACCGCCCTGCTGCGGCGGGGCCTGGCCGTGTTCGCGATGGACGGGCCGGGACAGGGCGCGCTCGCCGCCACCAGCACCGTCCGCGCCGACTACCACCAGGTGATCGGCCAGGTCATCGACACACTCGGCCTGCGGAACGTGGGACTCGTCGGGCTCAGCCTCGGCGGCTACTACGTCGCGGAAAGCGCCGCCCGGGAGAGCCGGGTCGCGGCCGCCGTCACCGTCAGTGGCCCCTTCCGGCTGCACTGGGAGATCCTGCCACCTCCCGTACGGGATCTCCTCACCCAGCGTGCCGGTGGCGAAGAAGCGGCCCGCCGCTTCGCCGGCCAGGTTGACCTGTCCGCCCTCGCCCCGCAGATCAGCTGCCCCCTGCTGGTCGTCGACGGCGGCCAGGACGTCATCCCCGGTGTGACCAACGGCGAACCGCTGGCCCGCCTGGCACCGTACGGGCGTTACATGTCCCTGCCCCATGGCGACCACCTGCTCGGCAACGTCCGCTCCGACTGGCTGCCCACGGCCGCCGACTGGATCTCTGGAGCACTCGCATGACACGCTTCACCGACAAGACCGCCCTGATCACCGGCGGCACGAGCGGCATGGGACTGGCCGCCGCACACCGCCTCATCGCCGAGGGAGCCCACGTGGTCGTCACCGGCCGCACCAGGCAACGCGTGGACCAGGCCACCGCCGTGCTCGGCCCGCGCGCTCTCGGCGTGGTGGCGGACGCAGCCGACCTCAAGGCCCTGGACGCCCTGATGAACACGATCAGGACGCGATTCGGCAGGCTGGACGTCGTCTTCGCCAACGCCGGAGTGGGCACCTTCGCACCCTTCGCCGACATCACGGAGACCGACTTCGATCACACCGTCGACGTGAACTTCAAAGGTGTGTTCTTCACGATCCAGAAGGCATTGCCGCTGATCGCCGAGAACGGCTCCATTGTCATCAACGCCTCCTGGACCCTGCACCGCGGCAACGGCATCCTCACGCTGTACTCGGCCACCAAGGCGGCCGTGCACAACCTGGCCCGCACCCTTGCGGCGGATCTCGCGCCCCGGGGCATCCGCGTCAACTCGATCAGCCCCGGATACATCGACACACCGATGTATCCCGCCGCGGCGTTGAGCGAGACGGAGAGCGCGGCCATCACCGGTCGTATCGCGGCGGGGAGGTTCGGCCAACCGGAGGAGATCGCCGCAGCAGTGGCGTTTCTCGCCTCCCGCGAGGCGTCCTACATCAACGGCCAGGACCTGGTCATCGACGGCGGCCTCGTGAATGCGATCCTTGCCTGACCACCGCCGGTCCAGGAGCGGCCCTCGAACCGGCGCTTGTGCGTCACCCAGGTGATGGACGAGGAGGAGTTGCACCCCCGACTGCGCGGAGACGTTCACCACCCCGGGGTCGACACCGCCGCTGACCGTGCTCTGGCAGCGCAGGACGTGCTGAGGTGGGACATCGGCAGCAACACGATGTGGGCCCGTCTCGGCTGGCGGATGTTCCAGTGGGGGATCGCCTTGAGGAACACCACCGGACCTCCCGTGCGAGACGCGTCCGTGGGCGCTACCGCAGTTGGTCGCGGCGGCGGGTCAGGTAGGCGGTCTCGGCGATGTTGCCGGCCAGGTCGATGGCCCTGTCGTAGGCCGCGCGCGACTCATCACCGCGGCCCAGCCGGCGCAGCAGGTCGGCGCGGGTGACGTGGTAGGCGTGATAGCCGGCCAACGCCTCGGCGAGACGGTCAACGATGGCCAGTGCCACCTCCGGGCCGTCGAGCTCGGCCACCGCGATGGCCCGGTTGAGGGCGATGATCGGCGAGGCATCGAGGCGGACAAGCTGGTCGTAGAGGGCGACGACCTGCGACCAGTCCGTGTCGCGCATGTCGCGGGCGGAGGTGTGCACGGCGTTGATCGCCGCGAGGATCTGGTAGCGACCCGGAGCCACCCCGGCGGCGGCAGCGGCCAGGCGCTCGCGCACCAGCAGGTGACCCTCGGCGATGAGTCCCGCGTCCCACGCGCCGCGGTCCTGCTCGGCCAGGGGGACCAGTTCGCCGCCGGTCGAGACCCGGGCGGGGCGGCGGGCCTCGATGAGCAGCATCAGCGCCAGCAGCCCGGCCACCTCACCGTCGTCCGGCAGGAGGACGCGGATCAGGCGGGTGAGCCGGATCGCCTCGGCGGTCAGCTCGTGCCGTACGGGATCGCTGTCGGGGCCGGTCGCCAGGTAGCCCTCGTTGAAGACGAGGAACAGGACGGCCAGGACGCCGGAGACGCGCGCCGGGAGATCGTCGGCGGACGGCATCCGATAGGGGATGCGAGCCGCCTTGATCTTGGCCTTGGCACGGGTGATGCGCTGCCCCATCGCGCTCTCGGCCACCAGGAAGGCGCGGGCGATCTCGGGCATGGTCAGGCCGGCGACCATACGCAGCGTCAGCGCCACGCGGGCCTCCATCGCCAGCGCCGGGTGACAGCAGGTGAAGATCAGCCGGAGCCGGTCGTCGTCGACGGCGCCGAGAGGCTCGGACGGGGCGTCGTACGACATCTGAGCCTCCTTGTGCTTGTCGTCGCGTTTGTTCTCGCGCCGGATCCGGTCGATGGCCTTGCGGTTGGCGGTGGTGGTCAGCCACGCGCCCGGGTTGGGGGGCAGACCGTCGGACGGCCACCGCTCGACGGCGGTCGCGAACGCCTCGGCCGCCGCCTCCTCGGCGATGTCGAGGTCACCGAACCGCCTGGCCAGGGAGGCGACCACCCGTGCCCACTCCTCGTGGTGGGCCTGGGTGATCGCCTCACGCACGTCGATCCTGTTCACAGGAACGGCCGCACCTCGACTTTCCGATTGCAGGCCTTCGACCCCTCGGCTGCCAGCTTGAGCGCCACGTCGAGGTCGGCTGCCTCGATGATCCAGAAGCCGGCGAGGTACTCCTTCGACTCCAGGAAGGGCCCGTCGGTGACCATCGCCTCCCCACCCCGGTTGTCGATGACGGTGGCCGTGCTGGGCGAGGCGAGGCCGCCGGCGAAGACCCAGTGGCCCTCGGCCTGGAGCCGGTCGTTGAACACGTCGATCGCAGCGTCCTCGTCCGGGGTGGCGAGGCCGACCTGGTCGTGGATCACGGAAAACAGATACTGCATCGGGAAATCATCTCCTATGGTGTCGGCCGGTGTGGCGTACCGGTCAGGGGCTTCACGCTGTCGCATACTGCGGGCGCCCGGCCGGCCGGTAGACCTGGGTCATCACGCCTTTCGAGTCGACGCGCGAGGAGACCAGGTCGAGCGCAAGATCCGGGCCGGCGTCCGGGAACAGCCGCGCGCCCTGGCCGACAATCACGGGAACGACGATCAGAGTGATCTCGTCGACCAGATCGTTCTCCAGCAGCCACTGGGTCAGGGTGCCACTGCCGTGCACCTGCAGCTCACCGCCCGGCTTGGCCTTCAGGTCCGCGACGGCGGTCGCAAGGTCGCCGGACAGGACGGTGCTGCCCGACCACGCCGGATTGGCGAGCGTGGTCGACGCCACGTACTTGGGCCGTGAGTTCAACGCCCGCACGACGGGCTCCCACCCCGGAACGTCCTGGTCCGTCCGGGACCCCCACGAGTCGGCGAACAGCTCGTAGGTCCGCCGGCCGAACAGGAACGCGTCGGCGCGCTGGTAGGTCTGCTTGATGAACGCGTGGGTTTCGTCGTCGCCCTTGCCCAGGGCCCATCCGCCGCGCTCGAATCCGTTCCTGCGGTCCTCATCCGACGCCCCGCCGTTGCCCTGCATCACTCCATCGACGGTGACCTGAGTCATGGTCGTCAGCTTCATGATCGCGGTTCCTTCACCTTGGCGCCGCCCCTTGTGGGCGGCCTCACCCCTGCTACGAACACCGCCGCCCCGATCCGACACCGCCTCCTCGGATTTACTCAAAAACTTTCCCGGGACGCCGGTGATCAGCACCCGTGGCAAGCGGTAGCGGCGCGGGTCGTCATGCCGTCACGCGGCGTCGAGGGCTGCGGTGATCTTGCGGATCATGTCCGCCAGGGTGGGGCTGGGCCGGCTCTGGTGGGTGCGGGCAGCCGCCTCGATGGCCACGATGACGGTGCTGCGGAGGTTGTCGGCCTCTGCCGGAGCCTGCTTCTTGAGCAGGCTCATGGCCGCGGTCAGGGCCGGCAGCACCAGGTCGGCGAGTTCGGCCACGGTCTTGCCGCTGAGGTTCACACCCTTGGGCCACTCGGCGAGCACGTGCCCGACCAGGCCGGTCGCGGAGCCCAGGGCGATGGAGCCGTCGGTGGCGGCCCGGTGGGGCTTGCCGGTGGCGTCCGCGGCGGCCATCAACGAGACGGCGCCGTAGGCGGCGGTGCGCAGGGTGATCTTGTCCTGGTCGGCAAGGATGATGGACATGGTGTGCTCCTTCGGACCTGTCACGAGGCAGATGAATGGACGGATGTGCGGTGCCGCGATCGCTGAACCTCGCACGGCACCCACCATGGCCGACCGCCCTGATAGCGGGCCGTTGCCGTGCTGACACGGCCGCTGACGCGGCTACGGCGGCTGGACGAGAGCGCTCGACGCGCGCACGCCCGCCGCCACGCCGGCATCACCAGAGGCACCCTTACAACCCACCGTGGTCGGATCAGTCGGCGGGCTTGCCGAACCAGCGGGAGAGGTGGGCGTCCAGGTCCTGCTGATCGTCGCCGATCCAGGCGACGTGGCCGTCGGGGCGTAGCAGGACGCACGGAACGTCAAGTGCCGCAGTGGGATCCGCGAGGTGATCGACCCGGTCTGACCAGCCGCCGACGGTCAGGCGTCCGGTGCGGTCCAGCAGCAGGCCGCGGCCACGATGCAGCAGACCGTAGAGGCGGCCCTGTTTCACGTCGATGTCGGGCAGACGGCGGCCGAGCAGGTCGGGGCCTTCGCCGAAGTCGTAGCGGATGCCGATCGCGGTGATCTTCTCGATCAGGTGGCGGTTCACCTCGTCGAAGTCCATCAGTTCGGTGAGCAGCCTGCGCACGGCCCGCGGGCCCGGTTCGGTGGACAGCAGTTCCATCTGGGCGCGGGTGTTGTCCAGCACGTCCTCGGCGACCGGATGACGTTCGGCCTGGTAGGTGTCCAGCAGTGTCTCCGGCGCCCAGCCCCGGATCTGTGCGGCCAGTTTCCAGCCGAGGTTGAATGCGTCCTGAACGCCCAGGTTGAGGCCCTGTCCGCCGATGGGCGGATGGATGTGTGCCGCATCGCCGGCCAGCAGGACCCGCCCGACCCGATAGCGTTCGGCCAGCCGGGTGGCATCCCCGAAGCGGGACATCCAGCGCGGGGAGTGCACGCCGAAATCGGTTCCGGCGATGGTACGCAACTGTTGCTTGAAATCATCGAGGGTGGGCGGTTTCACGCGGTCGCCGACTCCCGCGGCGGGGACTACGACGCTGTAAATCCCTCTGCCGAAGGGCCGGAGCCAGAATCGCTGATGGGTCTCGCGGGTTGCGGTCACCTTGGCGGCGATCTCCTCCTGCGACACGCCCACTTCCATCTCGCCCATCAGCGTGTCGGCCCGTGAGGGCTCGCCGGGGAAGCCGACGCCGAGCAGTTTGCGCACCGTACTGCGGCCGCCGTCACAGCCGACGAGGTAGCGCGATCGCAGCTTTTCCCCGTCGGCCAGTTCGACGGTCACACCCTCGTCGTCCTGCTTGAAACCGGTCACCGCGCAGCCGCGCCGGACCTGCGCACCCAGTTCGACCGCATGTTCTTCGAGCAGACGCTCGATGACCGGCTGCGGGATGCCCAGCAGATAGGCGTACGCGGAATCCAGGCCCTTGGGCGCGGGTTTGGGGATGGCGGCGAAGAAACCGCCGGCCGGACGCTGTCTTCCATGCGGGAGAACGCGATCCAGCAGTCCGCGCATCGCCATCAGCTCGAGACTGCGAACATGCAGACCGACGATGCGGACGAACGACTTGGGCTCGGTCTCCTTCTCCAGGACGAGTACCCGCACATCGTGCAGCCGCAGTTCGGCGGCCAGCATCGCACCGGTCGGCCCGCACCCGGCAATGATCACATCGAAGATGAGGGACGTGCGATCGGCGCCGGAGGCCGGCGACCAGACATCTTTGAGGGCGTCGCCCACCGTGGAATCACGCTCGCCCCTGTCGTTCGACGACGGCTCGGCGGTGAACTGGGAATGCATAGGTGTTGCCTTTCGGGAGTGCCTTGCTGGGGAGGCGCTCCCGGCGACACCTACGTCAATCGCCCGACCGTGGCGCGAAGGGGGAGCACCCACATCGATACAGCGTTCATGGGTCTCACCTCCTCGGGCGGTGTCACGGTCGACTGCAAGCTACAAGTCCGGGCATCATCCCGTCCACTTCTTTCCCGGCCGCGTGATCACGGCTTCGAACGGGCCCGTGCGTGATTCGCCCCGGCTGATTCGGGCGCCGCACGGCGCGGGCTGCTGGAGGTTAGGTCCCGGCGGCGCGGACCGGGCACACCGTGGCAGGTGCTGCCGCCGGTGGCGGTCGCCGGATCCGATGACGGGGTCGGTCCGACCGCGTCGGCGCGCAGCGCCGCCGAGCTGATGGTGCCGGCCGGCGAGTCGCAGGCCGCTGGGATCGAGGTGGAGTCGCAGCGATCACGCAGAGCTACTTCGCCCCCCGGTACCGCCGCCTCCTGCGGGGGCCTCTACGCCGGGGCCTTGACGGCCGAGCCCGCCCCGGCAGGCTTCCGCGTGACGCGGCGGCGCCGCGCCGGCAGCCCGAGCGTCGGGTTGGCGACGCCCCAGGCGGCGCTCTTGCAGATCAGCTCCTTGTAGACCGCGGCCAGCCGTCCGGTCAGGACCCCCCGCATGGCGCGGTCGTCGGCGGTGACGTATTGGATCAGGCCCTCCTTGCGGCCCAGGGAGATGCACTGGTTGAAGTAGCGGATCGGGGCGTTCGGCAGCTTCCCGCCGGTCAGGCGCGCCGCGATCGCGTCGGCTGCCCGCCAGGCGGCCGGAGTTCCCGAGGCGCACGACATGCGCAGCGGCTTGTCGCCGGCGCCCATCGCCCAGGCCGCGTCGCCGACGGCGTACACGTCGGGGTGCGAGACCGAGCGCATGGTCGCGTCGACCACGATCTGGCCGGTGCCGGTGACCTCCAGGGCGGTCGCCTTGGCGATCGGGTGGACCGCGAAGCCGGTGGCCCACACGGTGACCGCGGCCGGGATGGCCGCGCCGTCGGCCGTGGTGACGCGGTCGGCCTCGACGCCGGTGACGGTGGTGTGCTCGTGCACGGTGATTCCGAGCGTGCCGAAGACCTTCCGCAGGTGCGCGCGGCCCTTGGGGGAGAGCCAGTCGCCGAGAGCGCCGCCGGCGGCGAGGGCGACGTCGAGGTCCGGGCGGGCCTCGGCGATCTCGGCCGCGGCCTCCACGCCGGTGAGGCCGCCACCGACGACGACGACGGTCTGCCCGGCGTCGAGACGGGCCAGGCGTTCGCGCAGCCGCAGTGCTCCGGGCCGGCCGGCGATCTCATAGGCGTGCTCGGCGGCCCCGGGGACGGCCTGGGCGTTCCAGCCGCTGCCGAGTGCGTAGACGAGCGTGTCATAGGGGAGTTCTTCGGCGCCGGACCCGGGCGCGTTCGCGGCGGCGCCGTTCGCGCCGACGACGGTGACGGTCTTCCGGTCGACGTCCACGCCGGTGACCTTCGCGAACTTCAGCTCGACGCCGGTGCCCGCGAACATCTCGCTCAGCGGCCGGGGCCTGAGGTTCTGGCCGGTCGCCAGCTGGTGCATGCGGACGCGTTCGACGAAGTCGGGCTCGGCGTTGACGAGGGTGATGGCGACGTCCTCGCGGTGAAGCCGCTTGGCCAGGCGCCCGGCGGCGACGGCTCCGGTGTATCCGGCTCCGAGGACGATGATTCGGTGCTGCATGCCCCTTGCTCCTGTCTTGCGCGATTTGCCACTTGAACCGGGCAGCGCGCGGATTCCTGACAGGAACGCGATGTGAAGCACCTCACACAGAAAACAGGGGCTCCCCGTGGTCGGCGGCGGCCCAGCGCGCGGTCGCGCGTTCGAGCTTGTCGGGGTTGACCTGGTTGCGGAAGGCGGCGATGCCTTCGGCGGTGACCTCCAGGCACATGACCCCGATGACGCGGCCGTCCACGACGGCCACGACGGCGGGGTCGCCGTTGGCGGTCCAGAGGTAGACCTCGGCCGTGCCGCCGACCAGGGCGCGCTTGGCCTCGGCGGGTTTGAACAGGCCCCGCAGGAACTTCGCGACCGTGACCGCGCCCTCGAACGCCTTCGCACGGGCCGGGACCTTCCCGCCGCCGTCGCCGACTGCGATCGCGTCATCGGTGAGCAGGCGCACGAGCGGCTCGACCCGGCCGGTGGTGGCGGCCGCCAGGAACTCCTCGACGATGCGCCGGGTGGCGGCCTCGTCGATCGCGGCGCGGGCCTTGCCGTCGGCGACGTGCTTCTTGGCGCGGTGGAAGATCTGCTGGCTGGCGGCCTCACTGATGTCGAGAATCTCGGCGATCTCCCGGTGCGGGTAGTCGAAGGCCTCCCGCAGCACGTACACCGCCCGCTCACTGGGGGACAGGCGCTCCATGAGAGTGAGGACCGCGTACGAGACCGATTCGCGCTGCTCGGCGGTGTCGGCCGGGCCGAGCATCGGGTCTCCGGCGAGCAGCGGCTCGGGAAGCCACTGGCCGACATAGGTCTCGCGGCGCGCCCGCGCGGAGGTGAGCTGGTTGAGGCACAGGTTGGTGAGGACCTTCGTCAGCCACGCCTCGGGGATCCCGATGCGATCGACGTCGGCGGCCTGCCAGCGCAGGAACGTCTCCTGCACGGCGTCCTCCGCCTCACCGGCGGAACCGAGGAGACGGTAGGCGATGGCCTCCAGGCGCGGCCTGGAGGCCTCGAACAGGTCGACGTCGTCCGCGGTCAAGGGCATGACCCGATCCTAGATGGGGCGGCACGCGCCGTCGCCGTCACACCCGCGTCCCGCGGCTGTCCGCGTACGCGTCGTGAGCAGGCCGGCCATCAGGTCCCGCCCGGATCGGCGCCGCCGGCGAAGTGCCGCAGAACCATGTCGGCCAGTGCGGCCACGTCGGCGTCTGCCATCGGTTCGCCGGTCATGCCCATCCGGTGCAGCAGGGTTCCGACGACGACGTCGATGAAGAACAGGACCCGGTTCTCCGGCTCGCCGAGCGCGTCCTGCAACTGGAGCCGGTACGGGTCCTGGAACCGCGCGGACAAGATCTTGCGCAGGGGCGGATCGCTGACGGCGTCGCTGAACACCCCGGCGAACGCGTCGCCGATGCCGGGCTCGCCGATCTTCGCCGCGATCCAGCGGATGGTCGAGGACATGAGCTCCGCCTGGCCGGCGCCCTCCAGCGGCACCGGGCCGAGCGCGTCGAGCAGGCAGTCCACGATCAGCTCGCCCTTCGACGGCCAGCGACGGTAGATCGTCGTCTTCGCGACGCCGGCCCTGGCGGCGATCCGGTCGACGGTGGCGCGCGCGTAGCCGAGCTCGTGGACCGTGCTCAACGTCGCGGCGAAGACCACGGCGTTGACGCCCGACCGCGGGCGACCGGGTGGTCGGGCGGATGCGGTCGCTCGAGTCATGAGCACACGATAACCTCTTTCGCTACCATCGGTATCGATACTTGAGGTAGCGAAATTACCGGCTCAGGAGGAGACATGAGCGAGCTCACCGAACGGCCGCCGCTGGGCATCCGGCTGCTGCGTGCCCTGCAGAAGGAACCGGACTGGCAGGCGATGAGGGCCGAGGAGCTGGTCGCCTTCCGCGAGGCGGTGAACCGCAAGCGGGCGTCCCGCCTCGCACGGCTGGTCAGCGGGTTCCCGGACCGCGACGCCGTGATCCAGTGGCAGGAGGCGGCGCTGCCCGGCCGCGGGCTCCGGGTGCGGGTCTACCGGCCGTCGCCCGGCCAGGCCGGCGGACGCGACGACCTGCCGCTCGTGCTCCACGTGCACGGCGGCGGATTCGTGGGCACGGCGGTGCAGAGCGACTGGGTGAACAGCCACCTCGCCGCGCGGCTGCCCGCGGTCGTCGTCTCGGTCGAGCACCGCCTCCTTGACCAGGAGACTCCGCTGGCCGCGATCGTCGACGACGCCTGGGACACGCTCCGTCACGTCGTGCAGCACGCCGCGCGGTGGGGGATCGACCCGGCGCGGACCGCCGTCTTCGGCGAGAGCACCGGCGCGATGGTCACCGCCCTGGCCGCGATCCGGGCCAGGGAGCACGGCCTGCTCCTGCGGGCGCAGGTGCTGGTCAACGCCGCTGTCGACCTGACGTCGACGGGGTTCGAGCACGCCTCGATGAGGCGGCACGCCGACAGCCCGACCCTCACCATGCCGCAGATGCGGCTGTTCCAGCGGCTCGCCGTTCCGCCGGGAACCGATCCGCGTGCGCTGTCCCCGGCGTGCGCCGACGACCTGAGCGGGCTGGCCCCCGCGCTCGTGGTGGTGCCGACCCTCGACCCGGTGGCCGATCACGGCCGCTGTTACGCCGAACGACTGCGAGCGGCGGGGACACCCGCGCGCCTCACCGAGTATCACGGGGCGACGCACGCGTTCCTCAGCATGCCGGGCCTGGTGCCGCAGGCGAGGGCCGCGCGAGCGGAGATCGCCGAGTTCCTCCGGGAGGCCCTCGCCCGGTGACGGGACCCCTCCTCGGGTGCCGTTCGAAGACCGGCCCCCTCAAGGACGTGGCGAGGGGGCCAAGTGGTGTGCGCTGGTGTTCAGGCCGCGGCCGGTTCCGGTTCCGGCAGACCTCCGGCAAGGGCTCAGAACCGGTAGCGGAGAATTCGCGCCCCTTGCCGAGACAGGGCCGTGCTGCGGGCGGTGAGACGGGTCAGCGCGCGTAGGGGTTGCGGGAAGCTGGCAATTTCCGGTGCGCGGGTGAGGATCTGCTCCTCGATCAGTTCGAGGCCGGCGTCCCAGGACTCTGGTTCGTGTGGGTCGTCGAAGCCCTGGGCGGCTTTGATGCCGAGTGCCTTGATGGTCGGGTGGTACTTCATGGCCCAGGCGGCGAAGCGGGTGTAGCCGTTGAGCGCGAGCTCGCCCGAAGGGAAATGGCCGGCCAGCGCGCGGGTCATCGTCTGGAAGGAGTCGCCGGGCATGAAGGGGAGCAGCCCCTCGGCGACGATCATCGCGGGCCGGTCGCCGGGGATGGCTGTGAGCCAGTCGGAGCTGGTGAGGTCGGCTCCGACCAGGTGGGAAGGTCCGGGCAGACATTCGGCCCGCAGGTGCACCACTTCCGGGAAGTCGATGTCGTACCAGTCGACGCCGGGCGGGGGAGCACAGCGGAACATCCTGGTGTCCAGGCCGCAGCCCAGGTCGAGCACCACGCATCCGGGATGAGCGGCGATGTAGGCGCGGACGACGGCGTCGAGCTTCTTGGCGCGCAGTGCCGTGGTGAGGACGAGGTTGGGCTTGACCTTCAGCTTGCCGAAGTCGTAATCGATGGTGCCGGCCAGGTCGGCGGAGAGCGTGTCGCCGAGGATCGGGCTGGGCAGCCCGGCGTCCAGAGCTCTGGCGTGGAGAGTGAGCAGCAGCGTTTCCTGGATCAGCCCGAGCTTGGGTTGCCAGCGGTGCATGGGGATTCCTTAACGGCGTAGCGGATGGCGGGCCGCGAGGTTCTGCAGCCACGTCAGGGAGTCGTGGGCGGCCTTGATGCGCTCGGTGCGGTGCCCCTCGCCGCCCACGATGTCGAGCCCTTCGTCGGCGATCTCGCCGAACGCGCTCAGGCTTTCGAGCTTGCGCTGGATGACCTTCTGCCAGGCGTCGTCTTCGATGCGGTAGTAGGAGGTGCGATCTCCGGGCCTCCTCACCTTCTTGACCAGGCCGATGGCCGTGAGGAAGCGCATGTTCGAGGTGAGCGAGGCCCGGCTGGCCTGGATGATCTCCGCGATCTGGCCGGCGGACTGCTCGGCGGGATCGCAGATCATGAGCCAGCCGAGGATGCGTCCGGTGATGGGCGGCAGCCCCCACTCCTCGACGCAGAAGGCGGCCACCCGTTCCACCCAGCGGAGCAGCCGGTCCTGCTGTTCCTCAGTGCTCATCGTCGCGTCCTCCGTTGCTGATCGTGTGCCGGTTCACTGTGTCATGGCGGCCACCGACTCGTAGGTGGGTGTCGGGGTGATGTCCGCGAGCCGGGTCCTGCGCAGGTAGAGGTCGAACCAGTCGATCGCGAGCGCCGTCGCCTCCTCCAGGCCCGGGCCGGTGTAGAGGCCGAGCACGTCGTACGGCAGCACCGCGAGCCGCTTGGGCTCGCCCGCCTTGGCGAAGGCGCTTTGCGCCTCCTCGAGCATGTGGTACGGGTCCCAGCCGCCGTTGGCGATCATCAGCAGCGGCGTCGGTGCAAGCCGGT
Organism: Microbispora sp. NPDC046973; assembly: GCF_040644495.1. Taxonomy (NCBI): domain Bacteria; kingdom Bacillati; phylum Actinomycetota; class Actinomycetes; order Streptosporangiales; family Streptosporangiaceae; genus Microbispora; species Microbispora sp. NPDC046973. The sequence goes on along the minus strand of NZ_JBEYWQ010000021.1, from coordinate 96,441 downwards.
GGATGAGGTTCTCCGGAGCGAAGGTGAGCAGGTGCTCGGCTGAGTCGAGGGTCTTCTCGTTGCGGTAGGTGGGAAACAGGCGGGTCGACATGTCGGGGGTGTCCTTCACGCTGTCGCCCTCCAGCGTCAGGTGCGGCACGCGAGCGCTCTGCCCGCCTTCGTAGCGCCGCTGCCAGTCCTGCTGCAGTCGGTCGCGCAGCGCGTGGACACCGGCACGGCCCAGGAGGCGTTCCATGTACCGCCATCCGTTCCACACGCTGGGGCTCTGCACGACGACGCACTTGATGCGCCGATCGAGCACGGCGGCCTGGGCCGCCACCGAGCCGCCGATGCTCACCCCCCACACCCCGATCCGCTCCGGCTGCACTTCGGGACGGGTTTGCAGGTAGGACACGGCGCTGCGGAAGTCCTCCACCTGCCGCTCGGGGTAGTCCAGGCCGCGCGGCTCGCCTTCGCTCGAGCCGACCGTTCGGTAGTCGATGGCCAGCACCGCGAAGCCGGCCTTGACGAAGTACGGAGCGAAGAACGCCAGCGCCTCTTTGACCATCACCCCGCTGTGCCCGAGCACCAGCCCGGGGACCGGGTCGCTCGTCTCGGGCAGGTAGAGATCGCCCGCGCAGCGGGTGCCGAGGCTGTTGAAGGTCACGTGTTCCATGGCTTGCTCCGTACTCCTTGGCTAGTTATTTCAAACATGACTGAAATATCTAGCAATGTCAATCCGGCGATCGCGCCATCCCCGCCGCCCGGCTTGGCGCCGTTCCGGCCCTCGACGACGAACCTTGCGGCTGGAGATGGATGAGGGCGTCGATCGGGGCTTTCGGTGCCCGAGGCCACGAAAGGCTGCCGACCGGCTCGGATCCGATGACCTCAGGTTGATCAGCCGCGTGGCGCAGCGCTGCAGACAATGTTGCAGAGAGTCCTATGCAAAGTGTTCTCTGCAACATAGCCTGTCGGCATGAGTGACGAAGTGGAACCAAAGGCGGCGGCCCGGCACAAGCCCGTACGGCGCCTTGACGCCCGCAGCCTGCGAGGCCTGGCGCACCCATTGCGCATGAGCATTCTGGAGATGCTGACCCTCGACGGCCCGGCCACTGCCACGGGGCTGTCGGCACGCCTCGGCGAGAACACCGGCACCGTGAGCTGGCATCTGCGGCACCTTGCCCAGCACGGGTTCATCGAAGAGGAGACGGGCCGCGGCACCAAGCGCGAGCGCTGGTGGAGAGTCGTCGAGGACACGAAGGTCCTGGAGACCGCTGAATTCCGCGATGACCCCGACACCAGGGGTGCCCTGTCGGTTTACATGCACGAGCTGGTGCAGCAGTACTTCAGCCGGGTCACGAACTACCTGAGCGAGAGCTGGGACGGCGACTGGCAGCGTGCCGGCACCATCTCCGACTGGCGGGACCTGCGGATGACGCCGGCACAGCTCAAGTCGCTCAACGACGAGTTGATGGCCGTGATCGCGCGTCACACTCCCGAGCCCGGCGCGGAGGCAGCGCCTGGGGCGCTGCCGATCATCGTGCAGATCCAGTCGTTCCCCCGCAAAGAGCGGGAAAACGGATGAGCCAGGAGATACATGTCAGTCTCCTGCGTCGGGATCGGGATTTTCGTCTGCTGTGGTGTGGAGAGACCACGGGGAAGTTCGGTGCCTCCGTCACCGCCGTGGCGATGCCCCTGATCGCCGTCTCGTCCCTGCACGCCAGCACATGGGAGGTCGGGGTACTAAGCGCCTCGGCCTGGCTGCCGTGGCTGGTCATCGGTCTCCCGGTCGGAGCGTGGGTAGATCGGGTGCGTCGCAGGCCCGTCATGCTGACCGCTGCCGCGGTGTCTTTCCTGCTGTTCACCGTGGTTCCGGTCGCGGAGTGGACCGGCCACCTGAACGTTGGCCTGCTGGTGGTCATCGCGCTGCTGACGGGCACTGCCGCCGTGTTCTTCCAGACCGCCTACACCGCCTACCTTCCCAGCATCCTGACCCCCGCAGACCAACTCGAAGGCAACGCGAAGCTGCACGGCAGTGCGTCGGCCGCCCAGATCGCCGGCCTCGGCTCCGCCGGCCTGATCGGGCAGACGGTAGGCGCGGTCAACGCGATGTTCGCCAACGCGGCGACCTTTCTCTTCTCCCTCCTCTGCGTCGCGAGCATCCGCAAGCGCGAGCCACGCCGCGAAAGGAGGGCCGTCCGCTCTAAAGCTCTGCTCGACGAAGTCGGTGAAGGCTTGCGACTGGTCGCCCGGGATCCCTGGCTCCGCACGCTGACGTTGTTCGGGGCTGCCTCCAACCTGGCCCTCATGGGCTATCAGTCGATCCAGGTCGTCTTCCTCGTCCATACCGTGGGCCTGGCGCCCGGAGCGGTCGGCGCGCTCATCGCAGCCGCCAGCGCGGGAGGTATCGCCGGGGCATTCGTCGCGCGCCGGGTCGCCGACCGGATCGGGACCGCCCGCGCGATGCTGCTGTTCGAGCTCGGGTTCGCGATCTTCGCGCTGCTCATCCCGGCCGCCTCTGCCGGAGCCGGGCTCCTTCTCTTCGCCACGGGCGGATTCTGCGTGGTAGCAGGCGTCGTGGCCGGCAACGTCATCAAGTCGAGCTTCCAGCAACGTTACTGCCCGCCGGAGCTTCTCGGGCGTCTCACGGCGAGTACGGCTTTCCTCAACTACGGAACGATCCCGCTGGGCGCTCTGCTCGGCGGATGGCTGGGAACTGTCTTCGATCTCCGTACCGCCATGTGGATCACGACGGCTGGAGTGCCGCTGGCCGCGCTCATCCTCCTTTTCTCCCCCATCGGGCGCTCCCGCGACTTGCCGATGGTCCCTCGCCCCAGGAGTGTCCCGGGGCGGACATCTCCCCGTCCGGAGCCATCACCGCAATCGCGCTGATTCACGATGCTCCACCGCGTGGACCTCCTCGACGGTTTCAGGGACATCGCTTCAGGGACATCGCTCGGTGGCGAGGGGCAGACGCAGGACGAAGCGGGCTCCGCCGTGGTGCTCCGCGGCGTACAGCCGGCCGCCATGCTCCTGGGCGATCTCCCGGGCGATGGACAGGCCGAGCCCGGACCCGCCGGGATCCCGTGCGCGGGCCTCCTCCCGGCGGTAGCGGCGCTCGAAGACGCGTTCGCGGTCTTCCGGCGGGATGCCGGGGCCGTCGTCGAGGACCTCGAGGACGGCGTCGGGGGGGTCGGCGGTGACCACGACCTCGATCTTGGTGGTGGTGTACCGCTCGGCGTTGGTCAGCAGGTTGCCCAGCAGGCGGGCCAGGCGGATCGTCGAGGCGCGTACGCACACGTGCGGGTCGAGGCGGGTGAGGACGGCGGCGCGCGGGGTGCGGCGATCCAGTTCCTCGCCGACGAACTCGGTGAGGTCGATCACGTGCTCGCCCTCGTGCGTCTCGCTGTCCAGGCGGGCGAGGCCGAGCAGGTCGGCCACGATGTCGTTGAGCCGTTCCGCGTCGCGCAGCAGCTTGCGCAGGATCCGCTGCAGGTCGATGTCGGGTTCGGACAGCGCGACCTCCAGCTCGGTGAGCAGGCCCGTGATGGGGTTGCGCAGGTCGTGGGAGGCGTCGTAGACCAGCCGCCGCTGCCGTTCGATGGCCTCGCGCAGGGCGGAGGTCGTCTCGCGCTGCTCCCGGTGCGCCCGCCTGAGCTGGTCGTTGAGGGTCTGCAGTTGCAGGGCCAGGGAGTTCTGCTCGCCGCCCGCACCGGCGCACTGCAGCGCGCGGACGAAGTCGGTGACCTCCTCGCTGCTGAGGATGATCCACCGGACCTCGCCGTGCGGCCCGAGCACGGGCGTGTTGACCGTGCTCCAATACCGCTCCTCGAACACGCCGGGCCGGCCCGCCGCCTCGATGTCGTACCTCTGCAGAGGCATGAAGTCGGGGCGACGGGTGGTCAGCACCTGTTCCAGGGAGGTGCGCAGCATCCGCGCGCCCTGATGCTCGGTGTCCTGCGGCGCCGCGGGGTTGGGCGGGAAGACGTCGAACAGATTGCGGCCCACCAAGTCCTGCGGGCTGCGCCCGGCCAGTTTGAGACAGGCGTCGTTGGCGGCGAGCACGACGAAATCGGCGGTCAGCAGCAACGACGGGGCCTGACTGACCCTGAACACCGCCTCGTAGTCGATCTGTGGCCTCATGACCACGGTGCCCTTCCACACCCCGTCTTCAGCCCCCGCAGCCGGCACGACTCCCGGCCGCCCGTCCTGCGGCCGCGCTGACTCCCATTCCCAGGAAGCCGCAGGTCACCGGGGCAGAGCGGCGAAGGAACGACGGAATAGGAGATGAACGCGCCCGCGGCCATCGCGACGGCCGTCCACCGGGCGCCTCATCCAGCCGGGCGCCGGGACGTCCGGGCCACGGCGGCGGCCGCCACGGCGCAGACCACGGCCGGCGCGACCAGCGCGTACGCCGCGCCGCGGTGTCCCTGATCGGCGACGCCGACGGTCACGAACGCGCCCGTCACGGCGACGCCGATCGTCGCCCCGAGCTGCCGGGCCGCGTTGAGCAGCCCACCGGCCACGCCGGCGGCGCCTTCGGGAGCCGCGGTCACGACCAGGGTGGCCAGGGCGGGCAGCGCGAAGGACACACCGAAGCCGGTGGCCACCAGCCCGGCCAGCAGGAACGGATAGGAGGCGCCCGCCCACACGGCCGCGCCGAACGCGACGCCGCCGGCCGCGAGCAGGCCGAGCCCCGCCAGCACGGGCGGCCGCGGCCCGGACCTGGCGACGATCCTGCCGGTCAGCAGCGGATTGACGGCGAAGGGCAGCGTCATGGGCAGGAGCGCCGCTCCGATCTGCCCCGGCGTCAGGTCCAGCGCCTGCTGGAAGAGCAGCGGCAGCACGAACAGCACCCCGCTCATCGCGAAGTTGACCGCCGCTCCCGCCAGCAGCGCGCCGGGGACGCCGCGTGTCCGCAGCACGGCGGGCGTCAGGACCGGCGCGTGGCCGCGCCGCTGCCGCACGGCGAAGGCGCCCGCCGCAACGGCCGTGGCACCCGCCGACCAGGCGGCGTGGACGAAGGAGTGGGCGCCGAGCGCGATCAGCGTGTCGGTCAGCAGGGCCACCGCCGCGCAGGCCAGGATCTGGGCGGCCCAGTCGATCCGCCGGTCGCCCCGCGGGCAGCGTACGGCGGCCCCGGCTGTGAGCGCGAGGGTGACGGCGGCGAGCGGGGCGTTGATCAGGAAGATCGCCCGCCAGCCCGCCAGGTCGGTCAGCGCCCCGCCGGCGACCGGACCGGCCACGAGCGCGGCGCCGCTGGTCGCCGCCCAGACGGCCACCGCCCTGGCCCGCTCGGCGGGCAGCGGGTACAACCGGGCGATCATGGCCATCGACGCGGGGACGCAGCCCGCCGCCGCCAGGCCGAGCAGCGCCCGCAGTCCGACGAGCGCCCACAGCGACGGCGCGAACGCGCTCAGCAGGCTGCCGAGGCCGAAGGCGGCGACGGCCACCCGGAACACGCGGTGCGCGCCGTATCGGTCGGCCACCGACCCCGCCGTCAGCAGCGCGGCGGCGAACACGAGGGTGTAGCCGGTCACGGTCCACTGCAGCCCAGCGACGCCCGCGCCGCCGAAGGACCTGGCGAGGTCGGGTTCGGCGACCGACAGGACCGTGGTGTCGAGCAGCACCATGAAATAGCCGAGCGCGATCCCGGCCAGCGCGCGGGACCGGGTGGGCGCCGCCGGGGGAGCGGCGGAAACAGCCGACGTCACGAGGATCTCCAGGAGGTAGACGACACGGGGGTCACTGTGGCGTCGGCCGCCCTGCGGCTCCACCGCCCCAGCCGCAGGCGGCGTTCGGAATAACCGAACGCTCCGGGCCCGTTCGGTGCGGCATGGAACTGCGGCAGTTGCGCACCTTCGAGGCGGTTGTGGCACATCGGACGGTCACCGACGCCGCCGTCGCCCTGGATCTCGCGCCGTCGTCGGTGTCGGAGCAGATCAGGACGCTGGAACGGGACCTCGGCGTCGCGCTGTTCGAGCGGGGTCCGCGGGGGATGCGCCTGACCGCGGCGGGCGAGCGCCTGCGCGGCTGGGCGCGCCGTCTGCTGGACCAGGCCGACCAGGCCCGGCGCGACGTCGCGGAGGCCCGGCCGGTGCTGCGGCTCGGCGCCCTGGAGACGATCGCCGCCGTGCACGTGCCCGCGGTCCTGGCCCGGCTGGCCGAGCGCCGTCCCGACCTCGTGGTGGAGGTGCGGTCGGACGGCGCCCGCGACCGCCTCCTGGACGCGGTCGCCGCCGCGGACCTCGACGCGGCGCTGCTGCTCGACACCGGAGAGGATCTGGGCGGGCTCGGCTTCGGGGCGCCGGCCGCGCCGCTGGCCTTCCTCGACCTCGATCCCGTGCCGCTCGCGCTGGTCGCCGCGCCGGACCACCCGCTGGCCGCCGCGTCCCGGCTGCGCAGGGAGGACCTGTACGGCCAGCGGCTGCTGGTCAACGTGCCCGCCTGCTCGTTCTGGCTGGCGGGGGAGCGCCTGCTGGGCGACCGGGTGGAGCGGGTCCGGGCGGGCGGCGTGCCCGTCATGCGGGCGTGGGCCGAGCGCGGCCTCGGGATCACGCTGCTGCCGTGGTTCGCGGTCGCCGACCGGGTCGCCGCCGGCGCCCTCACCCGGCTCGCGTTCGACGTCCCCGGCCTGAGCCTGCGCCTGGTGTGGCGGGCCGACCGTGAGGCCCTTCCGGGCATGCGCGAGATCCTCTACGCGAGCGCCGCCTCCGAGGCGGTCAGCGAAGCGGCCGGGGAAACGGCCAGCGAGACGGTCAGCGAGGCGCTCGGCCTCCCTCCGCCCGCCGATCACGGCGCTGCGCGGCGGTGAGCCAGGCCGCCCCGGCCAGGCCGAGCACAGAGGCGGCGGTGAGCCCCCAGAAAGCTGCGTGGAAGGCGCCCTCCACGCCGTGGGGCAGCCGGGCGGTGAGCACCAGGGCGAACACGGTCCCGCCGAGCGCGCCGCCCAGCCGCTGCAGGATGTTGACCTGCGTGGTGGCGTCCGCGAGCTGCTCGGGGACGACCGCCTGATAGGCCGCGACGGCGGCCGGCGTCACGGCGACCGCGAGCGCCATGCCGCGCAGCAGCAGCAGGCCCTCCACCGCGGCCGTGTTCATGTCCGTGTCGAGCAGCGCGAACGGCACGGTGGTGGCCACGGTGGCGAGGCCGCCGTACAGACTGACGATGCCGCCGCCGAAGCGGTCCACGAGCCGGCCGCTGACCGGCAGGAGCAGGGCGGTGCCGAGACCGAGCGGAATCAGCGCCAGCCCGGTGCCGGTCACTGCGGCGTCCCGGCCGATCTGGAAGTACAGCGGGAACAGCAGCGTGGCGCCGAACAGCGCGGCCCCGGTGAGCGCGGCGGTCGCGGTGGCGGCGGCGTACGCCGGGTTGGCGAACAGCCGCAGGTCGAGCACCGGGTGGGCGGTGCGGCGCGCGTGCCAGGCGAACGCGGCGAGCGCGAGGGCGCCCGCGACGACCGGGCCGAGCACGCCGCCGAATCCACCCGAGGAGGCGCCGCGCTCGCCCCAGGCGCTCAGGCCGTAGATCAGGAGCGGGACGCCGGCGGCGACGAGCAGCAGCCCCGGCCAGTCGAGACGGCCGGGCTGCACCGACGGCCGCTCGCGCGGCACGTGGCGCAGGCCGAGATACAGGCCGAGCGCGCCGAGGGGGAGGTTGACCAGGAACAGCCACGGCCAGGAGCCGAGGTGCAGGACGAGTCCGCCGAGGGCGGGGCCGAGCGCGGGCGCGAGCGTGACCGCGATGCCGAGGGTCGCCATCACGCGGCCGAGGCGGTGCGCGCCGACCGCCTGGCCGAGCACGGTCTGCCCGGAGGGCAGGAGCAGGCCGGCGGTGAGCCCCTGTGCGACGCGGAACGCGACCAGCCAGCCGATGTCGCCTGCGAGGGCGCACAACCCGGAGGTGAGGGTGAAACCGGCGAGCGAGGCGAGCCAGACCGGCCCGGCGCCGAACCGCCGCCCGAGCCAGCCGCACGCGGGCAGCGACAGGCCCAGGGCGATCAGGTAGGCGTTCGCCACCCATTGGGCGTCGCCGAGGCCGGCACGCAGGTCCGTCGCGATCGTGTCGAGGCCGACGTTGACGACCGAGGTGTCGAGCTGGCTCATGAACGCGCCGAACGCGATCACCAGGGCGAGCCGCCAGACGGGCCGGGGGATGGGCGTGTCGGCGGCCCTCGCACCGGCGGCGGTCGGGGCGGTCATCACGCCGCCGCCCGGCGCCGGAGGGACCGCAGCGCCCCGCCCCAGGCGGTGACCTGGTCGAGCAGGACGTCGAGCTCCCGGTCGCGCCGCGGTCCGGGGGTGAAGTCCTCGCCGTCGAAGTCCGCCGACAGCGACAGCGCCACCTGCGCCCGGACGTCGGCGACCTGCAGCTCGCCCATGACCACGCGCAGGTGCTCGACCGCACGGGCGCCGCCCGCGTCGATGCCGTAGCTGACGAAGCCGGCGGCCTTGTTGTGCCACTCCCGGTAGAGGTAGTCGATCGCGTTCTTCAACGGGCCGGGGATCGACCGGTTGTACTCCGGGGTCACGAAGACGTACGCGTCGAAGCGCGCGATCGCCTCCGCCCACGCCTTGGTGTGCGGCCTGTCGTACCGCCCGTGGGCGGCGGGCCAGGGCTCGTCCAGCACCGGCAGGTTGTAGTCGGCGATGTCGACGACCTCGGCCGTGAGGCCCTTGCGGCGCACGGCACGCCCCTGCACCCAGCGGGCGACGGCCTCGCCCCGGCGACCCGGCCGCACGCTTCCCATGATGACGGCGAGAGTGAGTTCAGGCTGCATGACGTCCCCTCCAGAGGTAAAGTAAACCGTGTACGGCAGAAATTAGCGTAACCCGGATGGAGGACACGTGGACGGGTCAGATCGGCCGGAGGGCCCGAGGCGGGGACGGCCGGCCAAGGACGAGGCCATCACCCGGGCCGCCCGCGCCGTCTTCGGCCGCGACGGGTACGCCCGCACCACCACCGACGCCATCGCCCGCGAGGCGGGCGTCTCGACCCGCACGCTCTACAAGCATTTCGGCAGTAAGGAGCGGCTGTTCTCGGTGGTGCTCGCCGAGAGCGCGACCCGGGTGGCGGACGCCTTCGCGGACTACGTCGAGCGCGGGCTGCGCGAGGCCACCGGTCCGGAGGAGCGGCTCGTCGCCGTCGGGCGCGCGCTGGTCGCCCATCGCGTCGACTTTCCCGAGCACTTCGCGCTCGTCCAGATGATCAACGTGGAGGGTCCGCACTTCCCCGGCCATCTGCTGGAGGAGTGGCAGGAGGCCGGGCCGCTGCGCGTACGGGGCGAGGTCGTCCGCCGGCTGGGGGAGCTGGCCTCCGAGGGGCTGCTCCGGATCGCCGACCCGCAGCGCGCGGCGCTGCACTTCATCGCTCTGGCGACGTTCGAGGCCTCCACCCGGTCCGCCGAGGGGCCGTTCACCGGCGAGCAGATCACGGACATGGTGACCGCGGGCGTACGGGCCTTTCTGGACGGCTACCGCAGGGCGGGGGGCTGAGCGGCGTCGTGGTGATCCGCCGCAGGTCAGACGGCCGGTGTGGGGTGTCCGGCAGGCCGGACAGTCGGTGGCGCGACGTAGGCTTCTCGCGTGAGCAGCCGACCCGTCTCAGAACAGCACCTGCGCGATCTCGCGCTGCTGCGCCGCGTCCGCGACCGGATCGACCGGGAGTACGCCCAGCCCCTGGACGTCGAGGCGCTCGCCCGCGGGGTGAACATGTCCGCCGGGCACCTCAGCCGCCAGTTCCGGCTCGCCTACGGGGAGTCGCCGTACAGCTACCTGATGACGCGGCGGATCGAGCGGGCGATGGCGCTGCTGCGTCGCGGCGACATGAGCGTCACGGAGGTCTGTTTCGCGGTCGGCTGCTCGTCGCTGGGCACCTTCAGCACCCGCTTCACCGAGCTGGTCGGTGTGCCGCCCAGCACCTACCGGCGTGAGGCGGCGAGCGCGACGGCCGGGATGCCGCCGTGTGTGGCGAAACAGGTGACCAGGCCTGTCAGGAATCGAGAAGCGCGGGTCACCAGCCGCAGCTAGCGTGACTGACATGCGCGTCTCCATTCACTCGGCCTTCCTCCCGCACGACGACCCGGACGTGGCCCTGGCCTTCTACCGCGACGTCCTCGGTTTCGAGGTCCGGGGCGACGTCGGTTACGCCGGGATGCGCTGGATCACGGTCGGCCCCGTCGGCGAGCCCGGCACGTCCATCGTTCTGTACCCGCCTGACGGCAACCCCGGCATCACCGAAGACGAGCGCCGCACCATCGCCGAGATGATGGCCAAGGGCACCTTCGCCATGATCACCCTGGCCGCCGACGACCTCGACGGCCTCTTCGAGCGGCTGGAGGCCCACGGCGCCGAGGTCGTGCAGGAGCCGATCGAGCAGCCGTACGGGGTTCGCGACTGCGCCTTCCGTGATCCCGCCGGCAACATGATCCGGATCAACCAGGTGCGCTGAGCCGGCCACGCCGTACGGCTGGTGTCGCGTCCACGCGCCGGCGCACGAAACCAGGTGTACCGCTCGAAACTGGTTAGATCGAGCCTGGTGACGCCGACGGAGGCCGCGCAGGCGGCCCCGCCCGAACGCTTTGGAGAGCACGATAAGCATGGCCACGAGGACGGACGCGCAGTCTCCTGCGCTGCACGTTGCCGACACCCACGACCTGATTCGCGTCTACGGCGCGCGCGAGAACAACCTCAAGGACGTCAGCATCGAGATCCCGAAGCGCCGGCTCACGGTGTTCACCGGTGTCTCCGGCTCGGGCAAGAGCTCGCTGGTGTTCGCCACGATCGCCGCCGAATCGCAGCGGCTGATCAACGAGACCTACTCGGCGTTCGTGCAGGGTTTCATGCCGACGCTGTCCCGCCCCGAGGTCGACGTGCTCGACGGTCTGACGACCGCGATCGTCGTCGACCAGGAGCGGATGGGACCCAACCCCCGCTCCACGGTCGGCACCGTCACCGACGCCAACGCGATGCTGCGCATCCTGTTCAGCCGGCTCGGCCGGCCGCACATCGGCTCGCCCCAGGCGTTCTCCTTCAACGTCGCCTCGGTCAGCGGGGCGGGCGCGGTCAAGTTCGAGCGCGGCGGCACGACCGTGAAGGAGCGGCGCGAGTTCAGCATCACCGGCGGCATGTGCCCGCGCTGTGAAGGCCTGGGCCGGACCTCCGACATCGACCTGTCCCAGCTGTACGACGACTCCAAGTCGCTCAACGAGGGCGCGCTCACGATCCCCGGCTACAGCGTCGACGGCTGGTACGGCCGCATCTTCAGCGGTTGCGGTTTCTTCGACCCGGACAAGCCGATCCGCGACTTCACGAAGACCGAACTCCACGACCTGCTCCACAAGGAGCCGACCAAGATCAAGGTCGACAACATCAACCTCACCTACGAGGGTCTGATCCCGCGTATCCAGAAGTCGATGCTGTCCAAGGACAAGGAGGCGTTGCAGCCGCACGTCCGGGCTTTCGTGGAGCGGGCGGTGAAGTTCACCACCTGCCCCGAGTGCGGCGGCACCCGGCTCAGCGAGGCCGCCCGTTCGTCGAAGATCAAGGGGATCAGCATCGCCGACGCCTGCGCCATGCAGATCAGCGACCTCGCCGACTGGGTCCGCGGCCTCGACGAGCCGTCGGTCGCGCCGCTGCTCACCACGCTGCAGCAGCTCCTCGACTCGTTCGTGGAGATCGGGCTGGGCTACCTGTCGCTCGACCGGGCGTCGGGCACGCTGTCGGGCGGCGAGGCGCAGCGCGTCAAGATGATCCGCCACCTCGGCTCCTCGCTGACCGACGTCACCTACGTCTTCGACGAGCCCACGACGGGCCTGCACCCTCACGACATCCAGCGAATGAACGATCTGCTGCTCCGGCTGCGGGACAAGGGCAACACGGTGCTGGTCGTCGAGCACAAGCCGGAGATGATCGCGATCGCCGACCACGTCGTCGACCTCGGCCCCGGCGCCGGCACCGCGGGCGGCACGGTCTGCTTCGAGGGCACCGTCGAGGGGCTGCGGGCCAGCGGCACCATCACCGGCCGCCATTTCGACGACAGGGCCGCCCTCAAGGAGACGGTGCGCAAGCCCACCGGCACGCTGGAGATCCGCGGCGCCAGGGCGAACAACCTGCGCGACGTCGACGTCGACATCCCGCTCGGGGTGCTCGTCGTCGTCACCGGAGTCGCCGGGTCGGGCAAGAGCTCGCTCATCCACGGGTCGGTCCCCGCCGGCGCGGGCGTGGTGTCGGTCGACCAGGGCGGGATCCGCGGCTCGCGGCGGAGCAACCCGGCGACCTACACCGGACTGCTCGACCCGATCCGCAAGGCGTTCGCGAAGGCCAACGGCGTGAAGCCGGCGCTGTTCAGCGCCAACTCCGAGGGTGCCTGCCCCACCTGCAACGGCGCCGGGGTCATCTACACCGACCTGGCGATGATGGCGGGGGTCTCGACCACCTGCGAGGAGTGCGAGGGGAAGCGGTTCCAGGCAGCGGTGCTGGAGCACAAGCTCGGCGGGCGCGACATCAGCGAGGTGCTCGCGATGCCGGTGGCCGAGGCCCAGGAGTTCTTCGGCTCCGGCGAGGCGCGCACGCCCGCCGCGCGCGCCATCCTCGACCGGCTCGCCGACGTCGGGCTCGGCTACCTCACCCTCGGCCAGCCGCTCACCACGCTGTCCGGCGGCGAGCGGCAGCGGCTCAAGCTGGCCACCCACATGGCCGACAAGGGCGGCGTCTACGTCCTCGACGAGCCGACCGCCGGCCTTCACCTCGCCGACGTCGAGCAACTGCTCGGGCTGCTGGACCGGCTGGTCGACTCCGGCAAGTCCGTCATCGTGATCGAGCACCACCAGGCGGTCATGGCGCACGCCGACTGGATCATCGATCTGGGTCCCGGCGCGGGTCACGACGGCGGCCGGATCGTCTTCGAGGGCACGCCGGCCGACCTCGTCGCCGCCCGCTCCACCCTCACCGGCGAGCACCTCGCGGCCTACGTCGGCGCCTGACCAAGGCCGTCCGCGACCGCCGGCCCGCGACACCTCGGGCTCGCGGCCGGCGTCGCGCCGCCGGCCGCGAGCACGAGTTCCCGGCTCTGTGTGCGTGAAGTGACGCCGGTCACGTCGCGGGCGTCCACCTGGTCGCCGACAGCGCAGATCGCGCACCGATTAGGTTTCCGCGCCCCGCCCGTCTGTACGTGTGAGATCGACTCACGGGAGGCTGGCACGATGCGGAAACTGATTTTCGGCATGAACGTGACCCTGGACGGCTACATCGCCGCGACCGGCGACGACATCGGCTGGGGTGGAGGGGAGGGACCGGACTCATCGCCGAGCGCCGAGCTGTTCCAGTGGTGGTACGACCAGATGCGGGCGAGCGATCTGTCGCTGTACGGGCGCAAGCTGTGGGAAACGATGAGCTCCCACTGGCCGACCGGCGACCAGCAGCCCAACGCCACCCCGGCGGAGATCGAGTTCGCGCGCCTCTGGCGGGACATGCCGAAGGTGGTGTTCTCATCGACGATCGACAAGGTCGACTGGAACACCCGCCTGGTCGCCGGCGACGCGGTCGCCGAGATCACCCGGCTCAAGGCCGAGGACGGCGGCCCGATGGACATCGGCGGCGCGACGCTCGCCGGGGCGGCCATGCGGGCCGGGCTGATCGACGAGTACGCGCTGGTCACCGTGCCGGTCCTGGTGGGCGGCGGCACGCCGTTCTTCACCGCGCTGGACAGCTGGGTGAACCTGAACCTGGTCGAGACGCGGACATTTCCCGGTGGCGTGGTGCTGACCCGATACGAGACGAGGCGATGAGCACGGGCCGGATACCCGGCCCATGAGGCCACGTCGAAATCCTTCCTGGCGTGCTCACCGTGACCCTCGGGGATGAGGGAACCTTTTCCCGGCCCTTCCTTGCGTTCCGAGTGAGCTGTCGACCGCTGGCTGAAGATGAGGACGACGGTGACGCCGGCCGTGCGCTGGACTCGTCGACGATGGCGACTTGTCCGATCACAGCGTCGCGGGCAGGGTCAGCCATGGTTTGTCGGCGGCGTCGAATCCGGTGAGTTCGGCGATCTTGCCGTCGACGATGTGCAGGACCGCGATGGTGAACAAACGGTATTCCGGGTCGTCGGGGGTGCGGAGGTACAGCGCAGCGGCAGGCATGCGGTTGACCGTGGTGGCGGTGCAGCGCCAGTCGTCGTGGCCGCGCTGGAAGAGCCCGCCGGAGACCCAGCCGTCCACCGCGTCCTTGGCCGTGACGGTCAAGGTGCCCGGCTCGGGCAGCATCGCGAAGCGCAGGTCGTCGCGCAGCAGGGCCGTCAGCCCGTTGAGGTCGTTGCGCTCATGGGCGTCCATATACGACTTCACCACGCCGCGCTCGTCATCCGACAGTTCGTGCGTGGCAGGGCTCCGCCAGTCGAGGCGGCGGTCGGGCAGCTGCTCGCGCATCGTCACGCGCGCCCGCTGCAGCGCGCTGGTCACCGATGCGACGGTCAGCTCGAGGGCGTTGGCGGCCTTGGACGCCGGCCAGCCGAGGACGTCGCGCACGATGAACACCGCCCGCTGCCGCGGCGGCAGGTGCTGGACGGCGACGATGAACGCCAGCTCGATCGTCTCCCGCGCCACCACCGATTCCTGCGGGTCCTCCGGGAGCATCCGGTCCGGATAAGGCTGCAGGTAGCGCACTTCCGAGCCCGCGCCCGGCAGTTCGGCAGGCACGGGTGTGCGCTCGTTGCGCTTCTCCAGAAAGTCGAGGCAGGCGTTCGTCGCGATCCGGTACAGCCAGGTCCGCAGCGCAGCGTGCCCCTTGAACGACTCCCGCTTGTCCCACGCCCGCAGGAACGTCTCCTGCGTCATGTCCTGGGCGTCCTCGTAGTTCGCGAGCATCCGGTAGCAGTGCACCTGCAGCTCACGCCGGTAGCGCTCCGTGATGAGCGCGAACTGTGCTGCGTCATTCGAGCGGGCCGCCGCGATGAACGGGGCCTCGTCGTGGCCTGGCAGTCTGGCGTCGGTCATGGTCGTCAATCCTTCCGCGAGTGGCGAGGGGCTACCAGAACTGACGACGTGGCGGAGGATTTCTGAGCGGTGAAGCCGCTCACACCGGGCCGTTCGTCAGGCCGGGTCACGCAACGGATCGTCGGGGCAGCCGCTTCGGATGAGCGGCTACGCCGCCGGGGCCGCTCGGGGCACGGGCCGCCGCGCGGGTGCGGACGTCCTGTCGCCGCGCCACTTGACCCTGACGCCGGGTCAACCTCTCAGCATGGTGGCATGACCACGGAAACAGAGGCCGCCGGACCGCGCGGGCCGTACGGCGAGCACGACGATGACGGAGAGCGGGCCGAAAGAGGCGACGAGGCGATGCGGCACTTCACGATCAAACACGACGGCGTCACGATCCCGGTGTCTCGCGGCGGCCGGGGGCGACCGCTGGTCCTGTGCCCTGGGCTGAACTCGACACAGGCCGGCCTGCACGAGCTGGCCGGGCTGCTGCGGCGCGACCACGACGTGGTGACCTTCGACCTGCGGGGCCACGGCCTCGCCTCGGTCGCCGACCGTTACTCCTTCGAGGACTTCCTCGGCGATCTCGTCGCCGTGATGACGGAGCTGGGACGCCTCGGCCTGCCCGCGGCGCCCGTGCTGGTGGGCTACTCGCTGGGCGCGGATCTGGCCGTGCACTATGCCTCCGAGCATCCCGGCACCGTGGCCGGACTTGTCCTCATCGACGGGGCGAACCCGGTGCCGGAACCGTTCATCACCGAGGCCGTCCTGCCGGAGTTCCGCGCCATGTGGGAGGACCTGGCGGCGCGGCAGGAGGCCGTGCGGGGCACCGCGCGTCAGGTCGTGCTCACCCCGCAGGAAATCCTCGACCTGAACCTCGAGATCGATGCGGTCCGGGCCGACATCCTCGGCCGGTACAGGAAGATCGACCGGCCTATCAGCATGATCATGTCGGCCTCGATGGCCGGCGACCGCGGCGCAGGACACGCGCCGCGGTTCAACCGGATCTGGCGTGCCGGCGTCGAGCGGCTTACCCGCGAGCACCCGCACATCGCCACGTCCTGGCTCGACGCCGACCACCAGCTGGTCTTCACCCATGCCCCGGAAATCGCCCGGATCATCCGCGGTGCGACTCCGGGAGACTGGTCGGATGCTGACCATCGGTGAGCTGGCGTCGTACGCCGGAGTGACGGTGCGCGCGGTGCGGCACTACCACGCCAGGGGACTGCTGCCGGAGCCGGAGCGGGACCACTCCGGCTACCGCAGATACGACGGCGGCGCGGTGGTCGAGCTGATCAAGATCCGGACCCTCGCCGAGGCCGGGGTCCCGCTGGCGCGGGTGCGGGAGCTGCTGCGGGCCGGCGAGGAGGAGTTCGCCGCTGCGGTCGCGGACATCGACAGGCGGCTGCGGGCGGAGATCCGGGAGCGGCAGCGGCATCGCGAGCGGATCGCCCGGCTCGCCTCGGGGGACAGCCTGGCGCTCCCGCCGGAGGTGGTCGAATACCTCGGCCGGTTGCGGGCGCTCGGGGTCGACGAGCGGATCGTCCAGGCCGAGCGCGACGGCTGGATCCCGCTGGCCGCGCACTCGCCCACGCGAGTCCCCGAGTGGATGGCGCGCAAGCGGGAGCAGCTCGACGACCCGCGGCTCGTGGACTTCTACCGCTCCCTCAGCCAGGCTCTCGACCGAGCCGACGACGACCCGCGACTGGTCGAGCTGGCCGACAAGCTGGCCGCCTACATCACGCGCATGGCCGACGAACGGGGCGAGGACTACCTCGACGACATCGACATCGAGTCACCGCTTGTCACGCCGATGGACAGGCTGGCGTTCGACACCGTGCCGCCGGCGCGCCGGCTGATCGAGCTGCTGAAGCAGCGAGGCTGGACGGGCTGGACCAAGCTCGAGCGCGTGGCCCCCAGGCCGGGTGCGGCTCCCCGGTAGTGCCGGCACGGGTCAGGTGTGCGATTCACGGACGGGCGTCGTCCTGGAGACGGCGCTCTCGCCTGCCGCGGGCGAGTTCGGTGCCCAGGGCGTCGAGGCGCTGGCTCCAGAAGCGGCGGAAGTGGTCGAGCCAGGTGTCGACCTCGCGGAGCGGCGCCGGGTCGACGGCGTACAGGCGCCGGGTGCCTTCCGCCCGCACCGTCGCGAAGCCGCTTTCCCGCAGCACGCGCAGGTGCTGGGACACCCCGGGCTGGGAGATCCCGAACTCCTCCTGCACGATCGCGCCGATCTCCCCGGCGGAGCGCTCGCCCTCGGCGAGCAGTTCCAGGATCCGGCGGCGTACCGGATCGCCGAGGACGTCGAACGCGTGCATGCCGTCAGGCTCGCAGCTCGCGCTCATACAGGTCAATTCGGAACCGGGACGCTCTCGGCGGGGACGGCGAAGCGCGCCGGGATCACCGGCGCGCTGGTGAGCCGTCGTCCGTCAGGATGAGGCGGTGGCGGAGGCGGAGGCGTCCGCGGGGTACATCGGGTAGCCGTACCCGACCACCTGCCAGGTGGGGCGGACGCGGGCCTCGACGGCGCCGCCGTCGCCCGTGTTGCCCTCGATGGTCCGGATGGTGCCGTCGCCGTTGTCCTTGACGACGAAGCCGACGTGCACGATGTCGTCGATGTCCTTGCTGCCGTTCCAGTTGAAGAACACCACCGCGCCCGGCTTGGGCGTGCGGCCCCAGCGGCCGTGGTCGGCGAACCAGTGGGCGTGCTCGACGGTGTAGGCGTCGGAGCCCATGACCGGCCCGATGCCGAGCTGGTGGCCGACCCAGGAGACGAACATGTCGCACCAGGCGGCGTTGAGGTAGCCCTTCAGGGTTCCTCCGTCGCGGGCGAGGGTCTCGCGGGCGCGGGGAGTGGACATGTACCACTGCTGGAACTTGGTTCCGCCGCCGTTGGCGTTCTCGCTGATCCCGACCTGGCTCCTGGCCAGGGTCAGCACGTCGGCCGCGCTGACCTTGGGCAGCGTGGAGGCGATCTCGGCCATGGACTGCGCGGCCGCCGGGCCCTTGCCGCTGGCCGGGTTGTCCGCGTGCGCGGCCGGCGTCGCGATCAGCACGGCCGAGGCGAGGGCCCCGCCCGCGAGGGCAGCGCGAACACAGGTGTTGAGGACGTGCATGGTGGGGCGTACTCCCTTACTTCCATGCCGCCTACCGGGTTAGCTGACGGGTTCGGGCTGGAAGTCGCCCTACGGCAGGCATGCCGATTCACCCCAGGAGAGGTGGGTCCCCGGCTCCGCGCGGACGCGGACTCGGCGGCCGGGCGGCAGGCCGGGATCGGCCGGCCGCGTCGGTCTGAGGAGGGCTTCTTGACCATTGAGATGAGCAAGTGCGCCCTGAGCTGCCTAAAAGGTAATAGACCAGGTCAAACCGGTCAAGTTAGAACAACTCAGATTTTACCGGCCAGTAGGCAGCAAACCCGGCGGGCCGGGTAACGGCCGCCCCAGCGATCATCGGCGGCAGCGGAACCCGGGCTCACCCGGGCAGGCGTACGGTCACCGACAGGCCGCCCTCCGGCCGGGCCAGCGCCTCCACCCCGCCGCCGTGCGCCACGGCGATGGCACGGACGATGGACAGGCCGAGCCCCGCCCCCCGTGCGGAGCGTACGCGGTCGCCGCCGAGCCGGCGGAACGGCTCGAACAGGTCGTCCACCTCGTAGGGCGGAACCGGGGGCCCGGTGTTCTCCACCGTCACGCTCACCCCGGCCTCGTCCTCCCGCAACCGCACCCAGATCTCCCCGTCCCGCACGTTGTACTTGATCGCGTTCTCCAGCAGGTTGAACAGGCAGCGTTCGAGGAACAGCGGATCGCCGTGCGCGACCGCCGGGCACAGGTCCTCGTGGACGACCACCTTCCTGCGGCGCGGCTGCAGGTCGATCTGCTCCATCACCACACGGACGATCTGCCGCAGGTCGACCGGCCTGCGGGCGGTCAGCTCCTGCTCCGACTGCGCCAGCATGAGCAGGCCCTCGATCAGCCGCTCGTACCTCGCGTTGGTGCCGAGCAGCGCGCGGGCCAGCGCCTTGAGGTCCTCCGACGCCGCCGGCTCCTCCAGCGACACCTCCAGGACCGTACGGTTGACCGCCAGCGGGGTGCGCAGCTCGTGGGAGGCGTTGGCGATGAACCGGCGCTGGGCGTCGAACACCCGGTGCAGCCGGTCGAGCATCGCGTCGAAGGTGTCGGCGAGCCGCTTGACCTCGTCCTGCGGGCCGCGCAGGGCGATCCGCTCGTGCAGCGTGCTCTCCGACAGCCGCTGCGCGGTCTCGGTCACCCGGTCCAGCGGGCGCAGCGCCCGGTCGGCCACCAGGTAGCCCAGCACCACCGCGACGGCCCCCACGAGGACCATGACGGCCACCGACGACCTGAGCACATCGCTCAGCACGTCGGCCGCCCCCTGCTCGACGTTGGTGCGCACCCGCTGCGCGAGCATGTCGCTGTCGGGCAGCGTGGTCCCCATGACGGCCCCGGGAGCGCCGACGCCGGTCACCTTCGACGCCACCGCCACCACGAAGCGCTGGTTGAGCGCCCGTGCGGTCAGCAGGTGGGTGAACCACAGCAGCACCGACCCCGCCACGAAGAACAGCCCGCCGTACAGCAGGGTGAGCCGCATCCGCAGGCCCAGCCTGCCCCAGAAGGACATCGCGTGGAACAGAGCGCGGATCACAGCCGGTACCCCCGGCCCGGCACGTTCTCGATCACCGGCGGCTCGCCCAGCTTGCGACGCAGCGAGGTGATCGTGACGCGCAGCACGCCCGTGCCGGCGTCGGCGTGCTCGTCCCACACATTCGCGCGCAGCCGGGCCGAGGTCACCAGCCCTCCGCCGGCACGCATGAGCTCCTGCAGCACGTCGAACTCCTTACGGCCCAGCGCCACCTGCCGCCCGTCCCGCACCACCGTACGGCGGGCGGGGTCGAGCCGGATCCCGGCCCGCTCCAGCACCGCAGGCACCGCCCGGGGCGAGCGCCGGGCCAGCGCCCGGATCCGGGCCACCAGCTCGGCGAACGCGAACGGCTTGACCAGGTAGTCGTCGGCGCCCAGGGACAGGCCCCCGACCCGGTCCCGCACCCGCCCGGCCGCCGTCAGCATGAGGATGCGGCTCGCGCCACTGGCCGTGACCAGCTCCCGGCACACGTCGTCGCCGTGCACCTCGGGCAGGTCGCGGTCGAGCACGACCACGTCGTAGTCGACGTAGGCGGCCAGCTCAAGCGCCTCCTGACCGTCGTAGGCCACGTCCACCGCGATCGCGTGCAGCCGCAACCCCCGGGCGACGGCCTCGGCCAGCTGTTCCTCGTCCTCGACCACGAGCACCCGCATCCCAACCTCCCGCTCGGCTCCGAGACTGGCGCAGGCGGTGTTAGCCGCGGATAAGCGGATCTCGCTTATCCGCGTTTAGCACCGCCTCCGCTGGAGTTGGGCCCCATCCCGGGCGACGCCCTGGACGAGAAGGAGCGACAGAGGAGGAACGACCCATGCGCTTACGACCGCTGCGTGCCCTGGGCCCGGCATTCGGGCTCGCACTGGCACTGGCCGGCTGCGGCGCGGCCCCCGCGGACGACGGGATCGCCAGCGCGGGCGGCGCCACGCCGGGCACCGCGGGCGGCGCCGCGGCCAGGCCGTCCGCGTCGGCCACGGTGGACCGCCAGGAGGCCCAGCTCAAGTTCGCCCAGTGCATGCGCGAGCACGGCGTGGACGTGCCCGACCCCGATGCCGACGGCCGCGTCCGCATCATGGGCAAGAAGGGCGACGAGGCCGCGATGCAGAAGGCCATGCAGGCCTGCCAGCACTTCATGAAGGACGCCGTCGGCGACAAGCTCGGCGGTGACGACCCCGAGGCGCGCGACCGGATGGTCAAGTTCGCCCAGTGCATGCGCGAGCACGGCATCGACATGCCCGACCCGGCCCCCGGACAGGGGATCCAGGTCAAGATCAAGCCGGGCCAGGAGAAGGCGATGGAAGAGGCGCAGAAGGCCTGCGAGGAGTTCGCACCCGGGAGGAAGCCGTGAGGAAGGGCCTGGTGATCGCGGGCGCCGGCGTCCTCGCCCTGGCCGCCGCGGGGACCGCCGTCGCCGTGGCGGGCGGCGACGGCGCCGGCGCGGCCGAGCCGTCCGTGCCCCCGGTCCCCGCCACCGCGTCGATCACCCGCCAGGACCTGATCGACACCAAGACCGTGGAGGGGTCGCTGACCTACTCCGGCGAGCGTCAGGTGAGCACCGACGCCTCCGGCACGGTCACCTGGGCGCCCGCCGAGGGCACGGTCGTCCGGCGCGGCCGCCCGCTGCTCAGGGTCGACCGCAGGCCGGTCGTCCTCATGTACGGCTCGCTGCCGATGTACCGCCCGCTGCGGCAGGGTGTCGACGACGGCCCGGACGTCGAGCAGCTCGAACGCAACCTCAAGGTCCTCGGCTACGGCGACGACCTGACCGTGGACGACCACTTCAGCTACGCCACCTATCTGGCCGTCAAGGAGTGGCAGGACGACGCGGGGCTGCCCGAGACCGGGCAGGTGGACGCCTCCCAGGTGGTCTTCCTGCCCGCCGCCGCCCGGGTGACCGACGCCAAGGTCGAGGTCGGCGGCAGGACCGCCCCCGGGCATCCGGCCCTCACCGTGACGGGCGTACGGCGGCTGGTGCACGTGGACCTGTCCACCGACGACCAGTCGCTGGCCAGGAAGGGAGCCAAGGTCACCGTGGAACTGCCCGGCGGCGAGCGGGTCACCGGGAAGATCACCTCGGTCGGCACGGTGGCCGAGGCCGTTCCCTCCGGGCAGGGACAGGACGAGGGCAGCACCATCGACGTCGACATCACCCTGAGCAAGACCCCCAAGACCCGCCTCGACAAGGCCCCGGTCGAGGTGGAGCTGGTCAGCGAGCGGCGAAAGAACGTGCTGGCCGTGCCCGTGGAGGCGCTGCTGGCCCTGCGCGAGGGCGGCTTCGGCGTCGAGGTCGTCGAGGGCGCGTCCACCCGCGTGGTCCCGGTCGAGCTCGGCGCCTTCGGCAGCGGCATGGTCGAGATCACCGGCGCCGGGCTCGCCGAGGGCATGAAGGTCGGGGTGCCGGCCACATGAGCATCCCGCAGCCCGAGCAGCCCTACGTGGTGGAGCTGCGCGAGGTGACCAAGGTGTACGGCGGCGGCGTCCGGGCCCTGCGCGGAGTGGACCTGCTCGTCGAACGCGGCGAACTGGTCGCCATCGCCGGGCCGTCCGGCTCCGGCAAGTCGACCCTGCTGCACCTCGTCGGCACCCTGGACCGGCCCACCACGGGCACCGTACGGATCGCCGGGCACGACGTGGCCGGGCTTTCCGACCGCGAGCTGTCCGCGCTGCGCGCCCGCCACCTCGGCTTCGTCTTCCAGCAGTTCCACCTCGCGCCCGGGGTGAGCGCGCTGGACAACGTCGCCGACGGCCTGCTGTACACCGGCACGCCGCTGCGGGTGCGGCGGGAACGCGCCGCCGCCGCGCTGGAGCGGGTGGGCCTCGGCCACCGCCTGGGCCACCGCCCCAACCAGCTGTCCGGCGGCGAGCAGCAGCGGGTGGCGGTGGCCCGCGCCGTGGCGGGCGACCCGCCGCTGCTGCTGGCCGACGAGCCGACCGGCAACCTCGACTCCGCGGCGGGCGCCGAGGTGCTGGGAGTTCTGCGCGACCTGCACGCCGCCGGCACCACGATCGCGGTCATCACCCACGACCCCGAGATCGCCGAATGGTGCCCGCGGCAGGTGCGCGTACGCGACGGCCACGTCGTCGCCGACGCCGGGCCGGGCGAAGGACGCCGCCCTCCCGGAGCCAATCCCAAAGCGGCGCCCGATCGCCGGACAGCGGAGGCGGGGGCGGCGAAGGGAGCACCACGATGACCCGTCAGCGGCTGACCCCCGCCAGGCTCGGGCCGTCCGATGTCCTGCGGACCGGCGCGGCCGGGCTGCGCACCCGCCCCGCGCGGGTGGTGCTGTCCGCGCTCGGCATCGCCATCGGCATCGCCACCATGATCGCGGTGCTGGGCATCTCGTCCTCCTCCCGCGAGCAGTTGCTGCGCCAGCTCGACCGGCTCGGCACCAACCTGCTCACCGTCGCGCCGGGGCAGACGCTGTTCGGCGAGGAGGCCAAGCTGCCCGTCGAGGCGCTCGGCATGGTCCGGCGCATCGGGCCGGTCCACACGGCCTCGGCCACCGGAACGGTCGACACCACGATCCGGCGCACCGACCGCATCCCCAAGGCCGTGACCGGCGGCATCGCCGTCCAGGCCGCGACCGCCGACCTGCTCACCACCCTGGAGGGCCGGGTCGTCAAGGGCGCCTGGCTGAACGCCGCCACCGAGTCACGGCCCGCCGTCGTGCTGGGCGCCAAGGCCGCCGAACGGCTCGGCATCTCCAGGACCGGCGTACAGGTCTGGATGGGCGAACGGTGGTTCACCGTCGTCGGCGTCCTCGGCCCGATGCCGCTCGCCCCCGAGATCGAGCGCTCGGCGCTCGTCGGGTTCCCGGCCGCCGAGAAATATCTGGGCTTCGACGGCCACCCGACGACCATCTACGAGCGGTCGGCCGAGGAGTCGGTGGAGGCCGTACGGGCCGTGCTGCCGCGCACGGTCAACCCGGAGAACCCGGAGGAGGTCACGGTCAGCAGGCCCTCCGACGCGCTCGCGGCCCGGGCGGCGGCCGCGAGCGCGTTCACCAACCTGCTGCTCGGCCTCGGCGCGGTCGCGCTGCTGGTCGGCGGGGTCGGCGTGGCCAACACGATGGTGATCTCGGTGCTCGAGCGGCGCAAGGAGATCGGCCTGCGCCGCTCGCTGGGCGCCACCCGGGGGCAGGTGCGCCTGCAGTTCCTCGCCGAGTCGCTGCTGCTGTCGGCGCTCGGCGGGATCGCGGGCGCCGTGCTGGGCGGCCTGGCCACCGCCGGCTACGCGCTGTCGCGCGGCTGGCCGCCGGTGGTCCCGGCCTGGGCGTTCGCGGGCGCCGTCGGCGCCACGCTCGTCATCGGCACCCTCGCCGGTCTCTACCCGGCGATGCGCGCGGCCCGCCTGTCGCCGACGGTCGCGCTGTCCACCACCTGACCGGTCACCGCCAGCCGGCCGGGTCGACGCCGCCCGGCACCGGGGCCGCCGGGTCGTACGGCTCACGCGTGAAGATGAACGTGTTGAGGTCCAGGTGGGTCACCCCGCCGGGGGAGCGGACCACCCGCAGGGTCTCCCCGGCGTAGTAGCCGTCGAGTCCCAGCCAGGTGCCGTCGGCCCGGGCGGCGAACCGGGAGGCGCGGCCCTGCCCGCTCACCGGGGTCAGCGACAGGCCCCCCTGCGGCAGGACCCGCAGCACGTACGGCGTCGGCCCCCAGTACCACGGCCCGGTCAGCGCCAGCAGGTCCTCGTCCACCGGGGAGGGCGACCACTCGGCCGGCAGCGGCGGCTCGTGCTCGGCCAGGATGTCCAGCAGGGCGGTGTCGAGGTTGCGCACGCCCGAGGTGGTGTTGGCCATCCACAGCACGGCCACGCGGTCGGCGGGGTCGGCCCAGACGGTGGCGAGGAAGCCGGGCATCGACCCGGTGTGGCCGGCCAGCCGCCGCGGCCCGCCGGGCCCGATGTGCCGGGTGAGCTGGAGGCCGAGCCCGTAGCCCCGGGTCCAGGCGTCGCCGTCCTCCACGACGGCCGGCTCGCGCATCTCGGCGACCGTGGCCGGGCGCAGCACCTCGCCGGTGTCGCCGCCGATGAAGGCCGCCCACCGGGCCAGGTCGGCGGCCGTGGACCACATCTGCCCGGCGGGGGCCATCGCACCGTGGTCGTTTTCCGGCTCGGGCAGCAGCGCGTCGGCCCACGGGTGCACGGCATACCCGGTGGCGTGCGGCGCACGGGGGCGCGGGGTGGTGTCGCGCATGCCGAGCGGCTCAAGGACCTCCTCGCGCACGACCTCGTCCCACGGCGCCGACCGCTTGCGGGCGACCAGCTCGCCGAGCAGGGCGAAGCCGAGGTTGGAGTAGTGGTAGCGGCGGCCGGGCCGGTGCCGGGCGGACTCGGGCCCGAGCGCGGCGACCAGGTCGCCCACCGGCACCCCCGGGGTGCGTTCCCACCACTGGCCGGGCGACTCGGCGGTCAGCCCGCCGCTGTGGGACAGCAACTGGGCGACCGTCACGTCGCCGAGCGGTGTGCCGGGCACGTGCTTGTCCAGGGGGTCGAGCAGATCGAGCCGGCCCTCGTCGCGCAGCCGCATGACGACGGTCGCCACGAGCGTCTTGGTGATGGACCCGATGCGGTACTGGGTGTCCCGGGTGGGCGGCTCCCCGCCGACCCTGCCGCGCGCCCCGAACCAGGCGATCTCACCACCCCGCACGATCGCCGCCACCACCGACGGCACCCGGGCCTCCGCCTGCTCGGCCGCCAGCCTGCGCAGCAGCGCGCGGGCCGTCCCCTCCAGCACCATTCCGGTCGTCCCCTTTCCGTGATCCGCACCAGGCTAGCGTCCCGCCGCCCACGCGGCCCGGGAGTCGGCCCAGGCCGCGCTTCGTCTCGGGCACGCCGGCGCCGGGGAGCGGTCTTTCATCCGCTCAGCCATCGGTCGATCTCGGCGCCGAGCCGCGCTTTGACCGCCGCGGGAGCGAAGCTGCTCTCGACGGAGGCGCGGGCCAGGTTCGCCAGTTCGGCGTCGCTGCACCCGAAGATCTCCCTGGCGCGCTGATACTCCGCCGCCAGCGACGTCTCCCCGTCGGTGTTCACGGTGACCGTCAGACCGGCGTCGACCAGGCGCGGCAGCGGGTGCTCCGCCAGCGAAGGGACCAGCCCGAGCAGCACGTTGGAGGAGGGGCAGACCTCCAGCGGCACGCGGCGTCGGCGCAGCTCGGCCACCAGATCCGGATCTTCCAGCACGCGGATGCCATGGCCGATCCGCTCCGCGTGCCCCACTGCCAGGACCTCCCGGACGCTGGCCGGGCCGGCCGTCTCCCCGGCGTGGTGCACCAGGTGCAGCCCCGCCTCGCGGGCGGCCAGGAACACCTCGGCGAACGGCGCCGCCGGGTAGGACTCGTCTCCCGCCAGGCCGACGGCGATCACCTCCGGGTGCCGCGTGGCCAGGTCGAGGCTGTGCCACAGCCGCTCGACGGGACGACGGCGGGAGTGGTCCAGGATCACCCGCGTCTGGATGCCGTACCGCTCCGCGCCGGTGGCGAGTCCATCCAGCACTGCCTGCAGCGGCATGTCCGGATCGCCGAGACGCTCGCCGTGAGCCGCCGCGGTGAAGGTGACCTCCGCGTAGCGGACGCCCTGGGCCGCCTCGTCCTGGCAGAACTCCTCGGCGATGCGACGGAAATGCCCGTAGTCGCGCAGCAGCGCGCGCACCATCGCCCGTTGGTCGGCGAACTCCCGGAAATCGGTGAACGGCCGCTCCTGGACCGGCGGCTCGCCTCCCAGCTCGCGGATCGTAGCGGGACGGACGGTGCTTTCCAGGTGGGTGTGCAGGTGAGCCTTGGGCAACAGGCGGAGATCTCTCACGGCAGAACCCTAGGCAACGGGCGCCCGCAACGCGTACAGCATTTCGACGCGCGGCGACGACGTACCCGAGGCCCCACCGGCGGCCGCCTGTGCCGTACGACCACGGAATCGTGTGTCTGCGGGCGCGCAGCATGGCAGGAAGTCGATTCCGCCACATGAGGCTTCACCTCCGGCCCAGGCCCGGAGGCTCCGCGACTCGCGCCCGATCAGAGGGGCCGGAGACCGCCGAGTGCGACCTCGACGTATCGCCGCCAATCGCCTGCCTCGTTGCGGATGACCGCGGCCAGGCCGCAGATGATCATGTTGACGTCTCCGGTCGTCACCTCCTGCCCAACCGCGCCGCGCGCCCGTGCCCGGTCGATCAGCTCCGCGGCGACGGCGAGCAGCGCCTCGCGGGTCTCTTCTCGCGGCTCGCTCGAACCCATGGCCTTCTCGACGACCTCGGACATGCCGCGATCGTCCGACAGCACCTCGCCCATGTGGTGCAGGAAGCGGGCCAGGCCTTGAGCCGGATCGTCGGCGTCGGCGAGCCGGCGCGCGGCGGCGACGATGTCGGCGGCCCGGTGCTCGGCGACGGCCTCGATCAGGGCCTCCCGGGTCGGGAACTTGCGGTAGAGGGTCCCGATGCCGACGCCCGCCGCACGTGCGACCTCCGACATCTGCACCTCGTAGCCGGACTCGGCGAACAACGCGCGAGCCGCCTCCAGGACGCGATCTCGATTGCGCTCGGCATCGGTGCGTGTCTTGCGGGTCCGCGGAGTTGACATCCCAAACGATCCTCTGCCTAGACTCTCGGCGGAATCCGGATTCCGCATTCCTCATTATGTACGAGAGGTCGACACCATGTCGAAGGAGCGTTTCATCCAGTTCTCGCTACATCCAAGGCGTTCGGCACGGCGTTCCGGTGGAGCGCTGCTGGTGTGGGGATTGCTGGTGGTGGCGGCGAACCTACGGCCCAGCTTGACCGGTGTCGGGCCGTTGCTGGATCGCGTGCAGGCCGATCTGGAGTTGGCCCCGGCCGTGGCGGGTCTGCTGAGCACGCTGCCCCTGCTGGCGTTCGCGGTGATGTCACCGATGGTTCCGCGATTGGCCGCACGGTGGGGACCCGAACGGCTCCTTTGGGGTGCGCTCGTGGTGCTGACCCTCGGGATCGCCATCCGGTGGGTGCCGGCGGCGATCGGGCTGTTCGCGGGAACCGTGCTGATCGGGGCCGGAGTCGCCGTGGGCAACGTGCTGCTGCCGAGCCTTATCAAGCGCGACTTCCCTGCGAGAGTGGGCCTGCTGACCAGCGCGTACGCGACTGTGATGGGGGCTGTCGCCGCGGTGGCTTCCGGGGTGGCGGTGCCGGTGAGCCAGGTCGCCCCCGGCGGTTGGCACACCGCGCTGGGGTGCTGGATCGTGCTCGCGCTGGCGGCCGTCGTGCTGTGGCTCCCGCAGGTGCGGACTTCGCGCCCGGCCTCGGAAGCGATTCGCAGGCACCGGCTGCCGTGGGACTCGGCGCTGGCGTGGGCGGTCACGGCGTTCATGGGCTTGCAGTCGCTGGGTTTCTACGTCGTCGTCACGTGGTTGCCTCAGGTGTTCCAAGCCAGTGGGGTGAGTGCGGAAGCAGCGGGATGGCTGCTGTTCGTGTTCCAGGCGGTCGCGGTGTCGACCAGCCTGGCGGTGCCCGCCGCGCTGCGGTGGGCGCGTGACCAACGTGCCGTGGCGGTGACAAGCTCGGTGGTCCTGCTCGTCGGCTACCTCGGACTTCTGCTGACGCCTGGATGGGCACTGCTGTGGAGTGTCGTCCTCGGGCTGGGCGGTGGAGCCTGCCTGGTGCTCGCATTGGCCTTCCTCAGCCTGCGCGCCCAGGACGCGACCGTGGCGGGGGCGTTGTCGGCAATGGCGCAGTCGATCGGTTATCTGCTGGCCGCCGCAGGACCGGTGATCTTCGGACTGCTGCGCACCGTCAGCGCCGGCTGGCAGGCACCGATCGCTCTGCTGTGTGTCGCCGCGGTCGGCCAGGTGATCGTCGCGATGATGGCCGGCCGGGGCACGGTGCCGTCAGCCGACGGCCGAGTGCCCGGCCGCGACGTGGACGTGCACGGCATGGTGCCGTGATCGTGAGCACGGGCCGGCGATCCGGGGGTCCACGTCATCGTCCCAGGAGGAAGGGCAGCGCCCGTTCGGCCACGACCGGGCCAGATTTCGGCTCGGTCGGCGACAGGTGGCCGAGGCCGTCGACGGTGGTGAGGGTGGCGTCGGGAAGGGTGTCGCGGAGCGTGGCGAAATCCGCTCGGTGTTCGGGCTTGGAACGGCCGCCGACGAGGAGCAGCACCGGGGCGGTGACGTCGGCGAACTCGGGAAGCCGGCCGTACTGGGCGGCGAGCTGCTCGTGCTCGGCCAGGCAGGCTCCCAGAAGGGGCCGCATCCTGTGCCAGGCCGGCCCGCGGAAGGCGATGCGGAAGACCATGCGCAGGTACCAGTGCGGCAGTTTGGTCATGATGGCCGGTGCCCCGCCGGAGCCTTGGATGAAGTGGATGAATGCGCCGTAGTGGTCGCCGGCGGCCAGCCGTTCCCGGAAGGGGGCCATCCAGGCGGTGGGGACGGGAGAGCAGGGCACTCCCGGCTCGTAGACCGCGATGCGGTCGAACAGCGGGAAGGAGCGTGCGGTCTCCAGGACGACGAGCCCGCCGTAGCTGTGCCCGAAGGCCAGGCGGGCCCCGGTCGCGGCCTGGACGGCGCGGAGGTCCTCCACTTCCTTGGCCAGGGAATACTCAGGTCCCTGGGGGCCGCTGGCGCCGCGTCCGCGCCGGTCGACGACGTGCACGGTGAACGAGCGGGCCAGGGTGGCGGCCAGCGGCAGGTAGTCGTCAGAGGTCCTCAGATTGCCGCCGACCACGAGGAGATCGGGGCCCGCGCCCAGGGTCTGGTAACCGATCGGCGTGCCGTCGGCCGAAACGGCCGTGCGCGAACGTAAGGCCGGGGTGTCGACGTTCGGACTCATTTGCCCGCCTCCCGCTCCAGCCGGTCGAAGGTGGCCAGCAGCCGCGCGGTGTGTTCGGCGTACTCGGCGTAGGGCACGCCGCTTGCCGCGACGACGGCGGCCAGCCGGTCTTCGAACTCCTGCCGGATCGAGGCCACCCGCCGCTTTCCCTCGTCGGTGAGGCTCAGCCGCCGGCGGTTGCCCCCGGCGGGGTCGGGCTGGACGTCGAGGAGACCGTCGGCCGCGAGGACGGCGGTCATGCGGCTCACCGACGGCTCGGTCACGCCGAGGTATTCGGCGAGGGTCCGCTGCGTCGAGGCCCCGAGTTCTCCCACCAGGGTCAGCGCCAGGAAGCGGCTGTAGGAGATGTCGTGCTCGGCCCGGAGGATCCGGTCGGCCGCCCGGTCCAGCCGGGCCGTGAGCACGTGCAGGTTCAGGCTCAGGTTCCGTTCCATGGCAATAACTTAGCATGCTAACTTGCCGAAGGAAAGATGTAATCGATCGCGCACGATGAGTGGCTACTGGTGTGCTGCCGACGGTCGTGGGTGAGGGGTGTTGGCCGCACTCTCTGCGGTGCCAAGGCTGCGGCCGTCCTGGGCATGACGAAGGTCAGGCGCGACGGCCGTAGGTGCGCGGATCCACGGGCTGCTCGGACTTGGGAAGCCCGCCGACCACGAGACGATAGGAGTCGATCACGAGCTCCTTCACCAGCTTCTCGTCGATGGTTCCCCCGCCTTCCACCGTGATCCAGTGCCTCTTGTCCATGTGATAGCCGGGGGTGATGTCCGCGTACTGCTCACGCAGGGCTGCGGCGTCGTCCGGATCGGCTTTCACGATCACGACGGGGCGCCCTGGCATGTCGGTCATGAGCATGAAGACCTTGCCGCGCACTTTGTAGAGGTGCCAGTCGGGGCCGAAACGATGCTCCACGTCGGCGCCGGGCAGTCCCGCAGCGCGGTCGCCCGCGATCTTCTGCAGCTCCTGTCCGTCCAAGGTGATCAACTCCTCTGTCGATCCGAGTGCCCTGACCGCCCGGCCAAGGACCACGGTGGTGTCTTCCGCATGGCCGCCCCGAACGGCGGCTTCGAGCCGCCGGTCGGACTGCGGCGATCCGCTCCCTACGGGCGTACGCGGATGACTGTCTTCCCGCTGCGTCGCGTGGTCGGGTTGAGGGCACTGATGGCATCGTCGAAGCTCGCGACGTCACCGATGTTCGTCCGCAGCCGTCCGTCCCGCACCCGCTGCACAATCTCACCCAGCTCGGCGCGATCGGCCTCGACGACGAAGTCCACCGCCAGGCCGTCAGCGGGCCGCGCCTCGACCGGGCCGACGATGGACACCAGCGTTCCTCCGGCCCTGATCAGGGCGGCGGACCGCTTCTGAATGTCGCCGCCGATGACATCGAAGACCAGATCGACGCCCCCGACGTCTTTCAGCGCGTCGTTCTCGAGGTCGACGAACTCATGCGCGCCGAAGTCGAGTGCCTTCTCACGGTCGGCGGCGCGTCCGGTGCCGATGACGTAAGCGCCGGCCTCGCGTGCGAGCTGGGTCACCATCGTCCCGACCGCCCCGGCTGCGCCATGGGCGAGGACGGTCTGGCCGGCCTGAAGGCGGCCGTGCTGGAACAGCCCCTGCCACGCGGTCAGACCTGAGATCGGCAGGGATGCGCCTACGGTGAAGTCGACGTCGCCGGGCAGCGGTGCGAGGTTGCGTGCTTCGATCGCCACGTACTCCGCGAGGGTGCCGTCGCGGTACCAGTCGGCGAGGCCGAACACCCGCTGCCCGACCGACAGCCCCGTCGTGCCGTAGCCGAGGGCGGTGACCACTCCGGCCAGCTCGTGGCCGGGGATCGACGGTGTCCTGTCACGGTCGGCGCGATCGGTCCAGGTCGACGGCCACTCCATCTCGGTCGGGACGAAGCCCGATGCATGGATCTGAACGATGACGTCGTTGATCGCCGCGACCGGCTCAGGGCGCTCCGTCAGCGTCATCCCGGCCGTTCCCGCCGCCTGGTCGGTTACCACAATGGCTTTCATTGAGATCGTCCCCTTCCTCGTATGTGTTGTGGGTTTCGGTTTCCGGGTGGGTGTTCAGATGAAGGTGAACAGCTGGTCGGCGTCGAATCGCGAGATCGGGCTGGTGTACACCTTCTCCGGGTCGGGGTAGCCGAGGGCCAGCAGCACCGTCGTGCTGTGTCCGGTCTCGCGGATCTTGAACGCCTTGTCGACACTGGCCGGGTCGAACCCTTCCAGCGGCGTGGCCTCGACGCCGAGCTCAGCGGCCGCCATCATGGTCAGGCCCACCGCCATGTAGGTCTGCTTCTCCATCCAGTGGTTCAGGTCCTTGTAGCCGTAGTTGCGCAGGTTGAGGAAGTCTCGAGTCATCGATTCCCACAGCTCCTGCTTTGACGGGTCAGGGAACCGGCCGTCGGCCCTCTCCTTCGCGAACACCGCCTCGAGGTGGCTGTCAGGCACATCTGCCCGGGTGGTGAGGATGATGGTGTGCGACGCGTTCAGGATCTTCTCGCCGTTGTCCTGGAATCGTTCGCCGAGGTTGCTGGCGAGCCGCTCTTTGCCTTTGCGCGTGGCGAGGACGTAGAAGTGGTTGGGCTGTACGTTCACCGATGACGGCGTGGAGCGAAGGAACCTCAGCAGCTGCTGAAGGGTCTCCTCCGGAATGGTCTTGCTGGGGTCGAAATACCTGGTGAGGTGCTTGTTCATGAGCTTGTCGAGATTCATGGCGATGTGCCTTCTTCTTGCGATGAATGGATGAGGAGCGGTGGTTTCGCGTGATTTGGGGCTAGTTCGTGCGGGCAAGTAGGTCGCTGATGCGCTCGAAGCTGATTCCTGCCGTCGCGGCGGTGAGGTCACCCACGACGAGAGCCTTGGAAGCCTGTTCGAGCGCCTCCATTGCGTGGGTGTAAAGCGCTTCTTCTATCCCGGCGTGCCGACCGAACTGACGGCGGGGATGTCGATGTCGGTCTGGTTGACGTTGTTGATGAAGTTGGTCAGCAGGACCTGCACCGCCACCGTGACGATCGCCAGGATCTGCGGGTCGGTGTACCCGGCACCTCGCACAGCCGCCAGGTCGGCGTCGCTCACCTGACCGCGGCTCTCCACCATCCGCTGGGCGAAACGAGCGACCGCGGCGCGCTTGGGATCGACCGAGCTCCCGGCCCGGGCCAAGTCGATGTCATCGCTCGACATGCCACCGAGTTCGGACGATACGTACGTGTGCATCGCCAGGCAGTAATCACAACCGTTCGCTTGCGACACGGCGAGCGCGATGGTGTGCCGCGTCTTCGCGTCCAGAACCCGGCTCAAGGTGCCCTGCAGTGTCATGACGACGTCGAGGACGGTCGGGTTCGACGCGAGAGTCGCGAACATGTTCGGGACGAAGCCGAACTGTGCGCTGACGTTGCCGAGGATGCCCTCCACCCCGTCGGGGACGTCGTCAGGAGAGGGACCGTTCAGTCGTGACATGGCGAATCAGCCTCCGGCGAGTGGTCGTCGCCACCCGGGTTGCGCTCGAGATTTTTTGGGCTTGTCAGCCCACTTCTCGAGTGAACACCGCTCAAGACTGGGCTGTCAAGCCCAATCCAGGTATCGTCTGAAGCATGAAACCCACCACAGGAGCTCGGGAGCCCCACAAGCTCACCGACAAGGGACAGGCGACGCGGGCCCGCATCCTGGAGCACGCCGCGGAGCTCATCTACACCAAGGGGGTCCACGCGACGAACAACGAACAGCTCCGCCGCGCCGCCGGCGTCAGCGGGTCGCAGCTCAACCACTACTTCCCGACGAAGGAGGATCTCGTCCTGGCCGTGATCGCCTGGCAGGCCGAGCGCGTTCTCACGTTCCACCGCGGCGAGCAGTTCGCCTGCTTCGACAACCTCGACGCGTTCCGGGCGTGGGCGGATTTCTACGTCCGCTACGAGCGCGCCTACCAGGAAGGCTGCAGCCTCGGCTCCCTGGCGAGCGAGATCATCAAGACGGACCTTGACGTTCACGACGAGCTCGCGAGTGCGTTCGACCAGTGGAGGCACATCTTCCGCGACGGAATCGAGCGCATGCAGCAACTCGGCCGCATCAGCGCTGAGGCGAATCCCACGCAACTGGCCAATCTGCTCCTTGCCGCCTTCCAGGGCGGCATGCTCCTCGCCCAGGTCGCGCGGGACATCACTCCACTGAAAGATGCGCTGCAGACAGCCATCGACTACGTGCAGACGTTCGCGACGCCTCTCGACGCCGGCGTACTCCAAGCTCGCTAGCCGCTTCCACGTGTACGGGTCAGCGGAGCTTGGCATCATGCGACGCTGCGGAGTACTCCACCGGCAAACGATCGCGCCCCAACCGAGTGCCAGACGCCATTCCCCTGGGGGCAGAGGGAGGAGTCCGGGGCCGTCAGCGGGTGGCCACAGCTCACTATTTGATCTTCTGCTCGTCCTACTTGCTGGGGCTGCCCTACCTTCGGCGTCTCTGCCGGTTGAGTTTGAGGTGGCCGCGTACGGCCGCTTCTCGGGTGCTCCGTCGCAGGCGAAGCTGGAGCGGTTCTTCTACCCGAACGACGGAAGCCCTTGTTCTCGGGGCCCCGGGTGGTGGAGTTCCGAGAACAAGGGCAAGGTCGGCTCAGGGCTGGGTGTCGAGCCACTCCTGGAAGGTGGGTCCGGCGAGCTTGGCGTGCGGGCTGGGGAGAAACCCGCCCGCGGCGGCGATCTCGGCATCGGGCATGCCGGACCCGTCGACGCCCACGACCTTGATGCCTCGGCGGGCGCCGAGGAGCTGGGCCGCCTCGGCCATGATCTCTTTGCGGGGTCCGGCGATCTCGGGGATCGGTGTTCCTGGGGCCTCGGGGGCGGTGGCCAGGTCGACCAGTTCCTCGGCCACGGTGCGGCAGGCCACGAGCTGGGTGGGCAGCGCCGTGAGGTAGGCGACGTCGCCCTGCTGCCAGTCCAGGAGCTGACCGACGAACTCGTGGAACTGCGCGGCCCGCAGGATGCGGACGGGGATCGGGCCGGGCACGAGGAGCTCCTCGTGCACCTTCTTCGCGGCGAGGAAACCGGCGGTAGCCTTATCGGCGCCGATGATGGACGCCACGGCGATCTGGGCGACCCCCGCCTTCCGGCCGGCCTCGTGCAGATTGCGGGCCGACGTACGGAAGAACTCCGTCGCGGCGTCCTGGTCGGAGGAGTGCCAGGAGGCGACGTCGATGATGACCTCGACTCCGGTGAGGGCCTCGGCGAGGCCCTGCCCGGTGATGATGTCCACGCCGGTGGCGCGCGACATCGGCACGACCTGGTGTCCCCGCTCGGTCAGGACGTCGACGACGTGGCTGCCCAGCCGCCCGGTCGCTCCCGCCACCGCGAACGTGGTGATGCTCATGCTGGATGCCTTCCTTACTCGCTGTAGTTCTGGCCGGGGGGCATGCCGGGGGTCGGCTTGGCGATGAGAGCGGCGGGGGTGAAGAAGCCGATGTGGGCGATCGCCATGATGAGCGACCACATCGCCTGGTCGTCGTAGTGCGCCGACGCCCTGGCGTACAGCTCATCCGGGACGCGCTCCCCTGCCGGGTTCGGGGTGAGGACCGCCTCCACCAGCTCCAGCGCGACCCGTTCGGCGTCGGTGAAGTAGGTGGCGTCCCGCCAGGTGGCCACGGCGGTGATGCGCTCCTCTGATTCCCCGATCCTGCGGAGGTTGCCGGTTTCCCTGATGGTGAAGTACGTGCTGCCGAGGAGCTGTCCGGCGCGCAGCTGCAGCAGGTGGATGGTGGTCTGCGGGATCGCGCCGTTCTGGAGGGCTTTGTGCAGACCTTCGCCGACTTCCGCCATCTCGGGGAGGAAGGGGAGGGGGTTGGGCATGCGTGACCGTCGATCGGTCGTCGTGGGCGTGGACATGGGAAGACTTCCCTTCTCACTCTCAACTCGTCGTAGTGCCGTACGGATCGTCCGCGCGGCGTCCTGACGACCACGAGACGCCGGTGCCCCGGTCCCTGTAACAGCGCGGCCGTGTGACATAGGCCACCTCCCGTGGGTGTTACAAAGCGGTGGGGACCCACGTCTTGTGCGTGTGGCAGTGCTGAGAACGGACAAACAAGGGCGGGGCATGACCGAGCGGAGCGGACGAAGTGCGGGCCCAGCCGAGCCGCTCGATCGTGCCGGCCACGTTGACTCCGTGGACCCCGTGGACCCGGCCACGGAGGCGTTCGTCGCCCACCGCAACCTTCTGTTCACCGTGGCCTACGAGATGCTCGGCTCGGCCGCCGACGCCGAAGACGTCCTGCAGGAGACCTGGCTGCGCTGGGTGGACGTCGATCTCGGCACCGTGCGGGAGGAGCGCGCCTACCTGGTGCGGATCGTCACCCGGCAGGCGCTGGACCGGCTGCGCGCGCTCGGCCGGCGTAGGGAGTCCTACGTCGGGCCGTGGCTGCCCGAGCCGTTGCTGACCGCACCCGATGTGGCCGAGGACGTCGAGCTGGCCGACAGCGTCTCGATGGCGATGCTGCTGGTGCTGGAGACGCTGTCGCCGACCGAGCGGGCGGTGTTCGTGCTGCGCGAGGTCTTCGACCTGGACTACGACGAGATCGCCGAGGCCGTCGGCAAGAGCCCGAACGCGGTACGCCAGATCGCCTACCGGGCGCGGGCACATGTCGCCGCCCGCCGGCCCCGTGGCATCGCCTCCCCGGCCGAGACCCAGGCCGCGCTTCAGGCCTTCCAACGGGCGGTCGAAACCGGGGAGTTGCAGAGCTTGCTGGACGTCCTCGCGCCCGATGTCGTCGCGCTGAGCGACGGCGGCGGAGTCAGGCACGCCCTGCTGCGGCCCGTCGTGGGGATCGACAACGTGGCTCGCCTGCTGGCCGTCGGCTGGTGGAAACGCGACGCAGAGCGGTCGGTCGAGCTGGTTCAGATCAATGGAGGCCCCGGGCTGCTCGTACGGGTCGACGGGGAGATCGACGGAGTGGTGGCGGTGCGCGTGGAGAACGGCTACGTCACCGGCGCCTACCATGTGCGCAATCCCGAGAAGCTGTCGCGCGTGGAGCGGGAGACCGTTATGACCCGCCGAGCTTGGTGAGACCGGCAGCGCGGGCACATCCCGTCGGCGAGACCGAGCAGCAACATCGTTCCGATGCTCGACATGCCCCGTATCGCGGGGGACATAGGCGGAGAGGCAGTCGCAGGCAGGGCCGGCGGCCTCTGTCGCGGAACTCACCCCCCGTCGGCCACACTGAGTCCATGGAATACGTCGGCCGGGTGCCCGCGCCGCCGCTCGACCAGTTCATCGACGACATCTACTGCCTGACCGGGGTGCCGCGACACCACCGGATGAACGTCCCGCCGATGCCGTCGGCACACCTGTTCGTCAACCTGGGCGAACCCGCCCGCCTGTGGGACTGCGACCCTGCCGTGCCGCCGGCGACGTTCACCGATGGCTGGTTCATGGGGCTGTGGACCAGGCGTTTCCTCATCGAGTACCCGACACGGGTGCGGCTGGTCGGGGTGCACTTCAAACCCTGGGGGCTGTCGCCGTTCGTCGGCATGCCGGCGAACGAGCTGCGGGACCGATGGGTGCCGGTCGACGCCGTATGGCGACGGTCGGTGGACCGCATTCGCAACCGGATCGGCGACATCGCATCGGCCACCGAGACGCTGCGGGTGGTGGAGGAGGAGCTGCGATCGCGATTCGCCGAGGGACCCTCGCTCGGTCTCGACCTGGTCCGGCACACAGGCGGGCGTCTGGAGATCTCCCACGGCGCGGTCCCGGTCGGTGCGCTGGCCGGCGCCGCCGGGGTGAGCGGCAATCATCTGGCCACGCAGTTCAAGTCTCATGTCGGGGTCACCCCGAAGCGGGTGGCGCGGATCTACCGCTTCGCGCGGCTGATCCTGTCCGTTGACGCCCTGCGTCCGGTCGACTGGTCGGAGCTCGCCCATGCGGCGGGCTACTTCGACCAGGCCCACTTCAGCAGGGAGTTCAAGGACTTCACCGGCCACACCCCGACGCAATACCTGGCCCTGCGGCGCCGGTTCCCCGCCGAGCAGGGGTTTCCGCCGGACAGCGGCCCGATGCCCGCTGATTGATTTTCTACAAGCCCGGCCGCCCTCGGGACCGACAAGATCGGGGTGAATGCGCGAGAAGCTCGAGGAGAATCAGTGGGCACAGTGATCATGCACAACGCGGTGTCGGTGGACGGGTTCATCGCCGACGAGAACGACGGCGTCGGGCCACTCCACGATTGGTACTTCAACGGGGACACCCCGATCACCGAAGGCGGCGAGCAGCAGTACGACCATTCCGGCGTCGGCAGCGGCTTCATGCTCTCCCGTGCGTCGGCGGAGTACGTCCGGCCGATATGGGAGGCGATCGGCGCGATCGTGATGGGCCGCAACCTGTTCGACCTGGTGAACGGCTGGGAGGGCCGGCCGCCCGCGGGTGACCACGTGATCGTGGTGTCCCACCGGCCCAAGCCCGAGGGCTGGCACCCCGAGGCGTCGTACCACTTCGTCGACGACGTGACGGCTGCGATCGACAAGGCGCAGGAGCTGGCGGGTGAGCGAATCGTCAGCGTGAACGCCGGCGACGTGGGCAGCCAGATCCTCGCGGCCGGTCTCGTGGACGAGGTGGCGATGGACGTGGTGCCGGTGGTGTTCGGGTCGGGCAAACGCTACTTCGGCGGCGTCGACGGGCAGCATCTGCTGGAGGATCCGCACGTGGTCGTCCAGGGCGACGGAGTGCTGCACCTGAGATTCAGGGTGCGCCGCTAGTCACGCGGCCAGGCGGGGTTCAGCCGGATCTCGATGTCGTCGCACATCGTCTCCGGCGCCGGCTCGGCGGTGACGCGGACCTGTATCGGACGGCCGCTGCCTGCCTCGACGAACGACAGGGGCGGGCGTCCTTCCTGCAGGTGCTTGTCACCCCATTGCATCAGCGACAGAAACACCGGCAGCAGGTCCTCGCCGGCCTCGGTCAGCCGGTACTCGTCGCGGGCCCGGCTGCCCGGCTCCCGATAGACGACGGGCGCGACGATACCCGCGGCCTT
Source organism: Microbispora sp. NPDC046973 (assembly GCF_040644495.1). Classification (NCBI taxonomy): domain Bacteria; kingdom Bacillati; phylum Actinomycetota; class Actinomycetes; order Streptosporangiales; family Streptosporangiaceae; genus Microbispora; species Microbispora sp. NPDC046973. The sequence continues at coordinate 58,044 of NZ_JBEYWQ010000021.1, read as the reverse complement.
CAGCTGTTTGAGCGCCCGCGACACCGCGGGCGCCGAGGCCCCGATCCGCGCCACGAAGTCGTCGAACCTCGTCGTGCCGTAGAAGCATTCGCGGACCACCAGGAACACCGTCTTGGTGCTGAGCAGGTCCAGCACCCGCGCCGCCGAGCATCCGTCGCCGATCGACCACGCGTCCCGGTCGCACAGCCGTTCTTCGAACTTCATCACCACGTCGCCATTGTAACTAACGCTTGCGTTATCCAGCATGGCGTGATTGGATCCACTTACTAACGATTACGTTACCCAGGGGGAGATGTCGTGGTCGCGGTAGCGGGCAGGGTGGTCGTGGTGACCGGGGGCCGGCGGGGACTCGGCGCGGCGCTGGTCGACGAGGTGCTGGCACGCGGCGCGCGGAAGGTGTACTCGACCGCGCGCTCGGCCTACATGGACGACCGTCCCGGGGTGGTCGCCGCCGCGCTGGAGGTCCGCTCGGCGGCGTCGGTCGCCGCCCTCGCGGAGGTCGCCACCGACGCCGAGATCGTGTTCAACAACGCCGGGATCCTGCTGCCGGCTCCGCTGCTCACGGGTGACTTCGAGCGCGTCACCACGACGTTCGACGTCAACGTCTTCGGGCCGCTGCGGGTGGCTCGGGCGTTCGCGCCGATCCTGGCCGCGAACGGCGGGGGAGCGCTGGTCAACATGCACTCCGTGCTGTCCTGGCTGGCCGGCAGCGGCGCCTACGGGGCGTCCAAGGCGGCGGCGTGGTCCCTCACGAACTCGCTCCGGCTCGAACTGGCGCGGCAGAACACCCAGGTCGTCGGCGTGCACGCAGGGTTCATCGACACCGATATGGTCGCCGCCGTCGAGCTGCCGAAGGCGACTCCGGCCGAGGTTGCCGCGCGGATCGTCGACGGCCTGGAGTCGGGGGCCGCGGAGGTGCTCGCCGACGACGTCACCGTCGCCGTCAAGGCGGCGCTGTCCGGTCCCGTGGAGAACCTGACCTTCTCGGCCGCCCGTTGAGATCGCACCTCAGCACGCAAGGAGCACCGAACCGCCATGCCACTGTGGACCGTTCATCACACGCCCGGGATCTTCACCGACGAGGAGAAACGCCAGCTCGCCTCTCGCATCGCCGACCACTACGAACAGGTCGGGCTGCCCCGGTTCTACGTGGTCACGCTGTTCCATGAGACCAGGCCCGAGGATTTCCATGTCGGCGGAGAGCCCACCTCGGCCGGGGTCCGCATCGCCATCGACCACATCGCCCGCAGCAACCCCGATCGGGAGAGCCGGCGCCGCACCGCCACGTGGATCAAGGGGATGCTGCGGCCCTTCCTCGAACGGCACGCAGGGCTGCACTGGGAGTTCCATGTCGACGAGACCAGCGAGGACCTCTGGATGATCAACGGGATCGCGCCGCCCCCGGCGGGCTCCGACGCCGAGAGGCTCTGGGCCGCGAGCAACGCGACGTCCCCCTACTGACCGCGCACCGCGCCCTCACGCCGGTGACGAGCCGGTGGAGGGGCGCGGTGCGCGTGTCAGGGATTCACCGGGATTCGATCCGGCCCAGCGGCTCGGCGGACTGCGCCGAAGCGGCCCGCGCCGCCGGCCAGCTGGAAGCGTCGAGGCCGAGCGCGGTGCGCAGGTAGGCCCACGTGAGCCGCCGGATCAGGGCGACCCGCTCGGGGCTTTCGTCCGTCGTCTCCGTGACGGTGTATCCGGAGATCCCGCCGAGCGAGTGCTCCGCCCCGAACACGGTGAGCAGGCTCTTGTCGCCCGGGCTCAGGAAGTACGCGTCGGTGAACCAGTCCGGCCCCCGGACCGACAGCAGGGACTGGTCGCGATCTCCCGCAACCAGGAGGGCCGGTGTGGTCATCTCCGCGAAGCTCGGGTTCATGAACGGGAAGTGCTCGGCCGCGAACGGAGTCAGGTCCGCTCCGCCCGTGCCGGGGAGGGCGAGCAGCACGCCCGCTTTGATCCGCGGGTCGGACATGTCCTCTCCCGGCTCACCCCCGGAGCCGAGGACGCGCGCGCCCAGCAGCATGCTCGCCGACTGGGCGCCCCAGGAGTGCCCGGCCACGGCGATGCGGCGAGGGTCGAGGCGTCCGGCCAGGCCGGGCACGGCGGCCTCGGCAAGCTCGAGCCCGTCGAGGACGCGCTTCAGATCCTCCACCCGGAAACGCCAGATCAGCGGCGTACGGGGGTCGTCGGGAGGAAGGTTCAGCGTCCGCGAGTCGAGATGGGTGGGCTGGATCACCACGAAGCCGTGGGCGGTCCAGAAGTCGACCAGCGGGCGGTAGCCGTCCATCGACTGCCCGAAGCCGTGCGAGAAGACGATGACCGGCAGTCCGTCGCCGGTCGCGGGCGCGGACACGCATACGCGCAGGTCCTCGCCGCGGCCGGGGGCGGGCAGCACCACCGGCTTCATCGAGATGACGGGAGTGGGCGCGCCGATGGCCACATCGGCGGTCGCCAGGCCTGCTTCGTTCATGGGTCGGTCTTCCTCTCAGTCGTTCAGGGAAGTGATGAGTTCGTCGGTGACCCACCGGGCGACGCCCGCGGGGTAGGGCGCCGGCAGTCCGAGGACGATGTGCCGGAAGCCGGCGTCGATCGCCTCGCCGATCGCGTCCCTGGTGGGGCCCGGCCGGTTGTAGGAGACGGGCAGGTGGATCGAGCGGGTGACGGAGGCGGGATCGCGGCCGATCTCGGCGCAGTAGCGGTCGAGCAGTGCGCTGCGGCGGACGACGTCGTCGATGTCCCCGCCGGGGACGTTCCACAGGTCGGCGTGCTCGGCGACCACGCGCAGCGTCGGGGACGAGCGTCCGCCGATGAGGATCGGCGGATGGGGGCGCTGGACGGGTTTGGGGTTGCAGAACGCTCCGGTGAGCCGGACGTAGGTGCCGTGGAAGTCGAACGGTTCGGCCTCGGTCCACAGCCGCCGGATCACGGTGCAGGCTTCCGCCAGGCTGCCCACGGCGTGTGCGGCGTCGTGGAAGGGCAGGCCGTGTGCCTCGTACTCACGCCGGGCCAGGGGGTGGCCGGGCCGCGAGCCGGCGCCGATGCCGAAGTCGAGCCGTCCGCCGCAGATGTCGTCGACGGTGGCGGCGATCTTGGCCAGCACCGCGGGCGGCCGGAACCGGTTGCTGGTCACCATCACGCCGAGCCGCAGTCGCCGGGTCTGCGCGGCGAGGGCCGCGAGCAGCGTCCAGCCTTCGTAGGCGGGCCCGTCCGGGTCGCCGCCGATCGGCATGAGGTGATCGAACAGCCACGCGTGCTCGATCTCCGGGATCGCGTCCGCCTCGCGCCAGACCCGCAGGACGTCGTGGTAGCCGACCTGCTGCGGGGCGGTCATGATCCCGAAACTGGGGCGGAGGGAGTGGGACATGGGGGTCGTGGGTCCTTTCGACACCGGCGGCGCCGCAGTGGATGCGCCATCGGCGTTCAGGCGAGAGGGGATGCGGGAAGCGTGGTGGCGACGCATGGATTGGTCGCCGGTCCCCTGCTCTGGCATCATGAGCAAGTGGGACCGTGTTCCGTTTCGACCATACGGAACGATGTCCCGTTTAGCAAGTCCGGTAACGGAGGGAGCCGCGCGATGAACGACAGCGACCGGGGCGCGGGGCCGGCGGCCCGGCCCAAACGGGCGGACGCACGGCGCAACGAGAAGACCCTGCTCGACGCGGCCGCCGCCGTCTTCGTGACCTCAGGCGTGGACGCGCCCGTACGCGACATCGCGGCCAAGGCCGGCGTCGGGACGGCCACGATCTACCGCCACTTCCCGACGCGAGCGGATCTCATCATCGCCGTCTACCGGCACCAGGTGGAGGCCTGCGCCGAGGCCGGACCGGCCCTGCTGGAGACCAGCGCGACGCCTTTCACCGCGCTGGAGCGGTGGATCAGCCTCTTCGTCGACTTCCTGGTCACCAAGCACGGTCTGGCCGCCGTGCTGCGATCCGACGACGCGGGATTCGACGCCCTGCACGCCTACTTCCTCGACCGTCTCGTGCCCGTGTGCACCCGGCTGCTCGACGCCGCGGCCGCCGCCGGCGAGATCCGCGCGGACATCCCGGCCATCGAGCTCATGCGCGGCGTCGGAAACCTCTGCATCGGCGCCGAGCGCGACCCCCACTACGACGCGCGCCGGCTGGCCGGACTGCTCATCGCAGGGCTGCGCCTGCCGCGCTAGGCCGTGTCCGTGCTTCGGCACTCACCGGGGTCCGGGCCGGTTATGAAGCCGGCGAGGAAGCCGGCCAGGCGACGTCGTCGATCGCGAGCCACGGCGCGGCGGCGACGGCTGTGGGCGTAAGCCCGGCGAACGCCTTGACCTCGCGGTGGAGGTGGGACTGGTCGACGTAGCCGCTTTCGGCGGCCACGCCGGCGGCGGCGTGCCCCGCCGCGAGCAGGTGGGCGGCGTGGTCGAACCGCACCAGCTGGGCGGCGCGTTTGGGGGTGATGCCGAACTGGGACCGGAAGCGGGACCACAAACGCTTGCGGCTCCAGCCGACCTCGTCCGCCAGGCCGTCGATTCGCACCCGCCCCCGGCCGGCGAGCGTCCGCCGCCAGGCGTAGGAGACCTCCGGATCGACCGGTGGGCGGGCGTCGAGCCGCCGGCCGATGATGTCCCTCGCGATCGTGAAGCGTTCGTCCCACGACGCGGCGGCGCGCAGCCTGTCCTCGACCCGCCCGGCGTCGCGGCCCCAGACATCCTCGAGGGATACCACCTCCCCGCTGAGCTCGGGCGATGCGCCGAACACCGCGGCCGCCGCGACCGGGTCCAGACGGATCTGAAGACACTCGACCCTCCAGACGGCCGCCCGCAGATCGCCGGGGAGGAGCCCGACGACGACACTGCCCCGCCCACGCCGGTCATGGGTGTCGTAGACGACGGTTTCCCCCTCGCCCAGGTCCACGAACAGGGTCACGGACGGGTACGCGACCATGCGGATCTCCCAGGGCACGGAGGCGTGCCGGCGGAACCCGGCCATGCTCGTCCCCGGCAGCCGGCCTGCCGCGCGCGGGACCGCGACGTCCACCCCCGCCCAGTCGCCTGATCTCCCGCTCGGCCGCATGCGCCCCAGCCTAGGTCGCGCCTCCGACAAGTCGCGGTGTGCGTCCACGGCGGCGCCGGTTCCGGTCAGACGGGTCCCGCCAAGTGGGAGACAATGCCACCCATGACGAATCCTCCCGGAGGCGACGCGGGCAGGCCGCCCGGCGTTCAGCTCGACGCCGTGCTGGAGCGGATCACCTACGCCAACGAGGAGACCGGCTACACGATCGCCAGGGTCGCCACCGAACGGTCCGGCACCGAGCTGCTGACCGTCGTCGGGCCGCTGCTCGGGGCGCAGGTGGGCGAGTCGCTGCGGCTCACCGGCCGGTGGGGCTCCCACCCCAAGTACGGCAGGCAGTTCGAGGTCTGGTCGTACTCCACCGTCCTGCCGGCGACGATCCAGGGCATCCAGCGCTACCTGGGCTCCGGGCTGATCAAGGGCATCGGCCCGAAGATGGCCGAGCGGATCGTGGACCACTTCGGCACCGACACGCTGCGGATCATCGAGGAGGAGCCCAAGCGCCTGGTCGAGGTCCCCGGCCTCGGGCCCAAACGGACCAAGATGATCGCCGCCGCCTGGGAGGAACAGAAGATCATCAAAGAGGTGATGATCTTCCTGCAGGGCGTCGGGGTGTCCACCTCCATCGCCGTGCGCATCTTCAAGCAGTACGGCGAGGACTCCATCGACGTGGTCCGCAAGGAGCCCTACCGGCTCGCCGACGACGTGTGGGGCATCGGGTTCAAGACCGCCGACACCATCGCGCAGGCTGTGGGCATTCCGCACGACAGTCCCGAACGGGTCAAGGCCGGCCTGCGCTACACGCTCTCCCAGGCCGCCGACGACGGCCACTGCTACCTGCCCGCCCCCAACCTGGTCGCCGACGCCGTCAAGATCCTCGAAGTGCCGCCCGACCTCACCTCCGCATGCCTGGAGGAGCTGGTCGCCGAGGAGGGCGTGGTCCGCGAGGAGGTCCCGGCCAGGGGGAACGGCGAGAACGGCCAGAGCGACGAAAACGGCGAGAGCAGCGTCCCCGCGATCTACCTCGTCCCCTTCCACCGCGCCGAGCTGTCGCTGGCCGGCACCCTGCGCACCCTGCTGACCTCGGGCCACGACCGGCTCGGGGCGTTCACGGACGTGGACTGGCCCGCCGCCTTCGACTGGCTGCGCGGCCGGACCGGCGCCGACCTCGCGCCCGAGCAGGCCCAGGCCGTACGGCTCGCGCTGACGGAGAAGGTCGCCGTCCTGACCGGCGGCCCCGGCTGCGGCAAGAGCTTCACCGTGCGCTCGGTGGTGGCCCTCGCCCGCGCGAAGCGGGCCAAGGTCATCCTCGCCGCCCCGACCGGCCGGGCGGCCAAGCGGCTGGCGGAGCTGACCGGCCACGAGGCGACCACCGTGCACCGGCTGCTCCAGCTGCGCCCCGGCGGAGACGCCACCTTCGACCGCGACAACCCCCTCGACGCCGACCTGGTCGTGGTGGACGAGGCGTCCATGCTCGACCTGCTGCTGGCCAACAAGCTCGCCAAGGCGGTCGCCCCGGGCGCGCACCTGCTGTTCGTCGGCGACGTCGACCAGCTTCCCTCGGTCGGCGCCGGCGAGGTGCTGCGCGACCTGCTGGCCGCCCCCGGCATCCCCCGGGTGCGCCTGACGCAGATCTTCCGCCAGGCGCAGGAGTCCGGCGTGGTCGTCAACGCCCATCGCGTCAACACCGGCCAGCAGCCGCTGGTCCGCGAGTTCCCCGACTTCTTCCTGTTCCCCTGCGAGGAACCCGAGGAGATCGCCGCCCTGACCGTGGACGTGGTCGCCCGGCGCATCCCCAGGAAGTTCGGGCTCAACCCGCGCAGGGACGTACAGGTGCTGGCGCCCATGCACCGCGGCGCGGCCGGCGCGGGCGCGCTCAACATCGCCCTGCAGGAGGCGCTGACCCCGGCACGCGAGGGCATGCCGGAGCGCCGGTACGGCGGGCGGGTCTTCCGCGTCGGCGACAAGGTCACCCAGCTGCGCAACAACTACGACAAGGGCGCGGCCGGGGTGTTCAACGGCACGGTCGGCGTGGTCACCGCCATCACCCCCGAGGAGAGCAAGCTGACCGTGCTGACCGACGAGGACGAGAACGTCGACTACTCCTTCGACGAGCTCGACGAACTCGCCCACGCCTACGCGGTCAGCATCCACCGCTCCCAGGGCAGCGAGTATCCGGCCGTCGTCATTCCGCTGGCCACCAGCGCCTGGATGATGCTGCAGCGCAACCTGCTCTACACCGCCATCACCCGGGCCAAGAAGCTCGTGGTCATCGTCGGGTCGCGGCGGGCGCTCGGCCAGGCTGTGCGCACGCGGGGGGCGGGCCGCCGCCACACGGGGCTCACCCACCGCCTCCGCGTGCTCTGACCGGCCGGGCCCGCCCCCCGCGCGGGTCAGTACTTCGAGGTGTAGGTCACGAACGACGGCTGGTCGACCTGGGTGGTGCCCTTGTAGCAGACCACGTCACGGACGTAGACGTCCGAACCCGAGGTCGTCCACAGCGTGAGCAGGTTGCAGTACTCCGGCCCGGGACCGAACGCCGTCACCTGCACGTTGTTGGGCGTCGCCCCGACCCTGGGGAAGTACACCAGGCGCATGCCGGTCCCGGCCGTCCGCACCGTGTTGACCCCGCTCTGGGAGTTGTAGTTGATCCCGGTCGGGACCGGCGCGTACGGCCCGGGGTTGGCCGGGACGTTGTCGAAGGTGTAGGCGAACAGCTTCGGCGGCGCGAAGGCCCCGGTGATCGCCCGCTCACGCTGGTAGGTGAGGGTCCAGCCGGTGTCGTACGGCTTGTCGGCCACATCGTGGCACAGCACCTGGATCTTCTGCCCCGACGCCGCCCAGCTCCAGGCGCCCACCTTGCACCGCGCCGGCTTGCCCGAGTCGACCGCGGTGACCTGGATGTTCCCGGCCTGCACGGCGGAGCCGAGCCCGGGCAGCCAGACGGTCCAGTCGCCGGTCGTGTTGGGGAAGACGGCGTTCACGCCGAGCGAGGAGTTGTAGTCGGAGGCGATGGACGTGCCGTCCCAGTAGACGTAGCCGTACGCCTGCGTCGCCGAGGCCAGCGCCCCGCTGCTGCTGGCGAAGACGATCGAGAAGCGCGCGTAGACGGGGGTTCCGCCGTACTTGTAGCAGCGCACCGCCACGATCTCGTCGGAGCCGGCCTGCCCCCACTTCTCGATCTGGCACCACTCGGCCGACTGCGAGATCGCGGTCACGTGCGCGATCCCGCCCTTGGGGATGCCGATCTTCGGGAACCGCACGAAGTACTCGCCGGTGCCGCCGGGCGAGACGCTGACCGTCGGCCCGGGCGCCCAGCTGCCCGCCTGGTAGGCCAGGTTCGGCACCCCGGAGGTGACGTCGACGTAGGCGAATCCCCACACGTCGGGAACCGCCGCGTTCGCGGCCCCCGCCCCCGCGGCGGCGCCTGCGGCGACCATCGCGCACAACAGGAGTAATCGAGTGACCACGGTACGTAACAGGCGCATGCCATCCTCCATCGCGGTGGTGCCCAGTGGGCGTGCAGATGTCGACGCCGGTGGCCCGGCGCGTGGAACCCGTACGTCGGTGGAGCCGTGGATCGCGCTCGGAGGGCAGGAGATCACATTCGCCCTCTCGCCCTGTGATAACCCGCGCGGCGACCGTTGAAAAGGCCCAAAGGTCCACAAGCCGCGCCACCGCATGCCCGGGCGTGAAACGTTCACCGTTCGACCGGAGCCGAAGCATCGCGGCCCTAGCCTCCCAGGGAGGCGACGACCACCCAGCGAAGGGGGGAAGGGGGCCGCCTCCACGCGCCCCCGGACACCGATGACAGCAGAACCGCCCGCCGGAGGCCACCGGCGGCTCACGAGGTACGCGGACGTGCGCGCAGTGCTCGCCGATCCCCGTTTCCTCGTCCCCGCCGCCCCCGCCGCAGAACCGGAAGCCGGAATGGCGTGGCTGCGCGGAGCGGTCAGCAGGTTCAGCAACGGGGCCGAGCACGCCCGCCGCCGCGCGCGCGTGACGGGGCTGCTCGACGCCCTCGACCCCGTACGGCTGCGCCGCGAGGCCTGCGAGCGGGCCGGCGTCGAACTGGCGGGCGGCGCCCGCGTGGACGTGATGGCCACGCTCGCCCGCCGTGTCCCGGTCGGAGTCCTCGCCACGCGGCTCGGCGTGCCGGAGGACCGGCGGGAGGAGGTGGTGGCCGCGGTGACGGCCATGGCCGCCGCCTACCACCTTCCGCCCGCTCCCGGCACGGCGTCCGCGGGGGACGCGGCGGTGGGCGTGCTGGCGGCCGCGCTGGGTGAGGGGGAGGAGCCCGACCCCGGCCTGCTGGCCGCGGTGGCGGGGGCGTTGATCCAGGCGTGCGACGCCACCGCCGGTCTGGTGGGCAACACCCTCGCCGTCGTGGCCCGCCTGCCCGCCGACCTGTCCGTGCGGTGGCCGGTCGAGGCGCTGCTCGCCGAGACCCTGCGGTGGGACCCGCCCGTACGGCTCACGCGCCGGGTGGCGGCCGAGGACGCGACGGCCGGGGGAGCGACCGTGCCCGCGGGGGCCGTCCTCGTGCTGGACCTGGCGGCGGCCAACCGGGACCCCGAGGTCTTCCCCGACCCGCACCGTTTCGACCCTGCCCGTTTCGACCCTGCCCGTTTCGATTCGGACCGCTTCCGGGAGGGCCTCTTGCCGCAGGGCGGCGGGCACCTGGGCTTCGGCAGCGGGATCAGGCCGTGCCCGGGGGAGCGGGCCGCGCTCGCCCTGGCGGCGGGCGTCGTGGAGGCCGCCCTCGGGCACCGCCTCGCCGACCCCGAGATTCCATACGAGCCGTCGCCGAACCTGCGCGTGCCCGCCCGACTCCACCTCGAAAGCGCCACGACTACGGAAGGACCCCGATGAGCAACGACGCCGAGACGTTCCGCGCCCTGCACCCTGCCGATTTCCGTGCAATGCACCCTGATGATTTCCGTGCGATGCACTATGCGGAACGTCCGCTGGTGCTGCCCAACGCCTGGGACTACGCCTCGGCGGCCGTCCTGGCCGCCGCCGGGTTCGCCGCGGTCGGGACCACGAGCCTCGGCGTCGCCGCGGCGGCGGGCAAGCCCGACGCGACCGGCGACACCGCGTCGGAGACGCTGGCGCTGGCCCGGCTGCTGGCCGGGCTGCCGTGCCCGGTGTCGGTGGACATCGAGGGCGGCTTCGCCGACACACCGGAGGGAGTGGCTGACATCGCCGCCGAACTGGCCGCGCTCGGCGTGGCCGGCGTCAACATCGAGGACGGCCGGCCGGACGGGACACTCGCGGACCTCGGCGAGCGGTGCGAGACGATCGCGGCGGTCAGGTCGCGGGTGCCGGGGCTGTTCGTCAACGCCCGCACCGACACCTACTGGCTGGGGGCCGGGGACCTGAGCACGACCGTCGCCCGGCTGCGGGCCTTCGCCGAGGCCGGGGCCGACGGGGTGTTCGTCCCGGGGGTCGCCGACGGCGACGACGTGCGGGCGCTGGTGGACGCGGTCGATCTGCCGCTCAACGTGCTGTTCCTGCCCGGCCGCCACACGGTCGCGGGTCTGGCCGCGCTCGGTGTCCGCCGGATCAGCACCGGATCGCTGCTGCTGCGGGCCGCCCTGCACGCGGTGGCCGAGACCGCCCGGGCGGTCGCCACAGGTGGGCAGATCCCCGCGGGTCTTCCGTCGTACGAGGACGTTCAGGCCCTCGTCACGGCGGGCGCTGACTCCCCGCTTGATCAGTCTTGACGCGCACCTTACCGTCTACAGAGACGAGTCCACCGGAGAAGCGACCGAAATGTGACCTACGCGCAGGAGAAAATGCCAACATAAGAGGCAACCCCGAATAAGGTCTTATGGTGCCCTTCGCGCTCATGGGGGAGTAGTTGTGCTGAGCACTGGAAGTCGTTCGAGGTGGCCGATCGCCGGAGTCGCCGTGGCGCTGACCGCGGCTCTTTCGGCATGCTCCGGCGGATCGGAGACGCCAGGCTCGACGGGCAAAGACTCCGGCGAGACCGCGCCCGCCGTCCCGGCTCCCAAGATCACGATCAGTCCGGCGACGGGCAGCGCGAAGGTGCGTCCCGACAAGACCGTGGTCGTCACGGCCGCCGACGGCGAGCTGGAGGAGGTCACCGTCCAGGCGGGCGACGAGACGGTCGAGGGCGAGTTCGACTCCACGCACACCAAGTGGACCTCCAAGGAGCCGCTGAAGCCCTCCGCCAAGTACACGGTGTCGGCCAAGGCGACCGGCAAGGGCGGCCCGGCCACCGCGACCAGCCGCTTCACCACGCTCAAGCCCAAGGTCGGGCTGGAGGTCGTGGACGTCACCCCCGGCATCAAGGGGGAGACCGTCGGCATCGGCATGCCGATCATGGTGAGGTTCAACGCGCCGGTGCAGGACAAGGCCGCCGTGGAGCAAGCCCTCGAGGTGGACGCGGAGAAGCCGGTCGAGGGCGCCTGGCGGTGGATCGACGACCAGTACGTGATCTATCGGACCGCCAAGTACTGGCCCGCCCACCAGAAGGTGAAGTTCACCGCGCACCTGACCGGCGTGAAGGCCGGGCCGAACACCTACGGCCTCGAGGACCACTCCACGACCATCAAGATCGGCGCGGCCTGGGTCAGCTCGGTCAGCACCAGGACCCACATGATGGTGGTCCGGCGCGACGGCAAGGTCGTGCAGACCATGAAGATCAGCGCCGGCAAGGCGACCACCCGCGAGTACACCACCACCAGCGGCATCCACCTGACCATGGAACGCGGCAACCCGGTCACGATGATCTCTCCAGGCAAGAAGGAGGGCGACCCCGGCTACTACAAGGAGGTCGTCAACCACGCGGTGCGCATCTCCAACAGCGGCGAGTACGTCCACAGCGCCCCCTGGTCGGTGGGCTCCCAGGGCCGGGCCAACGTGAGCCACGGGTGCGTCAACGCCAGCCCCTCCCAGGCCAAGTGGTTCTACGACAACTTCCACCGGGGCGACATCGTCAAGATCGTCGGCACCAACCGGATCCTGGAGTGGAACAACGGCTGGGGCTTCTGGCAGATGCCGTTCAGCAAGTGGAAGCAGGGCAGCGCCCTGGAATCGTGATCTCTCGGCTCACATCGAGGAATTCCGAAACATCGGTGGGGGAGCTGTAGCCTGGGCTCATGGCGGAGACCGCGACCTCACCGGATCCCGGGCTGGTCGACGCGTTGCGTGCGCTGTCGAACCCGATGCGGTTGCAGCTGCTGATGTGGCTGCGTGAGCCCGAGCGTCACTTCCCGCTGGAGGAGGCGATCGCCGACCCGGCCGAGGTCGGCGTGTGCGTCAGTCACATCCAGGCCAGGGCGGGGCTCGCGCAGTCGACGGTGTCGGCGTACATGGCCGAGCTGCAGCGGGCGGGCCTGGTCAAGGCCACGCGGGTGGGCAAGTGGACCCACTACAAGCGGGACGAGCAGCGCATCGCCCAGCTCGTCGCCGCCTTGGGGGAGACCCTCTAGAACCACGACGCCGTACGACGGCGTCTCGCGTTGCGACTCATATCGAAATTCTGCGATACTTCGATATGTACGGATCGTACGCGAGCACGAGGAGATCACCGATGGGCGACCTCGACGGCCTGGATCTGGGCAGGTTCGGGATCTACACCTTCGACTTCGAGCACCAGCCCGCCGCGCGGATGCGCGAGTCGATCCAGGAGCTGGAGGATCGGGGATGGCCGGCCTTCTGGATCCCCGAGCTGGCGGGGCGTGAGGCGTTCACGCACGCCGGCTACCTGCTCTCCTGCACCCGGCGGATCACGGTCGTCAACGGCATCGCGCGGATCTGGTCGCGCGAGGCCGCGTGGGCGTACGGCGCCGCGCTGCTCCTGGCCGACGCCTACCCCGGCCGGCACGTGCTCGGCCTGGGATTCGGCGGCACGCCGCGGCCGGGGATCACGCCGCTGGCGGCGATGGCCGAATATCTCGACGAGATGGACGGGCTGAAGACGTCCAACCCGCTGCCGCAGACGCCGATGCGCCGCATCCTGGCGGCCTACGGGCCCAAGATGCTCGAGCTGGCCCGTGACCGCTCCGCCGGCGCCCTCACCTATCACGTCACCGTGGCGCACACCGCGCGGGCGCGGGAGATTCTCGGGCCGGAGGCGTTCCTGGGCGTCGAGCACGCGGTGCTGTTCGAGTCCGACCCCGCCAGGGCCCGTGCGACCGCGCGCGAGCACCTCCACCCCTATCTGAACACGCCGTACAACATCGCGAAGTTCCGGCGGCTGGGCTACACGGACGAGGAGATCTCAGGCGGCGGAAGCGACCGTCTCGTCGACGACCTGGTGTTCTGGGGCGACCTGGACACCATCGTGGCCAAGCTCCGCGCCCACCTCGACGCCGGCGCCGACCACGTCGCGATCCAGGTCATCGGCATCGAGCCGGGGCGGTCCGCGATGCCGCACTGGCGGATGCTCGGCGACGCGCTGCTGCCCTCTGGCGCGGACCAGGGCGCCGGCGCCCGGCCCACGGCGTGAGGGGAGGCCGCGGTCCTACTGGACGCCCCACTTCATGAGGGCGAAGGCGCCCAGGATCTTCAGCGCGACGAGCGCGATGACCACGCAGAACACGATGAGCGCGGGGCGGTGCTCGAAGTGCTTGCCCTCCTTCAGCGGAGGCCGCTTGGCGACGCGCTCGGCGATGCGCTCTTCGATGGGTTTGCGGTGGAACATGAACGCAGACTACTGCCCGCCTCGCTCGGCCCGTCTGACGAATTCTCCGACGACCTTGGCCGTCAAGTCGCCGCCGGCTCGGGGGGCCGGGGTCAGCCTCGGCCCGGCGGCACGGGAGGGTCCAGTCGCGCGAGGCGCTGCAGCGCCGTCGCGTCGTCCGCGGTCACGGGCAGGAAGACGACGAGGTGCTGGGTGACGTCCTCGGTGACGGTCAGCTTCGTGTAGTTGAGGGTGATCCGCCCTACCTGCGGATGGTCGAAGTGTTTGGTCGCCGAGGCGAACGCCCGGATGGGATGGGCCGACCACATCGAGGCGAACGCGGGACTGGCCGCCAGCAGCGCGTCGACCAGCGCGATGGTCCGCGGGTCGTCGGGGTTCTTGCCGGCCGCGGCCCGGAACTGCCCGAGGATGTCGCGCGCCTCACGCTGCCAGTCCACGAGCAGCGTTCGCATGCCGGGGCGGGTGAACAGCAGCCAGACGCTGTTGCGCTCCTCCTCCGGCAGGTCGTCCAGTCCGCCGACGAGGCCGGCGTACGCGCGGTTGTAGGCCAGCAGGTCCCAGCACGGGCTGATCACGTGGGCCGGGTTGGGGTCGAGTGTCTCCAGCAGTGCGCGTAGCGTCGGACCGACCGGCGTCCGGCGTGCCGGTTCGGCCGGGAGGGGCGCCCCGGCGAGGGCGAACAGGTGACCGCGCTCGGCCGGTGTGAGCCGCAGCGCGCGAGACAGGCTCTCGAGCACCTGCCGGGAGACGGTGATGTCCCGGCCCTGTTCCAGCCAGGTGTACCAGGTGACGCTCACCCCGGACAGTTGCGCGACCTCCTCGCGCCGCAGGCCGGGTGTGCGCCTGCGGGAGCCGCCGGGAATGCCGGCCGCCTCGGGACTGAGGGCTTCCCGCCGCGAGCGGAGAAAGCCCGCCAGCTCCTTGTGCCTCGTCATGCTGACCATGAAACCGCAATCGGCGGGCGTCCAGGCTGGTGGGATTTATACCAGCATAAACACAATCTGTACCAGGATAACTACCGGCCCAAGGATGGCCGGGTGAGCACTCCGCAAACGACATCTCCAACCGGCCCGTCGAGCATCGCGAACAGCGCCTGGGTCAGGCAGGTCACGATTCTCGCCGTCGGATCCTTCGCCATGGGCACCGACTCCTTCGTGCTGGCCGGGATCCTGCCGCAGATTTCCGGCGGACTCGGCCAGACGGTCAGCGCGACCGGTCAGGCCATCACCGTCTTCTCCCTCACCTACGGCGTGACCGCGCCGTTCCTCGCCGCGTTCACCGGCAGACTTCCCCGCAAGCCGCTGATGGCGTTCGCCCTGGCCGTGTTCGTCGCGGCCAACCTCGCCTCGGCCGCCGCGCCGACGCTGGCGCTCCTGCTCGTCGCGCGGATCGCGGCCGGCCTCGGCGCCGCCCTGTACACACCGAACGCGAGCGCGGCGGCCGCCGCGCTCGCCGGGCCGGCTCACCGCGGCAGGGCGCTCGCGGCCATCCTCGGCGGGCTGACCGTGGGCACCGTTCTCGGCGTGCCCGCCGGAACCTGGATCGGCCAGAGCCTGTCCTGGCAGGCGAGCCTGATCTTCGTCGCGTGCGTGGGCGCGGTCGCGCTGGCCGGCCTGCTCACCGTCCTGCCCGCGCTGCCGCTGCCGCCCGCCGTGCCGCTCCGCGCCCGGTTCGCGGTGCTGGCCCGTGCCCGGGTGGTGGCGATCGTCGGGTTCATGCTCCTGGAGAGCGCGGCGGCGATCATGGTCTACACCTACATCGCCGACGTCCTCGACGACACCGTGCACGCCCACGGGACGACCCTGACGCTGCTCCTGCTCACCTGGGGTCTCGGCGGCGCCGTCGGCGCCTTCGGCAGCGGGCGGCTCACCGACCGCTGGGGCGCCGACCGCACGCTGTCGGTCGCGATCGGCCTGCTCGCCGTGACCCTCGCGGCGTTCGCCGTCTCGTCCTCGCTGCCGCTCGCGTTCGCCGTCATGGCGCTCAACGGCGCGGCGGGGTGGGCGGTGTCCACGCCGAACAACCACCGGCTCACCGAGGTCGTCCCGCACCTTCCGAGCGTCGTCATCTCCTTCAACTCCTCGGGCATCTACCTCGGCCAGGCGATCGGCGCGGGGCTCGGCGGGGTCCTGCTCGGCGTGATCCCGGCGACCGGGCTGTGCTACGCCGGCGCCGGCGTCGCCGTGCTGGCAGGCGCGCTGCACCTGCTCATCGTCGGCAGACCCATGACGCCGCCGGCGTCCGGCTCTCGCACGTGACCCTGCCCGCTGGGCCGCTCGCCGCACCCGGCTGGCGGCCGAGGTGGTGCCCGTCAGCCTGTGGGGGTGCCGATCTGGTTGCGTTCGAGCAGGGAGCGCAGCGTCGAGATGGCCTGCAGGGCGGCCGACCCAGAGGAACCGTCGAGAGTGCCTCCGACCAGCTCGGCCAGCGCGTCGGTGACGGTCGCCTCCGCCGCGTCGGCGAGCCGCGAGCCGTCGTCGGTCAGGGCCAGCAGCGAGGACCGGCGATCGGACGGATTCGGCTGCCGGACGGCCCATCCCCGCTTCTCCAGGCGGTCGACGCTCTTGCTGGTCGCGCCGATGCCGATGGCGAACTCGGCGGCGAGGTCCGCCACGCGAGATCCGGGGTGGTCGCGCAGGTAGCGCAGGGCCTCGAACTGTGAGGTGACGATCCCGTGCCGTTCGCGGAGACGGTCGTTGAGCGCGTTGTACAGACGCGTCTCGCATCGGACCAGATCGGAGAAGAAGCCCTGGAGGTCGGCTCTGTCACCGCCGGTCGATTTAGATGCCATGGCATATAGTGTAGCGGCATCTACTTATGGCGGGAGCACACCCATGAGCAAGGAACAGCGCGCTCAGGTCGACGCGATGCTGCGGCAGCCGCGGCCCGAGGGCCCCCGGTCGGTCGAGGCGATCCGAGCGGGATTCGCGGCGCTGATGTCCCGGATGATCGTGCCCGGCGGCATCCGCGTCACGCAGACCAGGCTGGGCGACCGGCCCGCACTGCACGTCGAGCCGGACAGCGGGCGCCGCGCCGGGACCATCCTGTACTTCCACGGCGGCGGCTGGGTGTTCGGCTCTCCCGAGACCGCGCTGTCGCTGACGGGAAACATGGTGGCCAAGACCGGTTTCGAGGCGTACTCGGTGGACTACCGGCTCGCCCCCGAGCATCCGTTCCCGGCCGCGATCGAAGACACCGTGGGCGCCTACCGCGCCCTCCTCGACAGCGGCACGGACCCCTCGGCCATCGCGTTCGTCGGCGACTCCGCCGGCGGCGGCCTCACCGTGACCACCTGCCTCGCCGCCCGCGACGCGGGTCTTCCGCTGCCCGCCGCCATCGTGGCGTTCTCCCCGGGCCTCGACGCCACCCGAACGGGTGAGAGCATGGACAGCAAGGACGGCATCGACCCGATCTTCACCCGCGAGACCGTGGGACACACCGGGGCCATGTACCTCGCGGGAGCCGACCCGCACCAGCCCCTGCTCAGCCCGGCCGTCCTCGCCGATCTGACCGGCTTCCCCCCGATGCTGCTCCAGGTGGGCACCAACGAGATCCTGCTGGACGACTCCACGCGCCTGGCCGCGCGCGCGAGGGCGGCCGGAGTGGATGTCATCCTGGACGTCACCGCCGGCGTGCCGCACGTGTTCCAGTCGTTCGCCGGCGTCCTCGACGAGGCGGACGAGGCACTGGACCGCGCGGCTTTCTTCCTCGGCCAGCGCGTCCGCGCCGGGGACACGGCGCACCCGCCGGCGCAGGCCGCCACCACCCCGTCCCACTGAGCAGAAGCGGAGGAAGGGTCAGTCGCCGACCTGCCCGGTCAGGTGCGGCCCGCCGAGTCCGGCGAGCAGTTCGCGCAGCAGGTCGGCGAGCTGCTCGCGGCGCTCGGGTGTCAGATGGCCGACGAGGCGGTCCTCGGCCACGAGAAGGTCGGCGACGACGCGGTCGAGCAGGGCGTTGCCCGCGTCGGTGAGGAAGACCTCGCGTGCGTGGTAGCCCGACCCGGCGGCGGTCCGCCCGACCAGTCCGGCCCTGACCCCCCGCTCCACGCGCTGGGTGATCGCGCCGCGCGTCACCATGCACGCGTCGGCCAGCTCACCCGGGCTCATCCGGTAGGGCGGGCCGGAGCGCCGCAGCGTGGACAGCAGATCCAGCGTCGCGACGTCCACGCCCAGGGTCGCGAGCAGACGGCGGCGCTCATCGCCGAAGACCTTGGCGGCCCACCAGATCCGGGTGATGACTCCGATCGACTCCACCGGGACGCCCGGCAGCTCGCGCCGCCAGGCGTCCTGGATCGCGTCGGCGCCGTCGCGCGGCGGCTCAGCGGCCACGTTCGGCCCCGCCGTTCACCTGGATGATCTGCGCGGTGACGTGCCCGCCGCCGGGCGAGGCCAGCCAGTGCACGGTCTCGGCGATGTCCTGGGGCGTCCCGGCCCGGCCGGTGTGCGTCTGCCCGACGAGCATCGCGCGGCGTTCGTCGTCCATGGTGCCGCGGAAGAACTCGGTGTCCTCGATGAAGCCCGGGGCGACCACGTTCACCGTGATGCCGCGCGGCCCGAGAGCGGAGGCGAGGTCGAACGCGTAGGGATGCAGGGCCGCCTTCATCGGGCCGTACGAGGTGCCGCCCGAGCCGCGGAAGGCCGCGATCGAGCTGACGAACACGACTGTCCCGTTCGGGTTCAGCAGCTCGCGGAACGCCTCGGTCGGCAGCACCGACGTCAGCACGTTGGCCCGGAAGTTGCCGGTCCACCGCGCCGCGACGTCACCGGAACCGCCGTGCCTCTCGATGTTGCCGCCCGCGTTGTTGACCAGCACGTCGATCGTGCCGAAGCGCTCGGCCAGGTCGGCGCGCACCCGCTCGACCTCCGCGGGCTCGCTGAGGTCGGCCGCCAGTGCGATGCCGCCGATCTCCTTTGCCGTCCTTTCCAGGACGTCGGCGCGGCGGCCGATGATCGCCACCCGGTCCCCGTCGGCCGCGAAGCGCGCCGCCACGGCCTTGCCGATGCCGGTGCCGCCCCCGCTGATCACTACCGTGCGCGTCATGCCCGTTCCTCCTCAGAGTTTAGACCTAAAGTCAGCTTAGCTCGCGAGAGGAACCGGACGGCATCGGCCGTCGTGGTGAAGGCGCGTCGTGGTGAAGGCGTGTCGCGGTGCGGCCGCTCAGTTGCCGAGCCCGAGCCGTACGGCCCGGGCGAGGGGGGTGACGTCGCCGGAGGCCAGCGGCTCGGCCAGGAAGAGCGGAATCTGGGACATGAAGCGGGGCCGGGCGCCGCGGTGGGGCTGAGCGGCGTGGACGAGGTGCGGGTGGCACAGATAGACGTCGCCGGGCAGTCCCGTGGCGAGGGCCTCGGGCCGGTGCGCGGTCGCCTCGTCCAGCAGCGGGCCGGAGGCGAAGAACTCCAGCCCCTGCTCGCCGTACGGCTCCAGCACGCGCACCGTGTCGAGGTGGGAGCCCGTCCTGATGCGGGTGGGCGCGTCGTCCGGTCCGATCTCCGACAGCAGCACCAGCACGAGCATCGTGCGGGAGGCGAGGGTGACCTTCCCCCAGGCGCCGGCCGGCCCGGGGTCGTTCTGGTCGATGTGCCAGCCGGTGTCCCCGGCGTCGGAGGGGTGGGGGAAGCGGACCGGCGTGTTGCCGATGGTGCCGCGCGGCACCCACCCGCCCTTGCCTGCGACGAGGTCCAGCGCCTCGGTCAGGCGCGGGCCGCGCATCGCCTCTCCGAACGGGCCCCGCCCCGCAGGGTCGGGGGCGGCCCACACCACCGGCCGCGTCCAGTCCTCCGGCCGGTCGGGGGACAGCCCGATCTGCCGCCACAGCAGATTCCTGAGCCGGTCCCCGGTCTCGCGGGGGAACGCCTCCTCCACCTTGAGGAAGCCCTCGGTGACGAAGCGGTCGAGGTCGGCGTCGGTGAAAACAGGCATGGCCGGACGGTAGCGATCCCCCGCACGGGGTGTCGATCGATTAATCCGGCGCTCCGAACTCCGCGACGATGTCGACCGGCGCCCGGGCGTACTACTGTTCTGGGGGCGGATCGTCCGGATCGGGGGCCGTGCCCCATCGCACGGCGACGACGGATGGGACGGCGGAGGGCCGGCACATGCATCTCCTGGTCATCGCCTACGACCACCCCGGCGAGGAAGGGGCAGCGGCGCCGTGCCCGGCGAGGGCGGGGATCTGCCCTGCTCGCTGACCATGCCGGGGCTGAGGGGCGTCACGCCGTGATGTCGCGCGGGGATGACGCCCCCGCCCGGCTCACCAGGTCTTGCCGGCCGGCTCCCGGAGCGTGCGGTTGATCCGGTTG
Organism: Microbispora sp. NPDC046973; assembly: GCF_040644495.1. Lineage (NCBI taxonomy): Bacteria > Bacillati > Actinomycetota > Actinomycetes > Streptosporangiales > Streptosporangiaceae > Microbispora > Microbispora sp. NPDC046973. Next base: position 38,026 of record NZ_JBEYWQ010000021.1, on the reverse strand, counting down.
AAGAAGTTGGTCATCGCGATGTTCAAGATGATCGCGGACAGTTGCCTGTCGTCGAAGTGGGCGGTGGCCGCCTCCCAGATCTCGTCGGTCACGCCCGGCGCGCCGTCCTGGATCCGGGTGGCGGCCTCGGCCAGCGCGAGCGCCGCCCGCTCCGCCTCGGTGAAGAACGGCGTCTCACGCCACGTCACCACGTTGTGCAGCCGTTCGTCGGTCTCTCCGTGCTTCTTCGCCGACGCCACCCCGGCGAACACGCAGGCGCTGCAGCCGTTGATCTGGCTGGCGCGCAGGTGGACCAGTTCGAGGACGAGCGGATCCACTCCACCTGCGCCGATAGCCTTGACGAGGTGCTGGATCGCCGTGATCACGTCGGGATTCGCCGCGCTCTTCATGCGTGCTTCCATCGGTCGTGCTCCTTCATCGGTTACCTCGGCCCGTCCGGGCCCGTCATCCCCATGACGGAGCAGATCCGAGGAAGGTAACAACCATGTCCGACACCAGCCCGGCGAACCCGATGGCCGAGGCGTTCGAAGCCCAGCGCGACCGGCTGCGCGCGGTCGCCTACCGCATGCTCGGATCGCACGCCGACGCCGAGGACGTGGTCCAGGAGGCCTGGCTGCGGCTGTCCCGCCAGGACACCGCGGCCATCCACAACTTCGCCGGCTGGCTGACCACGGTGGTCGGCCGGATCAGCCTCGACGTCCTGCGGTCGCGCCAGGCCCGCCCCGAGGCGTCCTACGACGACCGGCTGCCGGAGCTCGTCGTGACGGTCGACGACGGCCCCGCGCCCGAGGACGACGTGGCGCTCGCCGACTCGGTCGGGCTCGCGCTCCTCGTCGTCCTGGAATCGCTCGGGCCGAGCGAGCGGCTGGCGTTCGTGCTGCACGACCTGTTCGCGGTCTCGTTCGACGAGATCGGGAAGATCCTCGGCAAGTCCACCGCCGCCGCCAAGATGCTCGCCAGCCGTGCCCGAAGGAAGGTGCAGGCGGCCGAGCGCCCGGCGGCCGCCGGACGGGAGCAGCGCGAGGTGATCCAAGCCTTCCTGTCGGCGGCGCGCGGCGGCGACTTCGAGGGGTTGCTGCGCGTGCTCGACCCCGAGGTGAAGCTGACCGCCGACACCCCCGGCGGCGTGGTCGTCGTCCTCGGCGCCACCGAGGTCGCCACCGGCGCGCAACGCCGTCTGGTCGCCGGAGGGGCTGTGCGAGGCCGGGCGGTGCTCGTCAACGGCCTGCCCGGGATGGTGACGTGGCGCGAGGACGGCACCCCGCTCTCGCTTATGGCGTTCACCGTCGTCGACGGCCGGATCGCCGGCATCGCGGTCGTGGCCGACCCGGCCAAGCTCGCGGCGATGGACCTGCCGGAGCCGGAGTGAGTTGCGGCCGAGACCGGCTCCGCACGTGGTCCGCGGGCCCAGGGCTGCGCCGCGCCCGTCTCCGGCCGCCCTCGGCCGTACACGCCTACCGGGCTTTCAGATTCCGGAAGAAGTCCCGGATGTCGGCGACCAGGAGATCTGGGGCCTGCAGCGAGGCGAAGTGCCCGCCGCGGGGGAACCGCGACCAGTGGACGACGGTGTTCGACAGCTCCGCCAGCCCGCGGATCGCCCGGTCGCCGAGGAAGTTCGCCACCCCCGTCGGCACCGGCGAGGGCGGGGGGCGGCGGCCCCACGCCTCCGATCCGGTCTCCAGGTACAGCCGGGCGGCCGATCCCGCCGTTCCGGTCAGCCAGAAGATCGTGACATTGGTCAAGACGGTGTCGCGGTCGACGGGGGTCCGCTCGGTCCGGGTCGGATCCCAGTCCACGAACCACTCCAGGTTCCACGCCAGCTGACCGGCCGGGGAGTCGTTGAGCGCGTACGCCAGGGTCTGCGGCCGGGTGGACATCTGGGTGGCGTAGCCGGAATGGGCCTGCCACCACGACTGGTTGCGCCTGACCTGGTCGCGCTCGTCGTCGGAGAGCTCGTCCAGCTCGCCGGGGCCGATCGGTGTCGAGGCGGTGGCCAGCGCGTTGACATGGACGCCGATCACGCGCTCCGGCGCGATCCGGCCGAGCTCGGGGGAGACGATGCTGCCGAAGTCGCCCCCCTGAGCGCCGAAACGCTCATATCCCAGGCGGTGCATGAGCTCGGCCCAGGCCCGCGCGACGCGGCCGGCCCCCCAGCCGGTCTCGCGGGTCGGGCCGGAGAACGCGAAGCCCGGCACCGAGGGCGCGACGACATGGAAGGCGTCCGCCGGGTCCCCGCCGTGCGCCCGCGGGTCGGTCAGCGGCCCGAGGACGTCCAGGAAGTCGTACACGGTGCTCGGCCAGCCGTGCGTGATGATCAGCGGGGTGGCGTCGGGCTCGGGGGAGCGTACGTGCAGGAAATGGATGTTCTGGCCGTCGATCTCGGTGGTGAACTGCGGGACCGCGTTGAGGCGGGCCTCGTGCTCGCGCCAGTCGTAGCCGGTGCGCCAGTGTTCGACCAGCTCCATGAGGTAGTCCTTGTTCACCCCGTAGGACCAGCCGACGCCGGGAAGCTCGTCGGGCCAGCGGGTGCGGGCCAGACGGCCCGCCAGGTCGTCGAGATCGGCCTGCGGGATGTCGATGCGAAACGGTCGTGGTGTGCTCACGGCAGTCAGCCTCCCGTCTATTCAGGACAGTTGTGGGCCTCTATGTCCGTCACGATGGAGGCATCCTCGGGCAGCAGCCGCCGGCCATGCTGGAGATGTTCCGGGTGCTGAACGGTCGCATCACCGAACTGTGGGGTCTGTCCTTTCCGCAGCGCCCGGCACCGTCGTGAGCTGTCCGGCCCGCTTCGCCGGCCTGGCCGTGCAGCGGTGACAGGACTTCCGCCGCGACGGCCCCGATCCGACTTCGGCCGGACTTCGGCAGGACTCGGCGGGACTTCGGTCAGACAAGGGCGAGCTGGCGGGTGGGGGAGCGGCGCCGCCGCCACCGCCGGGCGTCCCTGCCGATGCCGTAGGTCTCGGCGAGGACGCGCACCTGCTCGGCGATCCGCCGCCGGTAGCCGTCCTCGGCGACCTGGCCCCTGCCGTACAGCGCCTGGTAGCGCGGCACGAGTCCGGGGTGCTCCCGCTCCAGCCATCCCATGTACCACTCCCGCGCGCCGGGGGGCAGGCGCAGCACGACGGGCGTCACGCTGACCGCGCCCGCCTCGGCCGCCCGCCGTACGGTCGCCATGAGGTGATCGGTGGAGTCGGTGATGAGCGGCAGGATCGGCGCCATCAGCACCCCGCAGGGAATGCCGGTCTCGTTCAGCGTCGCGCAGATCTCCAGACGGCGCTGCGGTGTCGCGGCCCCCGGCTCCACGGCGCGCCGCAGGCGGTCGTCGACGAAGCCGACCGACACCAGGGCGCCGACCTGGGTCACCTTCGCCGCGTCGCGTAACAGGTCCAGATCGCGGAGAACGAGGGGGCTCTTGGTGAGCACGGTGAACGGGTTGGCCGCGTCGGCGAGGGCCCGGATGACGCCGGGCATGAGGCGGTAGATCTCCTCGGCCGGCTGGTAGCAGTCGCCGGTGAGGCCCAGCGCGACCGGCTCGCCGCTCCAGCGGGGGGAGTCCAGCTCGCGGCGCAGGCGGCGGGCCAGGTCGGTCTTCACGACGATCTTCGTGGAGAAGTCGCGGCCCGGGTCCAGCCCGAGGTAGCGGTGGCCGCGCCGGGCGGTGCAGTAGCCGCAGCCCGACTCGCAGCCGCGGTAGGGGCTCGCGCCCCACGCGAAGGGCAGCTCGGCGGCCTCGGGCACCCGCTCGAGCGCCGCGCGGGCCGGCACCTCGTAGCAGGTGATGCCGTCGAAGACGCGAGTGACGGCCTGCCGTTCGATGCGCGGGCGGGCGGGCCCCTCACCGACGAGCGACTGCTGCACGGACTCCTGTCCAGACTGTGGCACAGGCTGCCCGGGCTCCCGCACCGTCTGCTGCTGCTCGCGCGGCGGCGCAGGGGGCTGGTCCCCCACGCGGGAAGTGGCGTCGAGACGCATGAGGTTCAGTAGAACACGCATTCGACCGCCGCGCCAAGTGTCCACGCCCGAACGCGCCCGCCCGTGTAGGGCCTTCTGGAGGTCGTCACGGTGTGGGGGTCAGGGCTCGGCGGAGGCGGCGGCGTGACAGGCTCCGTATCCGTCGGCGCGCGCGACCACACGCCCCGACCGCACCAGGACGGCCGCCTCGGTCCCGTCGCTCACGGCGGTCACGCCGGCCGCCGCCGCCACGGCCCCCTCGTCGTCGTGCACCACGCGCAGGCGCGGCCAGGACGGCGCGGGCACCGCCTGCCGCAGGCAGGCGCGCAGGTCGGCGAGGGTCAGCCGGGCGAGCGGCCCCAGCTCGCCGGGATCGCCGGTGACCAGGACCGCGGTGACCTCGCCGCCGGGCGGCGTGGCCCGCACCGCCTCCTCCACGGCCTCCAGACGGTGGAGCCCGAGAACGGCCACCACGCCGTCACGGGTGAGCGGGACCGGTTCGCCCCGCACCGCGTCCACCGCGAGCGGCGGCGACCAGGGCTCGTCGGCGGGCCGGGCGCGGGGGACGAAGGGCAGGTGAGGAGGGTCCCACCGGTCGCCGAGATCGAGGTCCGCCAGCGCGGCGCACGCGGTGACGATGTCGAACGGCTCGGCGAACCCGGGCGCCGCGTCGGCCATCTGGCTCGCGCCGTGCAGGGTGGTCAGGGCCGTCTCCGCCACCCGCACCCGGCGCCGCCCGGAGGCGGGCCCGTCGAGTCGTTCCAGCGCGAGACCGAGCACGATCGCGTTCAGCTTCATGAGCTGCGCGAACGGCTGGCGGACCCGCTGGTCGGCGAGCACCTCCGGCATCAGGTCCATGCCGAGCCTGCCCGGACCGTCGGTGGCCAGCGGCAGCCGGGAGACCCAGGCGCGGGCGAAGGCCGCGAGCGCCTCCCGGGCCGTGGCCACGCCGGATGTCCCCGCATCGGATGCGTCGGCTGTCCCGGGGTCGGGCGTCTCCTCTGACGCTGTGGAGGCCCGCAACGCCCCGTCCGGCCCGGCCTCCCGCTCGGCCAGGCCGGCCAGCACCGAGAAGTACAGGGCCCGTTTGCCCGGGAAGTTGGAGTAGACCGCGCCGCGGGTGAGTCCGGCCCGATCGGCGATCGCGTCCACCTTGGCGTCGCGGAACCCCCGCTCGGCGAACTCGTCGCGGGCGGCGGCCAGCACCCTGGCCCGGTTGCGTGCCTGAAGCTCGGCCCTGGTGAGGCGTCCCATCCGTCTCCTCGTCCGCGTACGCCCGCTTGCCGTACGGGCGGACCCAAGATACCGTCACCACTCAGATGATATGAGCATCTGGACACAACATGTGGAGTTGCCCGTGATCACCCTGCCCGAGGTCGACCTCACCGACCCCGAGGTCCTGCGCGACCCCTTCACCGCCTATGGACGGGTCCGCGAACGCGCGCCGCTCGCCCGGCTGCTGGTCCCCGGCCTCGGCCCGATATGGGCGTTGACCAGGCACGACGGGGCACGGGCGATGCTCGGTGACGCCCGTTTCGAGATCAACGCCGACAGCTTCATGCGCCCGCAGGTCCCCGACGACTGCCTGCCGTACATGCGGACCATGAGCGAGATGAACGGCCCTGAGCACGCGCGGCTGCGCAAACTGGCCGCCCCGGCCTTCACCCCTCGGCGTGCCGCCGAGTTCCGGCCCCGGATCGAGGCCATCGTCGACGCCCTGCTCGACGACCTGCCCGCTCAGGCGGACGGCGGGCGGGTCGACCTGCTGCGGCACTTCGCCCGGCCGCTGCCGATGGACGTCATCTGCGCGCTGGTCGGCATCCCCGAGGAGGACCGCCCGCGCTGGCGCGAATGGGGCGCCACCGTCGCCGCCGGGGCGGGTCAGGACTTCGCGCGGGCCATCCCGGGCATCATGGCGGGCGCCAGGGACGCCGTCGCCGCCCGCCGCGCGCGGTCCGGGGAGGAGGAGGACGGCCCGGGGGACGTGCTGGGCGACCTCGTGCGCGTCCAGGCCGAGGACGGGGACCGGCTGAGCGACGTCGAGATCGTCACCATGGTCTGGCATCTGGTCATCGCCGGGCAGACGCCGACCAACCTCATCGCCAACGCCGTGGCCGCCCTGCTGTCCCACCCGGCCCAGCTCGCCGCCGTACGGTCCGATCCCGCGCTGATGCCGGGGGCCGTCGAGGAGCTCATCCGCTGGTGCGGTCCCACACTGCTGGCGATCCCGCGCCACGCCCGCCGGGACGTCGAACTGTACGGCGCGACCGTGCCCGAGGGAGCAAAGGTCACCGCCCTGGTCGCCGCGGCCAACCGCGACCCGCGCGTGTTCGACGATCCCGACCGGCTGGACGTCACCCGGGTGCCCGGCGCCGGCCACCTGGGGTTCGCTCACGGCCCGCACTTCTGCCTCGGCGCGTCCCTCGCCCGCGTGCAGACCCAGGTCGCGCTCACCGCGCTGCTGCGCCGCTTCCCCGGCATGGCCATGGCCGCCCCGCCCGACGAGCTGCGCGCCCCCGACCCCGGCACCTGGCGGCTGGCCGCGCTGCCGGTGACCCTCTGAGGCACGGCCTACGGCTCGCGCTCGCTCTGCGGCCGGGTCAGGCGACGGGGACCCAGGTGAACCGGCCGTCGGAGCGGCGCTCGGCACGCCCGAAGACCACGTCGGCGAAGTGACCGCCGTAGCCGACGGTGTCCGGGCGGCTCAGCTCCTCGACCAGGCGGCGGCGGTGCTCGGCGGAGTCGCCGGGGTCGTGGTCGATGCCGCAGGACCATTCGGGGTGGGTCACCTGGACGGGGGAGTGCAGTGCGTCGCCGAACGCGATGAGCCGCCGGTCGCCGCCGGTGATGGTGTAGGTGGTGTGGCCGACGGTATGCCCGGCCGCGAAGGAGGCCCGGACGCCGGGGAAGATCTCCTCGCCGTCCGCCGCCGGGTGAACGCGGGAGGCGAAGGCGGCCAGGCGTTCCTCGGGCGCCCCGCCCTCGGCGGCGAGGTCGCGCCGCTCCCACTCGGGCGCCGCGACGAAGTGGGCGGCATGCGCGAAGGGCGGGGTGCCGGCGCCGGGCGCGGCGCTCCAGGCCCAGCCGAGGTGGTCGGGGTGCAGGTGGGTGATGGCGACGGCCTCGATCTGGTGCGGCTCGCGGCCCAGCCGCCGCAGGCTGTCCAGCAGCAGGCCGCCGTACAGCTCGCCCAGGAGCGGGTTGGCCGGGTCGTCGGGCTGGGACTCGGGCCCGAATCCGGTGTCGATGAGCAGCGCGCGCTCACCGCGCTCCACCAGCAGCGCGCCGATGCCCGCGACCAGGAAACCGCCCTCGTCGAGGTGGTCGGGATTGGCCGCCCAGTCGGCGGGGGTGGCGGCGGGCAGCCACCCGCGCGGCTTGAGCCGTACCACCCCGTCGGGGACATAGCTGATCGTCAGCTCGCCCAGGCGGAGCGTGCGGATGCGCGGCGCGCTGCTCAGCCGCGCCGGGTCGAAAACGGCGGTCGTGGTCGTGGTCGTGGTCATGGACCTCTGCCTTGCGCTCGGGTGGATCGCCGCCGGACGGCGACGCGAAGCAAAAGCTACAACTAGAACGATTCTAATTGCAATCATTTGAGTTGCAGTAGACTGCTGCCGTGACCACCGAGCACGAGACCCGAGCCCAGACCGACCGGGAGCTGTGCGGGCTGATCAACGGTCTCGCCAAGCAGATCGAGGCCCACCTGCGGACCCGCGCGTCCGCCCTCGGCCTGACCGCCTCACAGGGTGCCGCGCTGCGCGAGCTGACCCGCCCCATGACCCTGCGCGAACTCGCCGAACGGATGAGCTGCGAGCCCTCCAACGCCACCTTCGTCGCCGACCGGCTCGAAGAGCAGGGCTACCTCGAACGCCACCCGCACCCGGGCAACCGCCGCGCCAAGCAACTCGTCCTCACCCCCGAGGGCGCCGAGCTCCGCGAACGTCTCCTCGGCATGCTGTCCGAGGATTCCCCGCTGGCCCCCCTGGCCTCCGAAGAGCAGGACGCCCTGCGGCGCCTGCTCGCCCGCGCCGTCATTCGCTAAGCCTCCACTCGGGTCGGCAGCATCACGGGCAAATTAGCCACCGCTCCTACAACCCCACCCCGGTCGCCCGGCTGCGGGGCGAGTGCACGTTCCAGGTGAGCAACCACCGGTGGCACGGCAAGACCTTTGGCCAGCAGCAGCGGGCACGGAAACAGGCCGCCGAGGACCTCGTCGCAATGCCGGCGCCTGGCTATAACGGTCGAATGCCTGGGCGATATCGGAACGGCCGAAAATAGCGCGCGATCCCAGGATCACGAAGTAGCATCGCCCCTCATGAGCATTTCCCGCGAACGTCCGCCCCTCGCCGCCGACGAACGCACCCAGCTCGTCGGCTGGCTCGACATGCAGCGCGCGATCGTCCAGTGGAAGTGCGAAGGGCTGTCGGAGGAGGACGCCTACCGGCCGGTGCTGCCCACCTCACCGCTCATGACCGTGGCGGGCCTGGTATCGCACCTGCGCTGGACCGAGCATGGCTGGTTCGAGGTGCTCTTCCTGGGCCGCTCCGCCGACGGCAACCCGCAGTTCGACGAGAGCGTGGAGAACGCCGACATGCGGATCGAGGGCGTCCCGCTGGCGCAGCTTCTCGACGAGTACGAGCGCCAGTGCCGGATCTCGAACGAGATCGTCGCCGCCCACCCGCTCGACGACGTGGGCAAGCACCCCGACTACCGCTCGGCCGCGGGGAGCCTGCGCTGGATGCTGCTCCACATGATCGAGGAGACCGCCAGGCACGCCGGTCACCTCGACACCATCAGAGAACTGATCGACGGCGAGAAGGGTTACTACTGACCGCCCGCCGGAGCAGTCGCGTTGGCGTCGGGCCTACCGAGGCTGAGCCGGAGGCGCCCCGGCGTCGCCCGGGTGCACCGGACGACGCCGGGATCCGACCGGCGCGGATCACACTGCCGCCTGTTCCCGGGTCCACTCCTGGCCGGCCCAGGCCGGATCCAGCGGCGTGCAGGCGATGTGGTTGGTGTAGTTCGACAGTGTCTTCATGCCGACACCGAGCACGATGTCCAGCACCTGACGACGGGTGTGCCCGGCGGCCAGGAACGCCTCGATCTCGGCCTCGTCCACCCAGCCGCGCTGCATCACCATCGCACGGGTCAGGCGACGCACCGCTTCCAGCGCCTCGTCGTCCAGCGGCCGGTCCGCACGCAGGGCCTCGACCACCTCGGCCGGCACCCGGGCGCGCAGCGCCAGGGTGGAGTGCGCGGCCACGCAGTACTCACAGCCGTTGGCCACGCTGGCCGTGATCAGCACCACCTGCTTGGCCGCCGCCGGCAGCGACGACTTGCCGAACTGCTCGGCCAGCGCGTTGTAGCCGGCCAGCAGTTCCGGCGACTCGGCCATCACCCCGTTCAGCGTGGTCACGAACCCCATCCGCTTCTTGGCCGCCTCCAGCATCGGCCGGGCCCCCTCGGGCGCGTCACTTTCGTCGTAGGTGCGAAAGCCGCTCATCATCTCTCCTCGCTAGTGGCGAAACCATCAAGAACGGCGCGCACGCCGGCCAGCAGGACGCCCGCCTCGGCGCCGGCCCGCGAGCGCAGATTGACCGCATAGGCCTGCAGGGTCAGCGCTTCGGCCGCCGCCCCCGGATCCAGACCAGCCCGGAGCTGGCCCTTCGTACGCGCGGCCTCCAGCGCGGCGCGCATCGCCGCCCGCAGCGCATCGTGGTGGCGCTCCAGAATCTCCCGGATCTCCGGCAGACCGGCGTTCGCCGTGACGTGGGTGTTGGTGACCAGGCAGCCCCAGCGAGCGTGTACGCCTGAACACCGCGCCGCCACCAGCCGCTCGAAGAACGCGGCGATGGCCGGCAGGCCGCGACCGTCGGCGGCCAAGGCCTCGAACACCGGCCGCGACTGCCGCTCCAGGTAGCGGCCCAGCGCGGCGGCCTGCAGTTGCGCCTTGCCGCCGAAGGTCGCATACAGGCTGGAGCGGCTGACCCCCGTCGCCTGGACGACGTCGGCGATGCCGGTGACCTCGGCCCCGCGCTGCCAGAACAAGGCCACCACCTGATCCAACGTCACCTCGGGATCGAAGTGCTTGACGTCGGGCATCTCGCCACCCCTTATCTTGGAACGATTATTCCAAGATAAGCAACGGAGACGCTCCAGCGCAACCTCACGCGGGCTCTTTCGGAGCCGCCGGCTCGAAGAACTTCAGCGTCGACGCGAAGCCGCGTCGCATGGCCGGGATGAACCGGCCCCGCTCGCGCCTGTAACACACGATCGGTCAACAAGGCTGGAGCGCCTGGTCGGCCCGCCCATGGCTTTGCGAAGCCACGCCGCGTAAAATTGGGACAAGCGTATGGTTTTTTATCGGAAGGTTCCCATGGCCTGGCTCCTGCTCGTCGGCGCGATCGCCTCGGAGGTCCTGGCCACCTCCGCGCTCAAACTCAGCGACGGCCTGACCCGCTGGGGCTGGACCATCGTGGTCGCCACCGGATACATCGCCTCGTTCCTCCTGCTGGCCTGGGCGCTCAAGCTCCGCATGCCCGTCGGCATCGCGTACGCCGTGTGGGCGGGCACCGGGACCGCCGCGATCGCGCTGATCGGCGCGCTGTTCCTCGGCGAGCACATGAACCTCGTCAAGGCCGCGGGCATCGCCCTGATCATCGCCGGGGTTGCCGTGCTCAACCTCTCCGGCGCGCACTGACCGATCGACACCCGTCGTTTGACCCCGCGGCGCGCGCCCGCTATGGGTGATCCGGACGGCTCCCGGCTCGACGGCGGAGCCTCGACGATCCAGGGGAGGATCACGGCGTGCCCGATCAGGACCGGCCCGTACCCGTCCCGGCGGCGGCTCCCGCACGCGGCGTCGCCGTGCGGGCCGTCTCATCCCAGCCGCGGCGGCCGCAGGAGCGCGCCGTACGCCGCAGGGAGGCGCTGCTGGACGCCGCCGTCGACCTGCTCGGCGACGGCGGCTTCGCCGCCGTGACGCACCGCGCCGTCGCCCGCCGGGCCGGTCTCCCCCTGGCCGCGACCTCCTACTACTTCACCAGCCGCGACCAGCTGCTGGCCGAGGCGTTCGCCCTGCTGGTCGAGCGCGAACTCGCCCGCATGCGGGCGACGGTGGACCAGCTCGCGGGCCGTACGCCCCTCGCGGTCGCCGAGACGCTCACCGGCGTGTACGCCTCCGACCGGCTGCGCCAGCTCGGCCTGTGGGAGCTGTACCTGCAGGCGGGCCGCGACCCGGCGCTGCAGGCCATCGCCCGCGCCTGGACCGACGGCTGCGACGACATCGTCGCCGCGGTGCTGGAGGGCGCCGGCTACCCCTGCGGGCCCGGGGAGGTCCGCTTCGTCGCCGGTCTGCTGTCGGGACTGTGGGTGGAAGAGGTCGTCGAGACCCGCCCCGACGGCAGGCAGCGGGCCCGGGAGGCGGTGGCCCGGGCGCTGGCCGCGCTCGGACCGCCCGCTAGGGTCGGCCCATGATCTTCCATCTCGCGCTGGCCGCCGACTGGGACGCGGCCGTCACGGCGGGCGAGTACCGCGTCTCGACCCTCGGCCGGACCCTGGAGGAGGAGGGTTACATCCACGCCTCCGCGAACCCGGCCCAGGCGCGCGGCGTCGCGGGCCGCTACTACGGTCACGTCACCGAGCCCCTGGTGCTGCTGGAGATCGACGAGGACCGGCTCGGCTGCCCGGTCAGGCTGGAGGTGCCCGAGGGGGCGGACGAGGCGTTCCCCCACATCTACGGGCCGATCCCGGTGACCGCCGTCACGGCCGTCACGCCCTTCTCCCGCTGAGAGCCCCGCGTCGAATGTCCGGCGCTGGGTGTCCGATTCGTTCAAGACGGCGGACCCGCCCGCCTCCTACCGTGGCTGTCATGGCACCGACGTTCGATCTCATCGGCCTGGTCGTGACCGACATGGCCGCATCCCTGTCCTTCTACCGCCGGCTCGGGCTGGACATCCCGCTCTCCGCCGACACCGAGCCCCACGTCGAGGTGACCCTTCCCGGCGGGCTGCGCCTGGCCTGGGACACCACCGCGACCGTTCGTTCGTTCGACCCCTCCTGGTCGCCCGCGAGCGGCGGGCCGCGCATGGGGCTCGCCTTCCGCTGCGACGCCCCCGAGGAGGTCGACCGCCTGTACGAGGACCTGGTCAAGGCCGGATACGAGGGACACCTGCCGCCGTGGGACGCGTTCTGGGGGCAGCGCTACGCGGTCGTGCACGACCCTGACGGCAACGGCGTGGACCTGTTCGCCGCCCTGCCCGCCGGCTGACGGGCCCAGGCCGCCGGGCCGGCAGGTCCGGTTCGGCGGTCAGCGGGTCAGCGCGCCGAGGGTCACGCCGGTCAGCGACCTCACCTCACGAGACAGGTGGGCCTGGTCGGCGTACCCCGCCACGGCGGCCACCGTGGCCGGCGGCGTGCCCCCGCGGGCCAGGTCCACCGCCCGGTTCATCCGCAGGATGCGGCCGAGCGTCCGCGGCCCGTACCCGAACGCGTCCAGGCACCAGCGGTGCAGCCGCCGCTCGCCGATGCCCGCCTCGGCGGCGATCCGCGCGACCGGCAGGCCCGCGCGCACGCCCCTGACGACCGCGCCGACGAGAGCGGTGTCGACGGGGCGGGGCGCCGTGCCCAGCCGGCGCGCCGCCTCCTCCTCCAGCACCGCGCCGAGACGAGGGCCCGCGCCGGCGGTCTCGCCCGCCCGCTCGGTCAGCCGCCGCGCCTCGGCGGCCGGCCACAGGTCGGCCAGCGGCACCCGCCGGTCGCGCAGCTCGTGTGCCGGGACCCCGAACACCACCGGGCCGGTGCCCGGGCCGAAGCGCAACCCGACGTAGCGGGCGCCGGGCCGGTCGGTCACGACGTGCGCGGCGGTGTCCGGCCCCGCCACCAGCAGCGCGCCGTCCACCCAGATCACGTCCATGCACCCGTCCGGCAGCACGCGCCGTTCGGCGGTCGCGGAGCCGGGGGCGGTGCTCCACCACAGCACCGCGTCCGGCACACGCGACACCCTCTCCCGGTACATGCCCGGCATTATCCCGTGCCCGCGGCGATCAGCGGGGGTTGCCCGCCCGCAGCCAGCCGACGTAGTCGGCCACGGCCCGGTCGAGCTCGTACGCGGGGGCGTAGCCGGTGTCCTCCCGCAGCCGGGTGATGTCGAGACAGGCGTCCACGGCGGGCGCTGCGGGGGAGCGCCCGGGAAGCAGCGCGGGCGCCGACCCCGGCACGACCCTGCCGATGGCGGCGGCGACCTCCTGGTTGGCGACGGCCCGGCCGCCGCCGACGTTGTAGGTGCGGTGGCGCAGCGTCGTGGTCGTCTGCAGGAGCGCGAGGGCCCGCCCGCAGTCGCGCGCGTAGCACATGTCGATGGCGTCCCCCGCGTAGGAGGGCGTCCCCTCGTCTGTCCTGCCGGCCTCGGCGGCGGCAGGAGAAGTGCCCGCGTCACCGTCCGCCGCCGCGTCGCGCACGGCGGCATGGACGAGCCGGGGAGCGGCGAAGAACGGCGAGGACGGCCTGCCCAACGGGCCCCAGATCGCCCCGATCCGGGCGGCGACCACGTCCAGCCCGGATGACGCGGCGACGTCGGCGACGACTTCTGCGATCTTCTTGCTGGCCGGGATCGGATGCGGGCTCGCGAGCGGCAACGGCGCGTCCTCGCGGAGAGCCGGGCCCGCGACCCCCGCGTACAGGCCGATCGTGCTCGCGACGACGACGCGGCCGACGCCCCACTCCCGTGCGGCGCGCAGTACGGTGAACAGCCCGGCCGCGTTCGCCGACAGCTCGTCCAACGGCTCCGAGGCGCCCATCCTCGCCGCGGCCAGGTGCACGATGCCGGTGACGCGGTGACGCCTGCCGACCGCCAGGACGCTGCCGAGGTCGGTGCAGTCCACCTGCTCCACCACGGCCCGCCCGTCCCGGGCCTCCCGCTCGTCCACAAGGGCCGGCGGCGGTCCGGCCGCCCGCTGACCGAGCACGCAGTGTTCGCCGAGGTCGAGCAGGGCCCGCACGGTGTGCGCGCCGATGAAGCCGCGGCCGCCCGTCACGAGGATCATGGATCCCTCCAATTCGATAGCACGCTAACGATCAGCGTAACGGTGAGATCGCTAGCAGGCAAACGAATCGTAGGATGGCCAGGTGACCGAAGTGCTGAGGCTGCTCACGCGGGCGCAGAAGCTGTTACGCGCGGCGGCGGACGAGGCCATGAGCCGCCACGGCGTGCGCGTGGGACAGAACCTCGTGCTGGAGGTCTTGTGGGAGACCGACGGGCTGACGCCGGGGGAGCTGGCGGCCCGCCTGCAGGTCACCACCCCGACCGTCGTCAACACCGCCACCCGGATGGAGGCGGCCGGGCTGCTGGTGCGGCGCCGTGACCCGGCGGACGGCAGGCTCGTCCGGCTGCACCTGACCCCCAAGGCCCGCGCCGCGGAGCAACCCATCGCCGAGGCCAGGCGCCTGCTGGCCGAACACGCCACCGCGACCCTCACCGACGAAGAGCGGCGCCACCTGCACAGCGCGCTGACGAAGATCATCGAGCGGATGACCGAATCCGCACCGCCCCCGGGCCCTGGTGGGGATGGGGACTGAGGGACACCCGCGTCCAGACCCCGCCGTGAGCGGGTGCCGTCAGCGTGGCAGCGTGACGAGCCCCATCTCATAGGCGGTGATCACGAGCTGGACGCGGTCCCGGGCGCCCAGTTTGGTGAGCAGCCGTGACACATGCGACTTGGCGGTGGCCACCGTGATGAAGAGGTCCTCCGCGATCTCGGTGTTCGACCGGCCGCGTCCGATCAGGGTCAGCACCTCCCGTTCGCGCTCGGTGATGCCCTCGATCGGTCGTGGGGAGCGCTCCGGGGCGGCCCCGGGGCGCGCGACGAAGTCCGCGATCAGACGGCGCGTCACACCCGGCGCGAGCAGGGCGTCGCCGGCGGCGACCACGCGGATCGCCGCCAGGATGTCGTCCAGCGCCATGTCCTTGACCACGAAGCCGCTCGCGCCGGCCCGCAGCGCGCCGTACACGTGCTCGTCCTCGTCGAAGGTGGTCAGGACGAGGACGCGGGTCGCCGTCGGGCCGGCCGTGATCCGGCGGGTGGCCTCGATCCCGTCCATGCCGGGCATCCTGATGTCCATCACCACGACGTCGGGGCCGAGGTCGCCGACGAGCCGGACCGCTTCGGAGCCCGTGGCGGCCTCACCGACGACTTCCAGGTCGGGGTGGTCGGCGATGAGCACGCGCAATCCGGACCGCACCAGCGGCTGGTCGTCGGCGAGCAGGATCCGGACGGTCATCGGGCCTCCACCGCGACTGCGGTGGGTTCGGGCAGCGGCAGCCGGGCTGCCACCCGGAAGCCGCCCTCGGGGCGCGGCCCGGCGCTGAGGTGGCCGTCGAGCAGGCCGACCCGCTCCCGCATGCCGACGATGCCGAAGCCCTGGTGCGAGTCGTTCCAGGTGGCCCCGCACCCGTCGTCGACGACCTCCACCGACAGCTCCTCATCCCCGAATTCGATGCCCACCCGGCAATGGCCGGTGCCCGCGTGGCGGACGACGTTGGTCAGCGCCTCCTGCACGATGCGGTAGGCGGCCAGATCGATGTCGGCCGGCAACGGACGCTGCTCACCACTGCGGCGCACGTCGACGCGTACCCCCGCGTCCGCGGTCGCCGCCGCCAGTTGCTCGATGTTCGCCAGGCCCGGCGAGGGGGCGAGCGGCGCCGAGCCGAACGCGCCCCCGTCGGCCTGACGGAGCGCCACAAGCGTGCGCCGAAGGCTCGACAAGGTCTGTCTGCTGGTGGCCTCGATGGTGCGCAGCGCCTCACCGGCCTCCGCCGGCTGCGTCGCGATGACCCGGCTCCCCACACCGGCCTGGATGGCGATGATGCCGATGCTGTGCGCGACCATGTCGTGCAGCTCCCGTGCGATCCGCAGCCGTTCCGCGGTCACGGCCTCGGCCACCTCCTGCGAACGCAGCGCCACCGCGTGCTCGCGGCGCTCGCGAATCAGCAGACCGGCCATGCATGACGCGGCCATCGCCAGGAGGGCGATCACCCCGTTGACGGTCAGGTCGTTCCCCTGCGAAAAGCCGCCGATCACCAGGAGTTGCACGGTGAAGGACACGGCCACGGCGACGATCGCAGCCCGGCGCGCGCACGTGGCGACGACGAAGCCCAGGACGAGGTCCACCGCCAGATACGACAGGAACCGGCCCTGATACGCCGCTGCCAGGCTCTCGGTGACAGGGCTCGCAGCGCCCACCACCACGACGGTGGATCCGAACAAGGCCATCGCCAGAGCCGGCAGCGGCATCCGCCGCACCACACCGACGAGCAGGCCCACGGCAAGCAGGCAACCGGCACCCTGGACCGTGCCCGGCGTCTGCGCCGTGCCCACCACCAGCAGGCCCACTATGAGGAGGTAGGAGACGCCCCCGGCCCAGGCCATGGCCTTCGTTCTCGTCAGCGGCGTTCTCGTCATCGCCGGTGTGCCCTTCGGGGAACAAGGCCGCGGTAGGCGACACGCACAGGCAACGGGGTGGCCGTCACGGGGTTCATGCCGCGAGACTAACCGGCCGCCACCCACGCGGCATCGGCCCGGGGACGTACGCCCACAGGCCAACCCGGCCCGCAGCGGCATCGCCGACTCACCCAATGGGAGCCACCGGGGATCAGGCGTCACCCTTCGCCGATGCCCATGGCCATGACGTGTTTGCGCAGGCCCGGGTCGTGCGGATGGAGTTCGTACTCGCCCGTGTCGTGAAATCCGAGCCGCCGGTAGAGCCGTTCGGCGGGCTCGTTGCCGGAGACGACCCACAGCTCCACCCGGGAACGTCCTGTCTCGCGTGCCCAGGCCACCACCTCCAGTGCCAGCCGCTCGGCGATCCGCCCGCCTCTGGCCCGGGGACGCACCCACATGCCGAACAGTTCCACCGTCCCGGCCCAATCTGCCGGGACATGCCCCGCGGCCACCCCCACCGGCTCGTCCGCCTCGAACGCCGCCACCGTGACACCGGCCTCGGTCCAGGCGCGCCACCGCGCCGCGTCGTAGGCCCGTTCCTCCTCCAGGTCCCCGTGGAAGATGCCGGGCGCGTCGGCGAGGGCCGCCAGACGCAGGCTGCGCCAGGTGCGCCAGTCCTCACCGCCGAGACGGCGTATGACAACCGGGTTCATGCGTGCGCTCCCTCGCTCTTCCTCGGAAGATCCTCTTTCTGCCATGGTCGAGATCCGGGCCGGCCTGGACAACGGACCCGGCCGTGATCGATCCGTACGCCGAGAGGGAAGAATGAGCATTCGCCTGGGTGGCGTGGTCATCGACGCCAACGACCTCGACGGGCTCGCCATGTTCTGGAGCCGGCTGCTGGAGCGGGACATCACCCGCCGCGAGGACGACTGGATCAGTCTCGGTCCCGACCTGGCCCTGCAACGGGTTCCCGAGCCCAAGACCGTGAAGAACCGCATCCACCTGGATCTGGTCGCCGACGACTTCGCCGAGGCGGTCGCCCGCGCCGCCGCGCTGGGAGCCAGCCCGGCAGGGGAGATGCACGAGGATCTCTGGCAGGTCTGGCGGGATCCCGAAGGCAATGAGTTCTGCGTCTGCGTGTCCTGAACGCATCACGCCCGAGCCCGCGCCCGGGACGCCGGGCGCGGCGTGCCCGTTCGGCGGTGCGCGCCCGCCCTGACGGCACGGCGTCAGCGGCCGCGCCGGACACGGGCCTCGTCCCACACCGGCTCGGCGCTCTCGTAGACGGTCCCGTCGGAGCCGAAGACGAGGAAGCGGTCGAAGTCCGCGGCGAACCAGCGGTCGTGGGTGACGGCCAGGACCGTGCCGGAGTAAGACGCCAACCCCTGCTGCAGGGCCTCGGCACTGGCCAGGTCGAGATTGTCGGTCGGTTCGTCGAGCAGCAGCAGGGTCGCACCGGACAGCTCCAGCAGCAGGATCTGCAGCCGCGCCTGCTGCCCGCCGGACAGGGTCTCGAACGGCTGCCCGGCGGCCGGCGCGAGCTCATAGCGGGCCAGCGCGGCCATCGCGTCGTTCAACGTGAGCGCATGACCGGACGTCACCAGCTCGGCGGGAGTGCGTCCGCGCAGCTCGGGCCGGGCATGGGTCTGCACGAAGTGGCCGGGCACCACCCGGGCGCCCAGCCGTACGGAACCGCGGTAGCGGACCGTGGTGGCCGCGCCTGTGGCTACCGAGCCCGGAGTGGCCGGGCCGTCCGCGGCCTCGGCCAGCAGTCGCAGGAAGTGCGACTTGCCCGAGCCGTTCGACCCGAGGACGCCCACGCGCTCGCCGTACCAGATCTCCACGTCGAACGGCCGCATCAACCCGATGAGCTCCAGGCCCTCGCAGACGACGGCGCGTTTGCCGGTCCGGCCGCCGCGCAGCCGTATCCGCACGTTCTGCCGCCTGGGCGGGCGCTCGGGCGGGCCCGCCTCCTCGAACCGCTCCAGCCGGGTGCGGGCGGCCCGGTAGGCGGACGACAGCGCGTCGTTGTTGGCCGCCGTCTGCCGGAGGGTCTGCACCATGCGCCTGAGCTTGGCGTGCTCCTCGTCCCAGCGGCGGCGCCGCTCCTCCAGCCGGTCGATACGGTCGCGGCGGCCCTGGGCGTAGGTGGCGAAACCCCCGCCGTGCACCCACACGCCGCGCGACTCCACCGTGACGATCCGGTCCACTGACTCGGCCAGCAGCCGCCGGTCGTGGGAGACCAGCAGCACCGTCTTCGACGTGGCGCGCAGCCGCCCTTCCAGCCATTGCTTGGCGGGCACGTCCAGGTAGTTGTCCGGTTCGTCCAGCAGCAGCACCTGGTCCGGGCCGCGCAGCAGCGCCTCCAGCACGATGCGCTTCTGCTCCCCGCCCGACAGCGTGCCCACCGGCCGCGACCTGACCGCGTCGTAGGGCAGGCCCAGCGCCGCCGTCGCGCAGGTGTCCCACACCACCTCCATGTCATAGCCGCCGGCGTCGGCGTAGTCGCCGATCGCCTGCGCGTAGGCCAGCTGCGCCGTCTCGTCGTCACGAGCCGCCAGTGCCGACTCCGCCCGACCCAGGGCCGCCGCAGCGGCCCTGACCCGCTCAGGAGCCACGGACAGCAGCAGGTCGTGCAGGGTCCTGTCGTCGCGGACACCGCCGATGAACTGCCGCATCACCCCCAGCCCGCCCGAGTGGCCGACCCGGCCGTCGTCCGGGCGCAGGTCCCCGGCGATCAGCCGCAGCAGGGTGGTCTTGCCCGCGCCGTTCGGCCCCACCAGCCCGGCCTTGACGCCGTCGCCCACGCGGAACGACACCTCGTGCAGGAGCAGCCGCCCGTCCGGCAGCACGTAGGTGAGCCGGTCCACCTCCACATGTCCCGCCACCGTCGTTCCTCCCTGCCATCCGGATCGACGTTCCAGTGACCGGATCAATGATCCAGTGCTCGATCACCATACTAGACTCGGCCCCGGACGCGGAGGAGGACCGAAAGTGGCGGGGAAAGGCTCTGGATCGGCCGGGGACGTGTGGCTGCGGCCACCCACGCGGACGGCGCGCGAGGCGCCCCCGCTCAGCCGGGACCGGATCGTGGAGGAGGCCATCGCCCTCCTGGACGAGGAGGGCGCCGACCGGCTGACCATGCGCCGGCTCGCCGAGCGCCTCGGCACCGGTTCGACCACCTTGTACTGGCATCTGAAGACCAAGGACGACGTCCTCGACCTCGCCCTCGATGCGATCTTCGCGGCGGTGGAGATCCCTGGGAACGACGGCAGGGACTGGCGCGCCGCCGTCACCGCCCTGATCACCGGATGGCGCGCCGTCCTCCTGGCCCACCCCTGGTCGGCGGCCCTGCTGGGTCGCCCGATGCTCGGCCCCAACGTGCTCGCCCGCAGCGAGTTCCTGTACGCCACCCTCGTGAAGGCCGGGGTCGTCGAACCCCACCTGACCGCCGCCGCGTACGGGCTGTCCAACTACGTCATCGGATCGGCGCTCATGCAGGCGACCTGGACGGCCAGAGCAGAGCAGCACCCAGGATCAGCAACAGGACAGGCCGCCCGTGAGCGGTTCCGCGCCGACAGCGACCGCTATCCCGTCCTCGCCGCCCACGGCCCCCTGGCCGTCGACGGCGACTGGGACACCAGCTTCGCCATCGGCCTCGGCTGGCTCCTGGACGGCATCCAGGCCGACGCGGCCGCCGCCGGCGAGGCGCCCGAGTCCCGGAGCGAGTAGCTGCCGGCCCAGCCGCCCCGGTGGTCCGAAGCCGTCGTCGTCGGCCAGGAGCACGCGCCCGACCGCGCTGTTCTGGTCCAGCTCGACCGGCTGCTGGATGGCGGGACGCTCCAAAGAGCTCCGGCCGCCGGACCGCGCGGTTTCCGCGATGAGCACGATGAAGGTGAACAGCCCTGAGGCGATGTCGCACGCGAACGCCGACACGCGCCACGGTGGCGTCAGGCGGGCTGCGGGGCGGGCGTCGCCGGAGCGGCCGCGACCTTGCGCGTCTCGCGCATCATCAGCAGGCCGTTGACCACCATCAGCGTCGCGGTCAGGCCGTGGACGCCGAGCGCGGTGGCCACGGAGCCGTGGTGGGCCAGCACGGTGGTCATGTCGCCGTACGCGGCGAGGGCCTCCACCACCAGCACCCAGCCCAGCGCCCGGCGGTGGCCCGTCACCAGCAGGATGCCCAGGACCAGGGCCAAGACGACGTCGCGGATTCCCTTGATGATCAGGAAGCCGCCGCCGTCGCCGGACGGCCAGCTCCGCAGGCCGAAGCCCGGCGCCGTCGTCTCCGGGCTCAAGATGAACTCCATCCCGAACCAGAGGATGAAGACGATGAAGGCGGCGGCCAGGACGGTGTTGATCTTCTTCAGCGACATTGTTCTTCTCCTTGCGAGTCTTTGTGAGCGTGGTGAGCTTCATGGCGAGGCGCGGCGCCGGGTGTAGCTGTAGCTGACGCCGCTGGGCGGGTCGGCGAACGCCTGGGCGCCCACCGCGCCGCTGTGGCCGAAGGCGTCGGCGCCGAGGGACGGGTATCGCATGTGACGAGGTGGGGCCGAGGGCGCGTACCGAACGGCTGTCGGCGAACTCCACCAGATCGGTCGGCGGGGTCGCGTTGAGGTTGAAGGCGACGCCGGTCAGGCTGTCGGGTGGCGGCGCGCCGGCTCCCGACCGTGCCTGCTCGTCCGGGAGCAGCGGCCGCACCTCGACGTAGCGAGGCTCGAGCTCCTCGGGCAGTCCGAGGTGGAAGTCGAGCGCGTACGGCGCTCGCACCCGCTCCTCGTACAGCTCCTGGGTCGACCGGCCGGTGACGCGGCGCACCACCTCGCCGGTGAGCGCCCGATGACGAAGGCGTGGTAGCCGTAGTCGGTCCCCGGCTCCCAGTACGGCCGGTGGGCCGCCAGCCGCTCGGCGATCAGGCGGTCGTCGGCCGGCTCCGCGGTGGTGAACCCGCCGTCGATTCGGCGGCCAGGACGCCTTCCTCGGCGCTGACGAGCGCCTCGATGGTGGCGAAGAACGCGGCGATGCCCGGCAGGTTCCCGCCCTTGGCACGTGAGGCGGCGAAGTCGGCGGCCGAGCGCCACTCCACGATGTCCAGCCACTCGTCGTCCGGCAGGCGCACCAGCCGGGCGCCCAGGAAGCCCTTGCGGTCGGCGCGGAAGTCCGCCAGCATCCCCGGCCGCGCCGCCAGCATGGCCTCGGTCTTCTCGGGGGCCACCTTGAAACGGGTCAACTCCACGGTCGTGCTCATCACTACCTCCTTGATCGGCGTGCACCACGGACGTTATAGTCACCTTTGATGATAGTCAAGATAAGTGACAATCATGAGAGGTGACTAAATGATGCGACGGAGCGAGCGTAAACAGTCGGATCCCGACCTGGGGGTGCTCACCGGCCGGCTGTTGTTCGCCCTGCAGGAGGAGCTGTTCGACTCTCTGGCCCGCGAGGGGCACCCAGGCCTGCGGCCGCAGCACGGCGCGGTCCTGGCCTACCTGGACGTCGAGGGCAGCCGCGCCACCGATCTCGCCCGCGCCTCCGGCCAGCACAAACAGGTCGTCGGCAAGCTGCTGGACGAGCTGGAGGCCCTCGGCTACGTCGAACGGCGCCCGGACCCAGCCGACCGGCGGGCCAAGCTCGTCGTCCCCACCGAACTGGGACTCGACCAGATGACCCGCTCCGACGCCATCCTCCAGGCGATCGAACGGCGCCACGCCCAGGCCGTCGGCGCGGACGTCTTCGCCGAGTTCAAGCGCCTGTTCCGGGAGATCGCCCGCCACCAGCGCGCCTGGCGCGGCGAGGCCGCGCCCCCGAGCTGAGGGGCGCGGCCCTCAGCCGGCGGGTGATCGTCGGAATGGTGATGGGGTGCATCGCCGGCGAGCAGGAACGCCTTGGACAGGATGACCGGCAGCATTCCCCCGTCCTCCTCGAAGGGGACGAAGACGGACGTCGCGTCTCGACTGTGACCAGGTGCCCGCCTTCGTGGAGGGACGCGCGTTCGACGTGCTCGCGTCCAATCGGCAACCCGCGGTTGGTGGAACCGGGCCTCGCTGTAGTCCTGGGGAAATTCCCAACGGATCTGCCTGACCTGCACTGATGTAGGCCTGTCCCCTTTGTTGATCACTTCCGCTCCGGTTCGTATGGTCCTGACCGGTAGCGGTGCGGGGGGTGGTCGATGTCGACCCGGACGTTCTCGGAAGACCAGTTGGAGCGGTTGCGGTCCCACCCCGGCATCGGCCGCGACGATCTCATCCGGTACTTCACCCTGACAGAAGCGGAGCTGGCCAAGCTAGATGGCGGCGGCCGGCGGCCGCTGCGCCCGGCCGTCACGGACGCGACTGTGTGATCGGGAGGTTGGATTGTCCCCGCAGAGTCGTACCAGTTCGGCGGGCTGGGCGCAGCGGCAGCGCTAGAACGTCATGGGCTCGATCTGGTGGCAAGGACATGGTCGAGGAGCCAGATGAGCCGGCTGGAGCGGGATTCGCGCACTAATCCGGGGTTGGCGTGGTCCGTGGGGCGGGCTGGTGGTGTACGTGCGCGCCGCGAAGGTGGCCGGCCGGCCCGAGCCACGTCGTGAGGGCGGTCCGGAGCGCGTCGAAGTCTGGCCGCTCGCCGGCGCGGGTGACCCAGGCGACATGTCCGTCGGGACGGATGAATACGGCGTCCGCGCCCAGATCGGAGCCCTCGGCTGGACAGGCGCGAACGAGATCGACTCGGTCCGCCCAGCCGGTCACGACGCTGTCGAGCGGTGGGAGACCGCCAAGATCCAGCAGAACCGCATGGGCGCGGTGCAGGAGTTCGTAGACGCGGCCGCGGTCGAGGTCGAGATCCGGGATCCGGCGGCCGAGAAGGTCGTCGGTCCCCTCCATCGGATACTGGAGGTCGGTTGCCGTGATCATGCCGGCCAGCCGCAGCCGTACCTCGTCGATGCCGATGAGATCGTTCAGCATCTCGCGTAGAGCAGAGGTGTGGTCGTCCACCCGCCACAGGGCGGTCTGGGCGCGGGTGTTGTGCAGGACGCGGGCGGCGACCGGGTGGCGTTCGGCGTGGTAGGTGTCGAGCAGCGGTTCCGGGGCGTGGCCGTGGACGACGGCGGCGAGCTTCCAGCCGAGGTTGACCGCGTCCTGCACGCCGGTGTTCAGGCCTTGGCCGCCCGCCGGGAAGTGGATGTGGGCGGCGTCGCCCGCCAGGAGAACCCGGCCCACACGGTAACGGTCGGCCTGGCGGGCCGCGTCGCCGTGCCGGGAGAGCCAGCGCGGTGAGTGCATCCCGTAGTCCGTACCGGCGATCTTGAGCATGGCCTTGCGGAGGGTCTCCAGGCTCATCGGTTCGTCCCGGCCAGCGACATGATCGAACTCGTTGGTCAGCACCCGGTACCAGTCCGGGCCGTACGACAGCACTGAGAATCTGCCGTGCTCGCGCCGCTCCTGGAAGATGTCGGCCGCGGGCGGCTCGGCGAGCTCGACGTCGCCGAGCATCGCGGTCATCGTGGCCGGGGTGCCGGGGAACTCGATGCCGGCGAGCCCGCGCACGGTGCTGCGGCCCCCGTCGCAGCCGACGAGGTAGTCCGCCCGGACGCGCGACCCGTCCGCGAGCTCCACCGTGACACCCGTTTCGTCCTGGGTGAACCCCGTCACCTCGGCGTCGCGGCGCAGCCGTACCCCCAACTGCGCCGCGCGCTCCTCCAGCAGCCGTTCCACCTCGGCCTGCAAGATGAGCAGAGCGTACGGATATCGCGTCGCCATATCGGATAGGTCGAGACCGAGTCCGGAGAAGTGCACGTCCTGCCGCGGCCGTCCGCGCTCGAGGAACCCG
Organism: Microbispora sp. NPDC046973; assembly: GCF_040644495.1. NCBI lineage: Bacteria > Bacillati > Actinomycetota > Actinomycetes > Streptosporangiales > Streptosporangiaceae > Microbispora > Microbispora sp. NPDC046973. The sequence goes on along the minus strand of NZ_JBEYWQ010000021.1, from coordinate 13,826 downwards.
TCGAGCAGACCCCGCTGATCGAGCATCTCCATCGTGCGGATGTGCAGGCCTCCGGCCCGCGATTCCACCGTTCGAGGCTCCGGGAGCCGCTCGAGGACGAGCACATCGATCCCGGCGAGCCCCAGCTCGCACGCGAGCATCAGCCCGGTCGGCCCCGCCCCAGCGATCACTACCTGTGTATCGGTCATGGTCAACTCCTTGGTCATCCTTCAGTCGAAGTGGTCAACACACGCAAAGGGGCGGGAGACGGGTTCGTCGATCGCCACAGGACGTGTCACCTGCCGCGCCGCATTGCAGCGGCAACTCCGCTTGCGCCAGACATGCGCGATCGCGACCTGCTGCGCTGCGGCTCGCCGAGTCCTACCGGCTGATCTGACGCGGAACCGTCAGCGCGAGGAGTTTGTCCGGGTTACGGATGACGTAGAAGTTGGTGATCTTCCCGTCGCCGACCTCGAACAGGCAGACGCCTACCAGGTGATCGCCGTCGTAGGCGGCCATCGCGGGCGCGTTGTTGCAGTTGACCATCTCGATCCGCGAGTCCGGCAACCGCCCCACGCGGAACAGTTCCATGACAAGCACGGCCACTTTCTCCGCGCCCACCACCGGCTGGCGCGCCGCGGTGACCTTGCCGCCGCTGTCGGCGGTCCACGTGGCGCCCGGCGCGAGCAGCGAGAGCAGCCCCTCCATGTCACCGGTCGCCGCCGCGGACATGAACTGCTCGGTGATCCGCATGGTCGTCCCAGCGTCGACGGGATCGAAACGTTTACGCCGCGCCTGTACGTGCCTGCGGGCGCGGTGCGCCATCTGGCGCACCGTCACCACGGACTTGCCCACCGCTGCGGCGATCTCGTCGTAGTCGAACCCGAACACCTCGCGCAGCACGAACACCGCTCGCTCATCGGGGGTGAGCGTTTCGAGCAGCACAAGCATCGCCATCGACACCGACTCGGCGAGCACCACATCGGCCGACGCGTCGTTCTCCTCCAGCAGCAGCGGCTCGGGCAGCCAGGAGCCGATGTACTCCTCGCGACGGCGCGTGCTCGCCCGCAAGGCGTTGAGCGCCTGACGGGTCACCAGCCGCGCCAGATACGACTTGGTGTCCCGCACCGCCGCGAGATCCACCTTGGCCCACCGCAGATAGCTGTCCTGCAGCACGTCGTCGGATTCGGTTGCCGAGCCGAGGATCTCGTACACGATGGTGAACAGCAGCGGCCGCAACACGGTGAATCGCTCGGCGTGCTCGTCGGTGCTCACGGGGAGGTGACCGCCCGCGCAGCGGAGGCCGGCTGTTCGGGGCGCGGGCCACCCTTGAGCCAGCCCATGGAACCGGGCTTGCGTGCCTCACCGCGGATCCGCTTCGACACCACGAACTTGCAGGTCACTTCCTTGATTATTGCGCCTATGCGGCCGGGGATGTAGATGTCCACCGCGGTGTCGTCCTTACCGGCGATCTGTCTGATGCCGGCGTGCCGGCCGAGGCTGACGCACGCGCCAGTGAAGGCCAGGTTGATCACCGCCGGTTCGGTCCCCGCGATGCGGCTCAGCACGGTGTCGGCGGCCTGCGCCCCGAGCGGCCCGGCGGCGTAGCCGCTCATCCGCAGCGGCTGGCCCGACGGTGCGGCGGCGTCGCCTGCCGCGACGATGCGGTCGTCGTCGATGCTGGTCAGCGTCTCGTCGGTGAGCAGCCGGCCGAGCGCGTCGGTGCTCAGCCCGCTCGCCGCCGCCAGCTCCGGCAGGCCGAAACCGGCCGTCCAGATAGTCAGTGCGCTCGGACGTACCACACCGTCGGCAGAACCGTCGGCCAGGACGACCGCGTCCGGCCGGACCTCGGTCACCGCGCCGCCCTCGAGCACGGTGACACCATGGCGGGTCAGCCATTTGGCGACGTATCGGCGCCCCCCTGCGCTCAGGTAGGGCGCCAGGGTCCGGCCACACACCAGCGTGACCTTGCGCCCTTGTTCGGCCAGTTCGGCGGCCGTCTCGACGCCGGTCAATCCGCCGCCGACCACGGTGACCCGAGCCTCGAGGGGCAACTCCTCCAGCCTGGCGCGCAGCCGCTGCGCGGACTCCAATTCCGCGATGGGCCAAGCGAATTCGGCCGCGCCTGGCACCGAGGGCACCGCGCCGGTGCTGCCGACCGCGTAGATGACGTAGTCGTAGTCCAGCGCGCGGCCCGACGCCAGCCGCACGGTGCGGGCGGCGGTGTCGATGCGCGTGGCGCTGTCGACGACCAGGTGGATGCCCTCGCCGAGCAGCGTGCCGTAGTCAATCGTGGCGTCGCCGGTACGGGCCACGAACTGGTGCAGCCGGATGCGTTCGACGAACTCCGGGCGCGGATTGACCAGAGTGATGTCGACGTCGTCGCGCATCCGCAGACGGTTGGCCGCCAGCGTTCCGGCGTAACCGCCACCGATGACCACGACCTTGTGGGATGTGTTGTATTCGGTCATGCCCTCAAGACACCGGGGATCGCAGCGACGTGACAGGACGTGACGTGACGTGCGTCACGCCACTCAGGAGCGCGGAACACGTGCTCGCGGCAGAGCCTTCGGCCCATCCCAGCTGTGACACAGAACTCACATTGGCCCGCCGGCCCCCGCCGTATCCGCGTGCCGAGTAACCAGGTCCTGTGTATCGCCGCAGGTCAGGCAAATCCGTTGGAAATTTCCCCGGGACTACAGCGAAGCCAACTGGTGGGCGGGCTCGCCCTGTCGAGCGAGCGCTTCCGAATCCTCTGGTGTCTGAGCTAGGACAACGGGGCCGAGTCGAGGCGGTCGGGGGTCGCGGCGGTGGACGCGCCGCTCGCGGCTCTGGCATAGCGGCGGGCCAGCTGCCCGAAAGCCTCCCTGAGCTCGGCCGGGCCGACGACCTCGATGTCGGCGTCGAACCTGCCGATGGCGGCGGCCAGGCCAGGCCACGACCACGAGCCGAGGACGAGCCGGCAGCGGTCGGGGCCGAGCGCCTCCACGACTCCGTCGCGGGTGTATCGGGACACGACGGCGGCGGACAGATCGAGGATCACCTCACCGCGGCAGGGCCAGTCGCCGGAGCCGTCGAAGCCCCGGAACCTTCCGGCCACGAAGGCGGACACATCGCCTCCGGGCACCTCGCGCGGGGGGAAACGCGGCCCGGTGGGGGAGCGGGGGGTGATCCGATCGGCGCGGAAGGTGCGCCAGTCCTCGCGGTCGAGGTCCCAGGCGACCAGATACCAGCGCCCGCCCCAGGTGACCAGATGATGAGGCTCCACCCGGCGCGGCGGCGTCAGCACCCCGTCGTCGTCCGCTTCCTGCGGGGACGCGGCCACGTAGTCGAAACGCAGCACCTCACCGGCGTGGACGGCGGCGCTGAGCGCCACGAGCACGCTGCCGTCGACCCGTACGTCCGGCCGCGTCGCGGGCCGCTCGACGGCGGTGACCTGGAGGGTGTCGATCCGGCGGCGCAGCCGCGCGGGCATGACCTGCCGGACGGTGTTCAGCGCACGCGCCGAGGCCTCCCCGATGCCGGCACCGGTTGTGGTGGCCGTCTGGAGGGCCACGGCGAGGGCGACGGCCTGGTCGTCGTCGAACAGCAGCGGAGGCATCTGCGAACCCGCATCGAGCCGGTATCCGCCGTCCGGCCCCTTGAAGGTCGTGATCGGATAACCGAGCTCGCGCAGACGGTCCACGTCACGGCGGACCGTACGCGCACTGATGCACAGCCGCTCGGCCAGGTCCTCGCCCGACCAGTTCCGACGGGTCTGGAGCAGCGACAGAAGGGCGAGCAGTCGCGCGGACGTCTTCGGCATGAGACCCATCCTGCTCCCGTAGAGGACACATCCTGTCCTCTACCCGTGGAAGCGTGAGGTCATCGACGCCGGGCCGGGGGTCGCACCCGTGGCAGCGACGCATGCCCTGCCGCTTGCGACGCGAGCGCGTCCGGCGCTTGTCCGAGTGATCCAAGGCGAGGAGCCTTCATGTCCATCACCACCACGACCCACCTGAACTTCCGCGGCGACGCCCGCGCGGCGCTCGACTTCTATCACTCCGTCTTCGGTGGGAACGTCGTCGCCGTCACCTACAAGGACGCGGGCACCGCGCAGAACCCGGAAGAGGCCGACTGGGTGATGTGGGGCCAGGTGATCGCGGACAACGGCTTCCACGTCATGGCCTACGACGTGCCCTCCCACACACCGTGGAACCCGGGGGAGAACGCCGTCTTCGTCTCCGTACGCGGCGACGACACCGGCGAGATCGCCGCCCTGTGGGAGAAGCTGGCCGCCGGCTCGACCGTCGTGCGGCCGCTGGAGCCCGCGCAGTGGGCGCCGCTCTACGGCATGCTCAAGGACCCCTTCGGCGTCGTCTGGGTCTTGGACGTCGCGGCCCCCTACAACGGCTGAGCACAACCGACCTTCCCCACGCAGAGGGGTGCGGGCATCCGCCTGTCCGCCGCACCCCTCTGCGAACCCTTCGCTCCTGCCCGTACGGCAGGAGCGGGACCGCCTGGCAAGGCCGCGGGAAGCGGCCCCCTGAATCAAGAGGAACCGGATCACCGTGAGAACGCGCGAGGCGTCAACTTCAATCAGCGCGGCCGTCATCGGCCCGCTCGGCATCTCCTACAACCCACCGGCCGTCACGAACCCGGCGCTGCGCAGGCGCCCGGCCGGCGACCGGGCCACGGACTGACACCATGACGGTCCTCCACAGCCGCGCGCTCAACCGCGCCACGCTCGCCCGGCAGTTCCTGCTCGACCGCACCGACGCACCGGTCCTCGACGTCGTCGCGCACCTGTGCGGCATGCAGGCACAGGAGCCGCAGGAGCCGTTCGTCGGGCTGTGGTCGCGGGTGCGAGCCTTCCACCCCACGACCTTGGACGGTCTGCTGACCGGACGGGACGTGGTGCGCACCCACCTCATGCGCCGCACCGTCCACCTGGTGACCGCCGACGACGCACTGGCCTGGCGCGCCCGGCACGACAGCATGCTGCGGCAACGGGTGCTGACCACGTACCGCCGTGAACTCGCCGGCCTCGATCCGGACGAGGTGGCAGCGGCCGGCAGGGAGGTGATGGCCGACGGCCGGCCCCGCACCATGGCCGAACTCGTCGACGCGCTCGCCGGCCGCCGGCCCGCGCCGCCGCGCCGGGCGCTGGGTGAGCTGCTCGTCGCCGCGCTCATCCCGATGGCCCAGCTGCCCCCGCGCGGACTGTGGCGCACCAGAGCAGGGGTACGCAACCTTCCCCTCGCCTCATGGCTGGGACGCGAGGTCGCCCCGCTCCACCCGGACGGATCCGACCAGACCGGGCAGGAGCTGGTCCGCCGCTATCTGGCCGCCTACGGGCCGGCCGCGTCCGCCGACCTGCGCGCCTGGTGCGGTCTTGCCGGGCTGCCCGCCGCGGTCGACGCCGTGCGGGAGGAACTCGTCGCCTTCCGCGACGAACGGGGCCGGCGACTGCTGGACCTGCCCGACGCGCCGCGTCCCGACCCGGACACCCCCGCACCTGTGAGGTTCCTGCCGGCGTTCGACAATGCGCTCCTCGGCTACCACGACCGCAGCCGCATCGTCGACGACGCCCACCGCGGCCTGTCGGTCGCCGGCGCGCGCGTCGTCCTGGTGGACGGCCGGGTCGCCGCGACCTGGAACGTCACGGCCGGCACCGTGATCGTCACCCCGCTGCGCCGCCTGTCCCGATCCGACCATGCCGCGGTGATCGAGGAGGGGCGGTCACTGGCGTCGTTCCTGTCCGACGGCGACGACGACCGCGTACAGATCGGGCCCTCTCCCGTCTGAGCGCCGGGACGCGGGCGCGGGTCGGGGTCAGTCACACACCTCAGGTGCCCAGCCGGCCACAGCGCCGGTCAGGTCACACGGTCAGTCGCACAAGGTCCTGGTCAGGCGCCGGGAGGCGAACCAGACCCCCGCCCCGGCCAGCACGACCAGGTAGGCCGCGTGCCCGAGCAGCCCCCACTCCAGCACTCCCATGCACAGGCCGCGCACCAGCTCCACCGCGTGGTAGAGCGGCGTGAGCTGGATCAGCACCTCGACCCCGACCGGATAGTCCTGCACCGGGGAGAACGTCCCGGAGAACAGGAACAACGCGAACTGCCCGGTGCCCATCAGGTCGAAGTCCTGCCAGCCGCGCATCAGCGTGCTGACGGCCATCCCCAGCCCGCCGAAGGCCAGCCCCACAAGCACGGTCGCCGGAAACGCGGCCAGCGCCCAGCCGGGCTCCGCCAGCCCCATCGCCACCATCACGACCAGGAAGATCGCGGTGTAGAGCGACCCCCGGGCGATCGACCACACCAGCTCGCCCACCGCGATCTCGATCGGCCGCACCGGCGTCGCCAGCACCGCCTCGAACGTCTTCATGTACTTCAACTTGAAGAAGAAGTTGAAGGTCGTCTCGGCCAGCGCTCCCGACATCGCCGACACCGCCAGCATCGCCGGCGCGACGAACGACGCGTACGACATGGTCCGCCCGTCCACCGTCAGCTCACCGACCAGCGCGCCGACGCCGACACCGATCGACAGCAGATACAGCAGCGGCTCGAAGAAGCCCGACAGCAGCACGATCCAGTACGACGGCCCGGAGCGCAGCGCCCCCACATTGCGGCCGATGACGGCGCCCACCCGGCCGGGGGAGACCCGGGACGCCACCAGCGTCGTCACCATCAGTCCTCCAGCTTCCGGCGGAACGCCCGCACCGCCAGGAGAAGACCCGCCACCGCCCACACCAGCAGATAGCCGGCATGCACCGGAACCGGCCAGGCCGGGGCCCTTCCGAGCGTCGCCGCCCGGCACAGCTCCACCGCATGCCACAACGGCGAGGCGTACGCCAGCGGGCGCAACACCGCCGTGAGCTGCTCGACCGGGAAGAACACCCCCGCGAACAACGTCGAAGGGATCACCACGAACCGGAACAGCAGCGAGAAATAACTGTCGTGGTCGATCGTCGCGGCGAACGCCGTCACCGGCGCCGCCACCGACACCGTCAGCAACGCGCACACCAGCGGGGTGACCAGCGCCCACGGCGAATGCAGCCCACCGAAGAACACCACCACGACGAGGAAGGCCACGACCGCGACCGTCACCCGGAAGACCAGGTAGAGCAGATGACCCCGGACCATGTCCGCCGGCCCCACCGGCGTGGCCCGCATCGCGTGATAGGCCCTGACCCACTTGAAGTCGCCCAGCACCGAATAGGTCGACTCGCCCACCGCGATCTGGAAGGCCGTCGAGGCGAGCACGCCCGGCACGATCCACGACAGGTAGCCGACCCCCTGCACCCTGCCGACGTAGCCCCCCACACCGATGCCGATGCTCAGCAGGAACAGCACCGGCAGGACGAACGAGGAGAACACCGACGCCTGCCACAACCGCCGGTAGAGGGTCAGGTGCCGCTCCAGCACCGCGAGCGTCGGATGCACTCCCTGGGTCACGGCCATCTCAGTCCACCAACGTCCGGCCCGTCAGATGGAGGAACACATCCTCCAGCGTCGACCGCCGCACCAGCACGCTCGACGGCTCCAAGCCACGTCGCTGGATCTCGGCGAGCGCGGCGTCGCCGTCGTCCACGTAGACCAGCACCCGGTCGGGCAGCGGATCGACCCGCTTGCCCATTCCCTCCAGTGCCGCCGCGTACCGCGGCCCCGCCTCCGGCATGCCGGGGAAGCGCAACTCGACCACCTCGGCCGTCGAATGGGTCTCGATCAGCGACCTCGGCGACCCCTCCGCCACGATCTTGCCGCCGTCCATCACGACCAGCCGGTCGCACAACTGCTCGGCCTCGTCCATGTAGTGCGTCGTCAGCACCAGCGTGGTGCCCCGCTGCTTGAGCCGGAACAACCGCTCCCACAGCAGGTGGCGGGCCTGCGGGTCCAGCCCCGTCGTCGGCTCGTCGAGCAGCACGAGATCAGGCTCGTTCACCATCGCCCGCGCGATCGTCAGTCGCCGCTTCATGCCACCCGACAGCGGCTCCACCTTCCCGCCCGCGCGGTCGGCGAGCTGCACGAACTCCAGCAGCTCGTCGGCCCGCCTGCGGCTCTCCGCCCGCGACAGCCCGAAGTAACGGGCGTAGGTCACCAGGTTCTCCCGCACCGTCAGGTCGGGATCGAGGTTGTCGAGCTGCGGGCAGACCCCCAGACGCGCGCGGATCCTCGGTCCGTCGCGCACCGCGTCCATGCCCAGGATCCGCAACTCCCCGGCGGTCGGCGTGGACACACACCCGATCATCCGCATGGTCGAGGACTTGCCGGCCCCGTTGGGCCCGAGGAAACCGAACGCCTCTCCCGGCGCCACGTCAAGGTCGATCCCGTCGACGGCGGTGAAGTCCCCGAAGCGTTTGACCAGGCCGCGCGCGTAGATGAGAGGTTGATCAGCCACGATCCGAGACCCTAACCAACGGCCCCGACATTTCCGCAACAGGTTATCCGCGCCCCCGGCCGGGCCCTGCCCCGCCTCCCCGCCTCCCCGGCCCGGTAAAGACCGTCACCCGCCGCCTGATCCACCACGGCCCGCCCCGGGGCCGGGCCCGTATCCGGACGCCCCCCGGTGGCCGTACCCTGACTTGCGTGAACACGTTCGAGCTGGGCACCGACGGCCCGCGAGTGATCCTCGTCGGCATCGACGGCTCGGAGACCTCCCTGCGCGCCGCCGCGTACGCCTGGGGGCTCGCCCGCCGCCAGGGCTCGCACGTCGTCCTCGTCTACGTCACCAACCCCGGAGCGATCAGCACGATGGTGCCGGCCGCGTCGGCCTCGGTGATCGAGGCGGGGGAGGAGGTCGCCGCGGACCTGCGCGCACAAGTGGAGCGCTTCGCCCAGACCGCCCACTCCCGTGTCGACTACACCTTCCGCACCGAGTACGGCGACGCCGCCGGCGTCCTCGCCAAGATCGCCGATGAGATCAGGGCGGACGCGGTCGTGGTGGGAGCCTCCACACAGGCCGGCCACCGCTTCATCGGCTCGGTCGCGCTCCGCCTGGTCCGCACCGGCCGCTGGCCGGTCACCGTCGTCCCCTGACCACCGCGCGTCCACCCGGCAGGGGCAAGCCGGCTCAGCGGCGGTCCGGGCCCGACACGTCCAGCGCCCGCAGGCCCTCCAGCACCCGCAGCAACGTCGCCTCGTCCGGGCCGTCCGCACGCGCGCCCACCGGATGCCGCCGCACCCGCTGCGGCAGCGCCCCCTCCGCCGCCCCCTCCACCGCTCTCGCCGCCGCCCTCGGCCGCACGCGCGGCACGAAACCGGCCCCCGGAGCACCCGCCGCCTCCGGCGGCCGCGCCGTTTCCCGCGGCGAGATGGTCAGCTCACACCACACGATCTTGCCCCGGTCCGGCGCCGGATAGTGACCCCAGCGCCGGGCCAGGCTGCCGACCAGCACGAGCCCCCGGCCGCCGTCGCCCAGCTCGCCTCCCGCGTCGCCATGCGCCACCGGCTCACGGTCGCTGACGTCCCACACCTCGATGAACAGGCTGCGCGGCTCCGGCGCCACCCGGACCCGCAACGCCACCGTACGCAGGGCCACCGGGAACATCGACGAGGCCACCGGCGGGCTGACCACGGCGTCCGTCGCCCGCACCGCGTTCGTCACCAGCTCGGAGACGACCAGCTCCGCCGTCTCGGCCAGATCCGCGAGCTCCCACCCCCGCAACTGGCACCGCACGAACGCGCGCGCCCGGCGCGGGGCGGTCGCGACCGACCCGAACACCTTGTACGCGGTCCTGCGGCTCTCCAGGGAAGGGAAGGGGGAGATCAGCATCGCGCCGGCCCGGCCTGGACGAACCGGCCGGCGAGGACCGGGACGGCCGGTCGGGGGTAACGCATGCCTCCGATCATCTGTCATGAACGGCTGCAAAGTGACGGGCTTCACGGCATTCGCCAGAATTTCTCCTTCCCCTCACCCATCAGACACCGCCGTACCTGACAAGAAGTGACAGGAACACGCGGCATGCTGGACACATGAACGGACACGCCATCGGCACCTTCGACATCACCAACTGGACCGAACTGGCCGCCGAGGAGAAGGAAGGCGCCACCTTCGGCCGCAATCACATCGCCAAGACCTTCCACGGCGACCTCGTCGGCACCAGCACCACCGAAATCCTCACCGTCGTCACCCCCGACGGCCCCGCCGCGTATGTCGGCATCGAACACGTCGAAGGCACCCTCCACGGACGCAAGGGCACCTTCGTACTCCAGCACAGCGCCGCCAGCCACAACGGCGAACAGTGGATGAAATGGCAGATCGTCCCCACCAGCGGCACCGGCGAACTCGCCGGCCTCACCGGCGAGGGCACCATCCGCGCGGAGGACGGCCACCACTACCTCCTCGACTACACCCTCCCCGACGCCTAACCGGCCCTCATCCGGGTAGCCGCCGGTCCATGGTGAAATCCGCTGACCGGCGGCCCGCGGACGACCCCGCCGCCGCACCCGCACCCCCCCGGACCCCGGCACCCCGCGTCGCCGTCATCGCGCACCGCAAGAAGACCGTCGGCGGCGGCCTCGACGAGCTCCGCAAGCTCATCACCGGCTACGACGTCGACGACCTGCTCTGGTATGAGGTCCCCAAGAGCAAGAAGGCCCCCAAGAAGGTCCGCCAGGCCCTCAAGGACGGCGCCGAACTGTTCTTCATCTGGGGCGGCGACGGCACCGTGCAGCGCTGCATCGACGCCCTCGCCGGCCGCGACGCCACCGTCGCCATCGTCCCCGCCGGGACCGCCAACCTCCTCGCCCGCAACCTCGGCATCCCCGAAGACCTCCCCGAGGCCGTACGGATCGGCTTCGAGGGCCGCCGCGCCAAACTCGACCTCGGCAAGATCAACGGCGAGCACTTCGCGGTCATGGCGGGCGTCGGCTTCGACGCCGAGATGATCGCCGACGCCGACCGCGGCCTCAAGGACCGCCTCGGCCGCTTCGCCTACATCTGGACCGGCCTGCGCCACGTCGGCGGAGCCGTGAGCCCCATGAAGATCAAAATCGACGACAACGACTGGTTCGAAGGCGACGCCAGCTGCGTGCTCGTCGGCAACGTCGGCACCGTCACCGGCGGCATCGACGTCTTCGAAGACGCCCGCTACGACGACGGCTGGCTCGAAGTCGGCGTCTCCACCGCGGAAGGCCCCATCCAATGGGCCCGCACCCTCGGCCGCATGAGCGCAGGCAACGCCGAGAAATCCCCCTTCGTCCGCATCACCCGCGCCAAGAAGGTGTCGGTCAAACTCCGCACCCCAATGGCGTACGAACTGGACGGGGGAGCCCGCGACCGGGTCACGCGCATCACGGTCAAAGTCGTGCCCCAGGCCGTCACCGTCTGCCTGCCCGACGCCACCACCTGACCACGCACATCCCGCGAAGCCGCGCTCGGCGCCCGGCCGGGAACGACGTCGACCGTCCGACCCGGCCGGGCGCCCTGAACGGCCCCGCCCGCGGGGCCTACCGAGGCCGCACGTTGTGGTTGCGGGCGAACAGATTGCCGGGGTCGTATCGCCGCTTGACCGCCGCGAGCCGCTCATAGGTCCGCGCCGGATAGACGGCGGCCACGTCCTCCTCGCCGGCGGAACTGAGGAAGTTCGCGTAGGCGCCGCCCACGTGCGGCGCGAGCCTGCTCCAGACCGTCTCCAAAGCGGGCCGGGCGGCCTCCACGACCGGCGCCGGCCCCGCGACGGTGGTCACGATCATCAACTCCGCCCGGCGGAAGGCGTAGGCGGTGGCGTCGTCGGGGACTCGCGACACCGCGCCGCCGAGGCTGCGCACGGCGATGAACGGCGCTCCCTCCGCCGCCCCCACCTCGGCAAGGATCCGAAGGACCTCGGGCACCGGCTCCCCGCCGGCGAACGCGCTGCGGGTGACCAGCCGGATGCCCGGCGGCGGGATGACGCCCTCCACGAGCGTGTCGGCGTAGGGCTTCAGCGCGACGTCGTCCTGGACCACCGTGCCGAGCCGGCGGATCGGATCGACGGCCTCGGCCGCGCGCCGCGGATCGTCCCCGTCGAAGGCGACGTGGACCTCGATCGGCGCCCGAGGACCGCCGGCCAGGGGATTGGCGAGGTTCACGATCGAGGTGAGCTCGTCCGGAGCGGTGCGCAGGCGGTCCGCCCACCCCTGAAGCACGGCGGCCGCCTCCGACGCGGGGAAGGTGATCCTGCCGTGGAAGACGTCCGTCGTCGGATGGGCCGCGAACTCGAAGGCCGTCACGATCCCGAAATTGCCACCGCCCCCGCGAATCGCCCAGAACAGCTCGGCGTTCTCCTCCGCGCGGGCATGCACGACCTCGCCGTCCGCCGTGACCACCTCGGCGGCGACCACGTTGTCCACCGCCAGGCCGTGCTTCCTGACCTTCCAGCCGATGCCGCCACCCAACGTCAGCCCGCCGACACCGACGCTCTTGGTGTCGCCCGAGGAGATCGCCAGCCCGTACGGCGCCAGGGCGGCCGCGACCTGCCCCCAGGTGGCGCCGCCGCCGATCCGCACGAGATGACGGTCCTTGTCGACGACCTCGACCTTCGCGAGCATGCTGAGATCGATCACGACGCCGCCGTCGTTGGTGCCGAAGCCCGCAAAACCATGGCCGCCGCCCCGCACGGACAGCACAAGCCCCGCGCGGGCGGCGAACCGCACACCTGCCTGCACGTCCCCGACGCTCCTGGGCCGCAGGACAAAGGCCGGACTGCCCGAGGCCAGCACCGAGCGACTGGCCGACGCGTACTCCGCCGCTCCCGGTTCGACGACGTCGCCGCCGAACTCACGGCGAAGGGTTTCAAGCGCTGCGTTCATGATGTTCCTCTCAGCTCGCCATGCCGGCGAACATGCCGGGCTCGTAGGAGCCCCCCGGGTTACGCACGATCACGTTCAGCCGGTTGTTGGCGTTGATCATGGCGATCAGGGAGACCAGCGCGACGATCTGGTCGTCGTCGTAGTGCGCGCGCACCTGGGCCCAGGTCTGGTCGGACACGCCGTGGTGGGCGTCGGCGATCCGGGTGCCCTCCTCGGTGAGCGCCAGCGCGGCCCGCTCGGCCTCGGTGAACACGGTGGACTCGCGCCAGGCGGCCACCAGATGGAGCCGCACCGCGCTCTCCCCGGCGGCCGCGGCATCCTTGGTGTGATAGTCGACGCAGAAACCGCAGCCGTTGATCTGGCTGGCCCGCAGCATCACCAGGTCCTGAATGGCCTGGGGGAGCGGCGACTGCCGGATCACGGCGGCGACGTTGTAGATCCGCTTGGCGATCCTGGCGCCGAGCTCGCTCGCCATCAGGTCGATACGGGGTCCCATGACGTTGTCCTCACTCGTGGTGGTGCACACCGCGCCGATCGCCGGCGCGGCGTCCTGACGAGCACGAGATCCCGGCGACCCGATCCTTGTGACAGCACCGCTGTGTGACGTACGCCACCGAGCACGGCTGTCACACGGCGGCGGAAACCGGCCTCTTATGCATGGCACCGTCGAGAACCAGCAGACAGGAAGCAGCGATGAGCGAACGCAGCGAGCGACCGGCGGGCACACCGGCGGGCACACCGGCGGGCACAGCCGGGCCGTTTGCTCAGGGGGAGCCCGTGGACCCGGCCACGGAGGCCTTCGTCGCCCACCGCAACCTTCTGTTCACCGTGGCCTACGAGATGCTCGGCTCGGCCGCGGACGCCGAAGACGTCCTGCAGGAGACCTGGCTGCTGTGGGCGGGCGTCGATCTCGGCACCGTGCGGGACATGCGCGCCTACCTGGTGCGCATCACCACCCGCCAAGCCCTCAAACGGCTCCGCACGCTCGGCCGGCGCAGGGAGTCCTACGTCGGGCCGTGGCTGCCCGAGCCGTTGCTCACCGCACCCGACGTGGCCGAGGACGTGGAACTCGCCGAG